>CAZLLB010000202.1:0-6244 GCA_964560165.1 uncultured Parvibaculum sp. | reverse complement strand
TCGGGCCGGGATGCATGATGAGCGCATCCGGTTTGGCGCTGGCGAGCTTGTCGTAGTCGAGGCCGTAAAAGTGGAAATACTCGCGCTGCGAGGGCACGTAGGAGCCTGACATGCGCTCCAGTTGCAGGCGCAGCATCATCACGATGTCGCAGCCCTCAAGGCCCTTGCGCATATCGTGAAAGACCTCGACGCCGAAGCGGTCAATGCCGGTCGGCAATAAGGTCGGCGGTGCGACGACGCGGACCCGCGCACCCATGATGCTCAGAAGCAGAATGTTTGAGCGGGCGACGCGGCTATGGAGAATGTCGCCGCAGATGGCGACCGTCTGGCCTTCCAGAGTGCCTTTGCGGCGGCGGATGGTCAGCGCGTCGAGCAGCGCCTGCGTCGGATGTTCATGGCTGCCGTCGCCTGCGTTGATGACCGAGCAACTCACCTTTTGCGCGAGAAGCTCGACCGCGCCTGAGTCGCCATGCCGGATGATGATGAGGTCCGGGTGCATCGCGTTCAGCGTCATCGCCGTGTCGATCAGCGTCTCACCCTTTTTGATCGACGAAGACGAGACCGACATGTTCATCACATCGGCGCCGAGGCGTTTGCCCGCCAGCTCAAAAGAGCTTTGCGTGCGGGTCGAAGCCTCGAAGAAAAGATTGATTTGTGTGCGACCGCGAAGGACAGAGCCTTTTTTATCGACCTGCCGGTTTTGTTCGACGTAAGTGTCGGCGAGGTCGAGAAGGGCGGTAATGTCAGCGGCGGAAAGCCCCTCGATTCCCAGCAAGTGTCGATGCGGGATAAGGGAGGTTGGCTGTTTGTCCGCGTTGGTCATTAAAACGGCATTGTATAGGTCCGATTCCGAGGGGCGGCAAGGGCGTTTGTGGGTTCGAAGGGCGAGGCCCAAATAGCGCGACAACCTGTGATAGGCTCGCTGGTGGATCGAAGGGAGAATTCCAATGACCAGCCCTCGCGCTTTCGCCACGCATGAAGTCTTTAACCAGCCGCCGCCGCTGGAGAATTACAACCTCTACACCTCTGATCATGCGCTGCGGGAGACGGTTGAGCGCGAAGGCGGTGCGGCCGCGCGGGCGTCGCTCACCGGTTTCGGCGCGAAGATCGGAACCGCCGAAGTGATCGATCTCGGACGGCAGGCAAACACTTACCTGCCGGTGCTGAAGAGCTTCGACCGTTTTGGCCATAGGGTTGATAAGGTGGAGTTTCATCCATCCTACCATCAGTTGATGGCACTCTCGGTTGAGCAGGGCCTGCATGGATCGCCTTGGGATTATCTGAAGGATGGATCGAAGCCCATGCAGGGCGCGGTCGTCTCGCGGCTCGCTGGCACTTACATGATGACGCAGATCGAACCCGGTCATGGCTGCCCCGTCACCATGACCAATGCGGCGGTGCCGGCACTGCTGTTCCAGCCTGATCTGGCAAAGGAATGGATCCCGCGCATTCTCTCGCGGCAATACGACCAGCGCTTCATTCCGGCGAAGGACAAAACTGGCGTCACTTTCGGCATGGGCATGACCGAGAAACAAGGCGGCACCGATGTGCGCGCCAACACCACCGTTGCAGAGCCGGTCGGTGGCGGTGGGCCGGGCCGGGAATACCGGATCACGGGCCATAAATGGTTTTTCTCCGCGCCGATGTGCGATGCGTTTCTGGTTCTGGCGCAAGCACCGGGAGGCATCTCCTGCTTCCTGATGCCACGCTTCATGCCGGATGGCGTCGAAAACGCCATCGCCATTCAGCGGCTGAAGGACAAGGTCGGCAACAAGTCAAACGCGTCTTCGGAAGTAGAGTTTCAGGGCGCGAGCGCCTGGCTCATCGGTGAGGAAGGGCGCGGCGTCCGCAACATCATCGAGATGGCAACCTATACTCGGCTTGATTGTGCTATCGCCTCGGCGGGGCTGATGCGTGGTGCGGTTGCGCAAGCAGTGCATCATTGCTCGTACCGGACAGTGTTTCAGAAAAAACTCATCGACCAGCCCCTCATGGCGAATGTGCTTGCCGATCTCGCGCTTGAGACCGAGGCGGCGACGGCGCTCTCCTTCCGTGTCGCGCGTTCATTCGATCTCGCGGGTGAGGATGAGGCGGAAGCAGCGTTTCGCCGCATCATGACGCCGGTGGCGAAATATTGGGTCTGCAAGCGCGCACCCAATGTCGGCTACGAGGCGATGGAATGTCTCGGCGGCAATGGTTATGTCGAGGAAGGCGTTTCGGGGCGTATCTACCGCGAGATGCCGGTCAACGCGATCTGGGAAGGATCGGGCAATGTCATGTGCCTTGATGTACTACGTGCCCTCACACGCGAACCTCAAGCACTTGATGTTGTTCTCGCCGAATTTGAAAGCGCGCGTGGAGCCAATGCTGCTTATGACGGGGCGCTTGACGCGCTGAAAGACGCCTTCACGGATTTAGGCTCGCTCGAAGGGCGCTCGCGCCAGATCGTTGAAGTGATGGCGAAGGTCGCGGCCGGATCGATCCTCGTCCGCCATGCGCCCGCCGCCGTATCGGACGCTTATTGTGCGACGCGGCTTGGTCGCGACTGGGGTGATATCTACGGAACGCTGCCGCTGGGCGTGGATCAGCGGGCGATCGTGGAGCGGGCGATTCCAGCGCGATAGGTGCAGGGGCCTACCCGAACACCCACAACATCAGCGGCATCGTCAGCACGGCCAGCACCGTCGCGCCGGTGAGGATGCTTGCCATCAATTCGACATGGCCGCCAAGTTGCCGGGCCAACACGTAGGAGGAGGTTGCGCCGGGCACCGAGGCGCAGATGAGGATGACGAGGCGCGGTAGGCCGGTGACGCCGAAGAACCAGCACGCCCCCATCATGATCAGCGGCATGAGGATGAGCTTCAAAAGGCTCGTGTAAAGCACCGCCCATTTTTCTTCGACAATATGGCCGATGCGCAAGCCGCTGCCGACAGAGAGCAGGCCCAAAGTCAGCGATGCGTTGCCGATGATCTGAGCGGTGATCGCGAGCGATGGCGTCAGGCCGATGCCGGTAGCGTTCAGGAATATCCCGGCGGCGCAGGCGATCAGCAGCGGGTTTTTGACCAGCAGGCGGGCGAGTGTCAGCGGGTTGGCTGGTATGTTGAGCGCGTAGCGCGTCAGCGCGATGACGCAGGTGGTATTGGAAATCGGAACCATGACGGCGACAGCGACGGCGGCCATGGTCAGCCCCGGCTTGCCATAGAGCGAGGAGATTGCGGCCAGCGCGACGAAGGTATTCCAGCGAACGGAACCTTGAAAAACACTGCTGAATTCCGGCCCCGGGATTTTATAGACGCTGCGTCCCGCGACCAGCACGACAACGATCAGCAATTGCCCTGCAGCGAGCGCAGCCGCCATCGGCCATACATCGAAGCTGCTGAGGTCGGCGGTTGCGAGCGTGTAGAGCAGCAAGGCGGGAAAGAGGATGAAATAATTGAGTTGATCGAGCGGTGCCCAGATCGCCTCACCCGGAAAATCGCGGCGGCGCAGCGCAAAGCCAAGGCCGACGACCAGGAATACGGGAACGAGAGACGTGACAATGGCGAACAATTGGGCGCCTCGGAACTATTAGACCTGTTCGACTTCGGGCGAAACCTCGTCGAGAGAGCGGCGCGCCGTCTCGGGTAGAAACAACAGGACGGGGATGATGGCAAGTGGCGCAAAGGCGAGCAGGATGATGATCGCCGTCGCATGGCTGCCGACGATTGGGTAGAGCACGCTTTCGGCGGCGAGGCCCGCTATGGCTGCGGTCGCATTGATGACGCTGCGAGCGCGCGCCGAGGTCGACCTGTAGGAAGTCGGAAATAATTCGCTGCCGAGCGCCGACAGCGTCACGTCGGAAGCAAAATAGGTGAACAGCCCGCCGATCCACAGCGCGATGAGCAGGTGTGAATTGCTGGTCGCATAGAAAGCGCCGAGGCAGGCCGTCGCCAGCGCGATCGAAAAGGCCAGCACCATGCGCCGTCCAACGGCGTCCGACAAACGACCGGCAACGAAATAGCCGATAATGGCGAGCGCGCCGCCGAAGACCTGCAACGTGCCCACTTGTTGCGGCGTATAGCCGTGGGTTTCCTGAAGGAACTTTGAGATGAAAGCGAAGGTGGCGGCGAGCCCAAAGGAATAGGGAATGGTCGTGGCGATGAGCGCCGCAAAGCGGCCCGGATAAGCACGGGCAAGCGAGGCGATTGGGGCAAGATGGCTGGCCATGCTTTTGCGAATGTCAGCCTGAGCGGCGCGGCGGGCAGTGAAGCTTTTCGTTTCCCGCAAGGACCGTCGCGCCAGCAGGATGATGACGAGACCCAGCGCCCCGATGATATAGAAATCGCGCCAGCCATGAGACAGGTGGTCGATCTGCGTATAGAGGACCGACGACAGGGCGTAGCCCAATGTTCCGAGCGCTGCGAGGCGGCCCAGCGCCCAGCCGCGCATGTTGGGGTGGATTTCCTCGGCGATGATCACATAGCAGAGCATGTCCTCGGCATAGGAAAAGCAGCGCGCCAGCGTTTGCAGGATCAGAAATTGAACATCGTTCTGCGCGAAGGCTGAGAGCACGGTCGTCAGCGTCATGCCGCTCACCGTGAAAATGAGCAGGCGCTTGCGGCCGACAATGTCAGCCATGAATGCGAGCGGGAAGGCGAATAGCACCCCCAGCCGGATGATGCCGGTATAGGCTCCGATGCTTTGTTCAGGGATGGCCAGAGACGCTTGTATTTGCGGCAAGGCGAGGGCGAAGATGCCGAGATCGTAATTATTGATGAAAAGAGAACTGCCGACCAGCAACAGCAGCAGGCGCTGCTCGCGCGGCAGCTTCATGTTGGCGTCGTGCAATTGGCGTCCCTCGGGCGGCCCCTGATTATCCTTATACGCTGCGCAAGCGTTCCAGCGCACCCTGAAGGATGTAGGCCGCAGCCATTTTGTCCACTACCTCCGCGCGCCGCGCCCGGCTGGCATCGGCTTCAAGCAGGGTGCGGGTGACGGCGGCGGTTGACATGCGCTCATCCCAGAAGGCGAGCGGCAGCGGCGACAGTCTTTCCAGATTGCGTGCGAAGGTTCGTGCCGATTGTGCCGCCGGGCCTTCGCTACCGTCCATGTTGACTGGCAGGCCGACCACGAATCCGCCCACCTGATGTTCCGCCGCCAGCGCCAGCAGGCGCGTTGCGTCGGCGGTGAATTTGGTCCGGCGAATGGTTTCGAAGGGGCTTGCGACGGTCAGCGTTACATCGGTAAGCGCCAGGCCGATGGTTTTCGAGCCAAGATCGAGTCCCATCAGCCTTTCGCCGCGCTTTAGCGCCGCACGAAGCTCGCTCAGGTTCTTCACATTGCCGCTCAAGCCTTGGTTTCCCTTAAAAAATCTCTGTTCGGCGGAACTTAAGAGGCCGGATGAACCGGCGCAACGCATTATCCTGATATATAGAGTAGTGGCATCGTTGCAGCGGGGCATCCGGCTTTGTTATGTTCCGCTCGAATCCTTGAGAAAGGGAGCCGCAGCACCTGGACGGTGATCCGTCCAGCGCGGCTTCTTTCAAAACCGAAATAAAGGCACCTCATGTCCGTCGATCAGAATACGGTCCGGCACATCGCCCGGCTTGCGCGAATTGCAGTCCGGGACGACGAGCTTCCGGCGCTTGAAGGCGAGCTCAACACCATCCTCGGCTGGGTGGAACAGTTGAGCGAAGTTGACACCAAGGGTGTCGAGCCGATGACCAGCGCGGTCGATGTGATCATGAAGATGCGCGAGGACGTGGTGACGTCCGGCGACCTCCAGAAAGAAGTGACGAGCAACGCGCCGAAGTCCGAAGACGGCTTCTATGTCGTGCCGAGAGTGGTGGAATGATGAGCGATCTGACGAAGCTGACCTTGGCTGGCGCGCGTGACGCGCTGAAAAAGAAAGAGATCACCTCGGTCGAACTGACCGGGGCCTATCTGGCAGAGATGGAGAGCGCCAAGGCGCTCAACGCCTATGTGACTGTCACAGCCGACAAGGCGCTCGACATGGCGCGCGCCTCGGATACCAGACTTGCCAAGGGCGAGGGCGGGGCACTTGAAGGCTTGCCTCTCGGCATCAAGGATCTCTTCGCGACGAAGGGCGTTCTCACGACCGCTTGCAGCCACATCCTCGACGGTTTCGTGCCGCCCTATGAGTCAACCGTCACGTCGAACCTCTGGCGCGATGGCGCCGTGATGTTGGGTAAGCTCAACAATGACGAGTTCGCCATGGGCTCGTCCAACGAGACGAGCTTCTACG
>CAZLLB010000201.1:0-6271 GCA_964560165.1 uncultured Parvibaculum sp. | reverse complement strand
TCACCTTCGAGGCCGAAGCCTATGGCATAGCCAAACAACATGAGAAAGACGGCTACGAAGTCATAACGCCGCCCCAAAGCCTCGTCTCCGAATTCCCCGTCGCCGTGGTCGATAAGGTTGTGGACAAGCGCAACTCACGCAAGGTTTCCACCGCCTATCTGAACTTCCTCTACGAGCCCGCCGCGCAAAAGATCATCGCCAAAAATTTCTACCGCGTCCGCGACGAAGCCGTGGCGAAAGAAAATGCCAGCCAGTTCGCTCCGGTCAAACTTCTGACCGTCGATGAAGTCTTCGGCGGCTGGAAAAAGGTCAACGATGAACATCTGAAGAGCGGCGGCACCTTGGATCAGCTTTTCACGCTGCGCTAGAAGGTGCAGGCTCCATCATTGCGAGCGCAAGCGAAGCAATCCAGAAACCACGAAGACTGGATTGCTTCGTCGCTCCGCTCCTCGCAATGACGAAATACCCCTCTCTCCTCACCCTGAGGAGGCGCACAGCGCCGTCTCGAAGGGCAAGGCCCAACGCACCCGCCCTACTGGCAAATCTACCGCTAGCCGTGCCACAACACCCACACCCGCTCCCTACCTGGACCACACATGTCACGACGGCAAAAACGCGCCCTGCCGGGCCTCGGCCTGACGCTTGGCACCACCGGTGTCTATCTGGCGCTGATCGTGCTGCTGCCCGTCGCCGCGCTGCTGATGAAGGCCGCCAGCCTCTCGCCGTCGGAATTTTTCGCCATCATTTCCTCGCCACGCGCGCTTGCCTCCTTCAAGATCACGCTCTCCGCCGCCTTCTACGCGACGCTTTTCAACGGTGCTTTCGGCCTGCTGCTCGCATGGATTCTGGTGCGCTATGATTTTCCCGGCCGCCGCCTCCTTGATGCGCTTGTCGATCTGCCTTTCGCGCTGCCCACCGCCGTCGCGGGCATAGCGCTCACCGCGCTTTTCGCGCGCAACGGCTGGCTCGGTCAGTATCTCGAACCGCTGGGCCTCAAGATCGCCTATGCGCCCGCTGGCATCGCCATCGCCATGGCCTTCACCAGCCTTCCCTTCATCGTCCGCAGCGTCCAGCCGGTGCTTGAAGATATCGACATCGAAACCGAGGAAGCAGGCCGCTCCCTCGGCGCAAGCGACCTCGTCATTTTTGCCCGCGTCATTTTCCCGGCGATCCTTCCGGCCTTCCTTGCCGGTTGCACGCTTGGCTTCGCGCGCAGCCTTGGCGAGTTCGGCGCGGTCGTCTTCATCGCGGGCAACCTGCCAATGAAAACCGAAATCGCCGCCCTGCTGATTTTCATTCGCCTCGAAGAATTCGACTATCAAGCCGCCGCCGCCTACGCGACCGTCCTTCTCGTCATGGCTTTCGCACTGATGCTTTTCACCAATCTCATTCAGGTCTGGCAGCTTCGCTACACCAAAAAGGGCGAAGCATGAGCGACACCACAACCCGCCGCGAGATAAGCAATCGCGTCGGCGCATCGCCTCGCGTCAAATGGACCCTCATCGCGCTGGGCGGCATCGTCTCCGCGCTGCTGCTCGGCCTGCCGCTCGTCGTCATCTTCACCATGGCCTTCCGCGAAGGCATCGCGCTCTACGCCGCCAAGATCCTGGAGCCCGACACGCTCCACGCCGTCTGGCTCACCGTTCTCACCGCGATCGTCGTCGTGCCGATCAACACCGTCTTCGGCATCTGCGTCGCCTGGGCCGTCACGCGCCACACATTCCGCGGTCAGGGTGTGCTCGTCGCGCTGGTCGAAATTCCCTATTCCGTTTCGCCCATCGTCGCCGGCGTCGCCTATCTCTTTCTCTATGGCATGCAAGGCCTCTGGGGCCCGTGGCTGCAAGCTCACGACATCCAGATCATGTTCTCGATCCCGGCCATCTTCCTCGTCAGCCTTTTCGTCACGAGCCCCTTCGTCGCCCGCGAACTCATCGCCACCATGCAAACGCAAGGCGCGGAAGACGAAGAAGCCGCCGTCTCCCTCGGCGCGACCGGCCTGCAAACATTCCTCCGCGTCACGCTTCCCAACATCCGCTGGGGCCTGCTCTACGGCGTCATCCTCTGCAACGCCCGCGTCATGGGCGAATTCGGCGCCGTCTCCGTCGTCTCCGGCAGCATCCGCGGCGAAACCAACACGCTCCCCCTCCAGATCGAACTCTTGTTCAACGACTACAACACCACCGGCGCTTTCGCCGCCGCCTCGATCCTCACACTGCTGGCGCTGCTCACCCTCGTCCTGAAACTCTGGCTCGAACGTAAAAGCCCGCCGCGCAGCAGGCATTGAACGGGCCTGATTGAATTGAAATTCAAGTTGATTATTCGTGTACGGTCAATTTAAATAGCTCCTCATCCTGAGGAGCCGCGCAGCGGCGTCTCGAAGGACGAGGCCCCAACGCGCGCACCACCCACACGCACCTCTCACCGCAACGCATAAGCCACCACCTCATCGCCGATCTTCGTCCCCGCCCGCGCATGCCCGCCCGCAGCGATCACGACATATTGCTTGCCCTTCCACACATAGGACATAGGCGTTGCCTGCCCGCCCGCAGGCAGACGGCCCTTCCACAATTCCTTACCCGTCTCCACATCGAAGGCGCGTAGATAGTTATCCATCGCCGCACCGATGAAGATCAGCCCACTCTGCGTCACCAGCGGCCCGCCGAAATTCGGCACGCCCCAATTGAGCGGCAGCGGCACGGGCGCAAGATCGCGGATCGTGCCGAGTGGCTCGCTCCATTTTATCGTGCCGTCATTCAAATCGACCGCAACGAGCTTACCCCATGGCGGCGGCGTGCATGGCAGCCCGAGTGGCGACACGAAGAGATCGCGCCGCATCCCATAAGGCGTTCCTTCCTGCGGCGAAATCTCCGCATGGCCGTCCGCATCCTTGCGCCCTTTGAATTCACCCGCCGGAAACAGCGTCACGATATGCGCCGCGATATTGACATTGACGACTGCGATCTTGCGCGCCGGATCAAACGCCATCCCACCCCAGTTCGCGCCCCCACCGGTGAACGGATAGATGACCGTTCCCTCCAGCGAGGGCGGCGTAAAGATGCCGTCGCTGCGCGCTTTATCGAGCTTTGCATTGCAAGCGCGCTTGTCGAAATAAGCAACGCCCCACGCGCCACCCTTGTCGAGTTTCTGCGGCACCAGCGCGGGCGGCTTCACCGGAAAAGGCTGCGTCGGCGACAGCGCTTCGCCATCCACGCCGCCTTGCGGCACCGCGCGTTCCTCGACGCCGAAGAACGGCTTGCCCGTGTCGCGCTCAAGCACGAACATGAAACCCGTCTTCGTCACCTGCACCACCACATCGACAGGTTTTCCATCCCGCGCCAGCGTGGCCAGCGTCGGTTGCGCAGGCAGATCATAATCCCAGACATCGTGATGCACGGTCTGGAACGCCCATGCGACCTCGCCTGTCTCTATCTTCAGCGCCACGACTGAATCCGAATAGCGATTATCGCCCTTGCGCAAGCCGCCGAAAAAATCCGGGCCCGGGCTCGACGTCGGCAGGAAGACAAGCCCGCGCGCCTCATCCACCGACATCGGTGCCCAGACATTCGCCTGCCCCGTATGCGCCGCCGCTTGCGGCAGCCAGTTACCCGGCCTCTCTGCCGCGCCGCGCGCCACCGGATCGAAATTCCATTTCGCCGCGCCGCTTCGCGCATCGAAGGCGCGCACCGTGCCCTTGGGCGCATCCGCGCGGCGATTGTCACTGATCGCTGAACCGATGACGACGATGCCGTGGCTGACGACCGGCGGTGAGGTGATCTGAAATTCGCCCGGCCAGACCAGCGGCCTGTCCGCGCCCGCATTGATCTCGCCGGGATGTTTCGGATCACGTCCAAAATCCGCGCAAGGCTTGCCGTCCCGCGCGTCGAGCGCGATCAGCCGCCCGTCATTCGTCCCCATGAAGATGCGCGAGGCGCAGGCCGCATCCGCTTTCGCCGCTGCATCCGTCCAGTGGGCGACACCCCGGCAAATGAACTGGTTGCCGGGTTTCTGGTCGAGCGCGATTTTCGGGTCGTAGCGCCAGCGCACCGCCCCGCTCTCGGGGTCGAGCGCCAGCACCTCATTAAAAGACGTACACAGAACAAGATGCCCGCCCGCCAGGATCGGCGTCCCCTCGAAGGCATAGCGCTTGCGCACCTCGTCGGACTTCCCCTGAAGCGCGCCCGTCGAAATCCGCCACGCCTCGGCCAGTCCGCCGACATTGGCGGGGGTAATGTTCCCCCCCGCCACATAGCGCGTGCCACCCGCATCGCCGCCGTAATGGCTCCACCCCTCCGCGCTCGCCAAACCGGGCATAAGAAAAAGCAGTACGGCGGCGACCGCCAGCCCCGACTTCGCCCCCGAAAACAAACCGGCCAATCCTCGCTTTGCCGCGTCCTCGACCGCGCCGCTGGCTCCTTTCGCGCTCATGCTCGATCTCCTGGATTCATATAACTGAATGGTTCATTCATAATATGACTCGAGCAGCAACGCAAGCGGCCTCCGCGCCGGGCATCAAGCCCGGCCGGAGGCTACTTTAAGACAACATGTTTGCAGGCGTCTGGGCCGACAATACAGACAACTTGCCGACAACTTCGGCAACGTCAGGCAACCAGGCTATCAGCCCTCGTTCTGGACCTGCGTCTTCGCTTCGGCGAAGAGTTCTTCCATGGTGCGGCGGATCTGATGGTCCGACTGCTGGACGCCCTTGGCGTCGAGATCGCCACGGATCTTGCGGAACACGTCCTCGTCCCCCGCTTCGGCGAGGTCGGCGACCACGACCTCCTTGGCATAGGCGGTGGCGGCATCGCCCTCCATGCCCATCAGGCCGGCGGCCCATAGCCCCAGCAGCCTGTTACGGCGCGCGGCCACCTTGAATTGCAGCTCGCGGTCATGGGCGAACTTGTTCTCGAAACTGTCTGCGCGTTTGTCGAAGCTGGACATGAATACTCCAAGGGACAACCGTATATGTGGCTTAGGCATATAGCTGCGCGCAGCGGCCAAATCAACAGCCAAGCGAGACTGAGCCACATGCTGCGACTAATTAGCTAAGTATATGATTTAGCGGTTTTTTATTCACCTGAAGATCGGCCCGCCAGTCGCATTGTATAGCCGCGATGCTTAGAGTAACTTGCGCGCGAGCGAGCGGGGCGATTCCACGCCCTCCGAGTCTCCCGCCGCCCTCGTGGTACCGACCCGAATTCTCCGCAAACTCGGGCAACCGATTGGAATCATGACATGAGCCGCCGCAGACGCGTGTATGAGGGCAAGGCCAAGGTCCTCTATGAGGGCCCCGAGCCAGGCACTCTGATCCAGCATTTCAAGGACGACGCGACCGCCTTCAACAATCAGAAACACGCAACTATTGAGGGCAAGGGCGTCCTCAATAATCGCATCTCCGAATATATCTTCACCAAGCTCAACGACATTGGTGTGCCGACGCATTTCATCCGTGCGATCAACATGCGCGAGCAGTTGATCCGCGAAGTCGAAATCATTCCCTGCGAAGTCGTCGTCCGCAATGTTGCCGCCGGTTCTTTGACGACGCGCCTCGGCATAGAAGAGGGCACCACCCTCCCCCGCTCGATCATCGAGTTCTATTACAAGAGCGACGAACTCAGCGACCCGATGGTTTCGGAAGAACACATCACGGCTTTCGGCTGGGCAACGCCGCAGGAAATCGACGACATGATGGCGCTCGCCTTGCGCATCAATGACTTCCTCGCCGGGCTTTTCCTCGGCATCGGTATTCGTCTGGTAGACTTCAAAGTCGAGTTCGGTCGCCTATATGAAGGTGACATGGTTCGCGTCGTTCTTGCCGACGAAATCAGCCCCGATAGCTGCCGTTTGTGGGACACTCGCACCAACGACAAGCTCGACAAGGATCGCTTCCGCCGCGATATGGGCGGTTTGATCGAAGCCTATCAGGAAGTCGCGCGCCGCCTCGGCATTCTCTTCGAGAATGAGCCGAAACGCCGCGGACCTACTCTTGTTAAATAAAGGATACGACGACCAATGAAGGCCCGCATCAAAGTGATGTTGAAGAATGGTGTGCTCGACCCGCAAGGTAAGGCCATCGAAGGCGCGCTCGGTTCGCTAGGTTTCCCGAATGTCGCAAGTGTCCGTCAGGGCAAGTTCTTCGAAGTCGAACTCACGGAAAAAGACGCGAGCAAAGCCCGCGCCGCGATCGAAGAAATGAGCAGCAAGCTGCTCGCCAACACGGTCATCGAGAATTACACGATCGAGTTTGACGAGAAGTAAGCATGAAATCCGCCGT
>CAZLLB010000200.1:430-6285 GCA_964560165.1 uncultured Parvibaculum sp. | reverse complement strand
CAAAAGCGCGCGAAAGAGAACGGAAGGTTCAAAGCCGCGCACGACCTGCTGGTCCGGCTTCTCGCCCGCGCCGATTTCGAACCGCCTTATGAATTTTTCGCGCATGTGCTGGGCGAAGAGCAGGGCAGGCTGAAACTTCTCTCACGCCTCGGCACCGATGCTGGTGATCCGATCGATGAATTCCTGAGCCTGGCGCTCGCCTTCGAGCGCGACCACGCTGTCTCCATGCAGGCCTTCCTGCATTGGGTCGAGCGCGGCGGCGCGGAGATCAAGCGCGACATGGACAAGGGACGCGACGAGGTGCGCATCATGACGGTTCATGGTGCAAAGGGTCTCGAAGCTGAAATCGTTTTCATGCCGGACACGACGAGCGCGCCGGGGCCGAGCCACGATCCGGGGCTGATCGCCTTGCCGACCGAGCCGCCGCTGCTTCTCTGGCCGGTGCGCAAGAAAGACGAGGATCTGGTGACGGGTGCCGCGCGCGATCTGCATCGCCGTGCGCAGACGGAGGAATATCGCCGCCTCCTCTATGTCGCGATGACCCGCGCCCGAGATCGTCTCTATGTGGCGGGCTATCAAGGCTCGCGCGAGCCCACTGAGGATTGCTGGTACAGCCTGATCGCCGCCTCGCTGAAGCCGCTGGCGAAAGAAATCACCCTCGACGAGACGCATACGATCTGGCGCATCGAGGGCGAGCAGCGCGCCGCGGTCAAGCCGCAAGCCATCGCCGCTGCCGCGGTTGCAACCTCGCTACCACCATGGGCGCGCACTGCGGCAGCGCTTGAGCCATCGCCCTCGCGTCCGCTCGCGCCGTCGCGCCTGCCGCCGGAAGGCCCCGTGGAGCCGCCAGCGCTTTCCCCGCTTGATGGCGACAAGAACACGCGCTTCCTGCGCGGCAAGCTGATCCACCGCCTCCTGCAAACCCTGCCTGAGCTTGCCGATGCCGAGCGCGAGACGGCGGGTCTCCGGCTTCTCGAAAGTCCTGCCTATAAGCTTGATGAAGCCGCGCGCGCCGAGATAGCGGCATCGACGCTCGCCACCCTGCGCGACCCCACTTTCACGGACATTTTCGGCCCCGGCAGCCGCGCCGAAACGGCGCTTGTCGGCACCATCATATTTGCGGGAAAGGAGACGCTCGTTTCCGGCCAGATCGATCGCCTTTGCGTCACGCCCGCGCGCGTTCTGGTCATCGACTACAAGACAAACCGCCCCGCGCCTCCCGATATCGCGCACGTAAATAACGCCTATCTCGCCCAGATGGCCGCTTATCGAGCCTTGCTGGCCAGCATCTATCCAGGCCGCGAAATCACCTGCGCGCTCCTCTGGACTGATGGCCCGAGGCTGATGGAACTGCCCCCTGCGACGCTGGATGCGGCACTGCGCAGCCCCTCTGTCAATCTTGACCTTCGGGAGCCGGGTTCCTAGATTCACATCAACGAAACATCACTTCTGGCCTCTTTGTGAAGGCCTAGGCTGGCGAATTGCCGCTGGCCCGGAAAGGACTGACATGACGGAAAAAGTCACCGACTCCTCCTTTGAGAGCGACGTGCTCGACGCTTCTGGCCCTGTGCTGGTGGACTTCTGGGCGACCTGGTGCGGCCCCTGCAAGCAGATCGCCCCGGCGCTGGAGGAGATCGCCAAGGAATATGGCGGCAAGCTCCGCGTCGCCAAGATCGACATCGACGAAAACCCCAACACGCCCACCAAATATGGCGTTCGCGGCGTTCCGACGATGATGATCTTCAAGGACGGTCAAGTCGCTGCCACCAAGGTCGGCGCGCTGCCCAAGGGCAAGATCGTCGAATGGATCGAAAGCTCGATCTGAAAACGACGGAAAATCACAATTTTGAAGGGCTGATCGAAAGATCGGCCCTTTTGTTTTGCGCGCCCGGCGCTTCGGCGTGCGAAAGCTCTTGGACTCTGCCGGGGCAAAGTGGTTTCCTTTCCACTAGGAGATAGTGGAATTTCTCCGACCCCTGGGGAGGAAGGTCAATGGAACAACTTAGCGCGATGGATGCCTCGTTCCTGTATTTTGAAACAGCGAACGCACCGATGCACATAGGATCGGTCGCCATTTACGATCAGGCGACGGTTGAAGGCGGAGTGCTGGCATTCAAGGAAATTCTCAAAAATTACGAATCCCGGCTGCATCTCGCGCGCTCATTCCGCCAGCGCATCGTCCGTGTGCCGCTGAGCCTCGATCATCCCTATTGGCTGGAAGACCCTGATTTCGACATCGAATATCATGTCCGTCACATCGCGCTCCCCAAGCCCGGCGACTGGCGCCAGCTCTGCATTCAGGTGGCCCGTCTTCACGCCCGGCCGATGGATACGACGCGCCCGCTCTGGGAATTCACCGTCATTGAAGGTCTCGACAATGTCGAGGGCCTGCCCAAGGGCAGCTTCGCCATCGTTTCCAAGGTTCACCACGCAGCGATCGACGGCGTTTCCGGCGCTGAAATGACCGCCGCCGTGCATGACATCGAAGCCGATGCCGTGCCGACGCCGCCGGAAAAAGCCTGGCTGCCCGAGCGCATGCCGACCGCCGTGGAGCTGCTCTCGCGCACCTCGGTCAATAATGTGCGCCAGCCCTTCAAGCTCGCCCGCGTCGTCGTCGAATCCGTGCCCGCACTGGCGCGGCTCGGCATCGGCCTCTCGGCGGGCAAGCTGAAGCGCGTTGGCGCGGTGCCGCGCACGCGCTTCAATGGCAAGGTCTCGCCGCATCGTGTCTTCGATGGCCGCTCATTCAGACTTTCAGATATTCGAGCGATCAAGAACGCGGTCGAAGGCGCGACGGTCAATGACGCGGTCATCGCGATTGTTGGTGGCGCGCTCAACAAATATCTCTCATCGAAAAACGAATTGCCCAAAGATTCGCTGATCGCCATGGCACCGATCTCGGTGCGCTCAAAGGATCAGCAGAAATCGGCGGGCAATCAGGTCAGCGCCATGTCGGTCGCGGTGCGCTCCGATATTGCCGATCCTCTGGCGCGTCTCGTCGCCGTTTTTGAATCGACGACCAACTCCAAGGAAATGACCAACGCCATCGGCGCTTCGACGCTGACCGATTATTCGCAGTTCATTCCTTCGACAGTGGCGGGCCTCGCCGCGCGTCTCTATACGAACCTCGGCTTGGCAAACCGCATCACGCCGATCTTCAACACGGTCATCACCAATATTCCGGGGCCGCAAATTCCGCTCTACATGACCGGCGCGCGCCTCGTCACGCAGTTCGGTCTGGGGCCGATCCTTGACGGCATGGGCATCATCCATCCGGTCTTCAGCTATTGCGGCGAGATCACGATTTCCTTCACCTCCTGCCGCGAGATGATCCCGGACCCGGCCTTCTATGCCGAGTGCATCCAGGAATCTTTCGATGAAATGATGGCCGCGACCAAAGACCAGCACGTGAAAACTGGCGTGACCGGGCGGGCGGGTATCGCGCGCGCCGCCGTGCCAGCGGAAGTTGCAGCGGCGGAGGCTGCGGCTGTGAAGGAAAAGCTCGGGCAGAAATCGGTGAAGAAGCCGGTCGCCGCTAAGCGGGCTGGACCGAAAAAGGCCGCGACGAAAAAAGCCAAACCCGCCGAAGCCGCATCGCTTGTCGATGCGGAAGCCGCGCCCCACATCGAGGCGGCTGAGTAGTCTCAGCCGTTCTCGGTGAGGATGGCACCGGCAAGATAAAGCGATCCGCAAATGAGGATGCGCGGCGGCGTCGCGCCCGCCCGTGCTAGTACGCGACTCATCGCTTCATCGACAGAAGCGGCAGGCGTGGCGTCGAGCCCCGCCGCGCGCGCGGCCTCTGCCAGTATTTCGGGCGAGAGACAGGCCGGATCGTCCGGAATGGCGATCGTTTCCACATGCGCGGTGAGGCCGTTAAAGGGCGCGAAGAAACCGCGCGCGTCTTTTGTATCTTTCATGCCGACAATCATCATCAGCGGGCTCGGTGCACTTTGCGCAAAATCCGCCATCAGATGCGCAACGGCGCGCCCCGCTTGCGGATTGTGCCCACCGTCGAGCCACAGCTCGGCATGGGCCGGAAGCCGTGCGACCAGCGGCCCGCGCGTCAGCCGCTGCATCCGCGCTGGCCACTCGACATCGCGCAGCCCTTGCGCGATGGCGCTTGTTTCAAGCGGCAGCATCTTCGCCTGCCGCAGCGCGCAGATGGCAATGCCCGCATTGTCAATCTGGTGGCGTCCCAGAAGTTTCGGCAGCGGCAGGTCGAGCAGTCCCTGTTCGTCCTGATAGACGAGATGGCCCTGCTCTTCATGCGTGCTGAAATCTTGCCCGGCGATGAAAAGTGGCACCCCGATTTCTCTCGCGCGCGCTTCGATGACGGCGCGACCTTCATCCGTCTGCAAACCGATGACGCCGGGAACGCCGGGCTTCAGAATGCCCGCTTTCTCCACGGCAATTTCAGCAATTGTGTTGCCCAGAAATGCCTGATGGTCGAGATCGACCGGCGTGATGATGGTGATGGCAGGCTTGTCGATGACATTGGTGGTGTCGTAGAGCCCGCCCATACCGACCTCAAGGATCAGCGCATCGGCGGCGTGGCGTGTATAGGCAAGCATCGCCACGCAAGTCGTGATCTCGAAAAAAGTGATCGGCTGGCCAGCATTGATGCGCTCGCATTCATCAAGCAAGGCAGAGAGTTCCGCTTCGCCTATCTCGGCGCTTTTGGGATGAGCCGACAGACGAATGCGTTCATGGAAGCGCACGAGATGCGGCGAGGTATAGCTGTGAATGCCGTAGCCGCCCGCCTCAAGGCAGGCGCGCAGATAGGCCGAAACAGAACCTTTGCCGTTGGTGCCCGCAATGTGAAACGTGGGCGGCAAAGCGCGCTCGGGATGACCGAGCGCCGCGAGCAAGCGTTTTATACGTTCAAGCGAAAGGTCGATCAGCTTCGGGTGGAGCTTCGTCAGCCGTTCGAGAATGACTGCACTGGCATCGGTTGTGTTCAATTCAACCACGGCCCATATGGGCGGGCACATTGGCCATCGGCGCGAGCTTCGGCTTGTGCGTCAGAATGCGGATGGTGCGCGCCAGCGTCTCTTTGAGCTGATGGCGGTGCACGATCATGTCGATCATGCCGTGATCGAACTGGAACTCGGCCTTCTGGAAATCGTCGGGCAGTTTTTCGCGGATCGTCTGCTCGATAACGCGGCGGCCCGAAAAACCGATCAGCGCGCCCGGCTCGGCAATATGGATGTCGCCGAGCATCGCATAAGAGGCGAGCACGCCGCCCGTCGTCGGATCGGTGAGAACGACGATATAGGGAAGTCCGGCCTCGCGCAGCATCTGCACGGCGGCGGTCGTGCGCGGCATTTGCATCAGCGAGAGAATGCCTTCCTGCATACGCGCGCCGCCCGCGGCTGAAAACAGAACGTAGGGCGCATGCTTTTCAATGGCGACTTCCGCACCCTTGATGATCGCCTCGCCTGCCGCCATGCCCAGCGAACCGCCCATGAAGGCAAAATCCTGTATCGCCATCACGGTTTCGATGCCATCGAGCGGACCATGCGCGACAGTGACGCTGTCGTCGCGGCCCGTCTTGGCGCGCGCCTCTTTCAAGCGGTCGGGATATTTCTTCTGGTCGCGGAATTTCAGCGGGTCGAGCGGCACACCCCGAACGGTTACGGTCTGGAATTGGCCGTTATCAAAGAGCGAGTTCAAACGCGCCGCTGTGCTGAGCTTCATGTGATGGCCGCAATGCGGGCATACATTCAGCGCCGCATCGAGATCGCGGTGGAAGATCATTTCATTGCAGGCCGGACATTTGCGCCAGAGATTATCCGGCGTCTGATCGGCCTTTTTCTTGAAGACGCGCTGGATTCTCGGGCGAACGACATTGGTGA
>CAZLLB010000200.1:0-420 GCA_964560165.1 uncultured Parvibaculum sp. | reverse complement strand
CAACGCGCGCGCCGTGCACGGCGCTGGCGAGATTGGCCACCAGTTCCAGCACACGGGCGGGTCCGCCGGATTTCATTTTGCCTTGCGCGTCGAGTTCGGCGGCAATGGCGGTCACGATGGCCGAGCCGACAACCGCGCCATCGGCAGCTTTGGCGATGCTGGCCGCCTGTGCCGGTGTGCGAATGCCAAAACCGACAGCGACCGGCAATTGCGTGTGCCGTTTGATGCGGGCGACGGCGGCGGCAACGTCACGCGCCTCAGGGCTTGCCGAGCCGGTAATGCCGTTGATCGACACGTAATAGACAAACCCGGACGTGTTGGCGAGAACGGCGGGAAGCCGCTTGTCGTCGGTCGTCGGCGTCGCGAGGCGGATGAAGTTCAGGCCCGCCTCGAGCGCCGGGATGCAGAGCTCGTCATCGG
>CAZLLB010000199.1:4774-6298 GCA_964560165.1 uncultured Parvibaculum sp. | reverse complement strand
GCGTGTGCTGGCGGAAGACGGCTACGATATTTCCTATGAGGAGTGCCGCAGGCTGTTCGTCGGCAAGACGATGAACGCCGTCATGGCGCATGTCGAAGAGGCGATAGGCCGTTCGCTTGGCGATCACTGGCCCGATTATATCCGCGACGAAACACTCAAGGCTTTCGCGACGGGCGTCGAAGCGGTGCCCGGCGTCAGGGAGGTATTGCTTGCGTTGCAGTCGCGCGCGGTTCCCTTCTGCGTCGCCTCATCAGGCAAATTCGAGAAGATGCGCTTCACGCTTGGCAGTTCGGGCCTTCTGCCGTTGGTCGAGCACGTGCTGTTCAGCGCCGAGCAGGTGGCGCATGGCAAACCCGCGCCGGACCTCTTTCTCTTCGCCGCGAAGTCGATGGGCTATGCGCCTGAGGCTTGCGTCGTCATCGAAGACAGCGTGCCCGGCGTGCAGGCCGCCATCGCCGCCGGCATGCCGGTGCTTGGCTTTGCAGGCGATCCGCACACGGACGCCGCCGCCCTCAAAAACGAAGGCGCCCATGTGTTTTATGACATGAGCGCCTTGCTGGAATTGATTGGCTTGTAGAGAAGGCCCTCACCAAGCCCTCTCCCAGAGGGAAAGGGCTTGAAAGGATGCGCCTCTCACATCCCCGCTCCCTCTGCAAGAGGGGGGGACCCGCGCCGAAGGCGTGGGGGGTGAGGGCCTTATTCGGCCGCCACCGTCTTCAACTGGCTCTCTTGCGCCGCCAGAAACCGTTCCGACTCCAGCGCCGCCATGCAGCCCATGCCTGCCGCCGTCACGGCCTGACGATAGACGTCATCCGTCACGTCGCCCGCAGCAAAGACGCCGGGAATATTCGTTGTCGCTGTGCCCGGCACAACCTTCAGATAGCCGCCCGGCTTCATGTCGAGCTGGCCTTCAAAGAGTTCCGTCGCGGGCTTGTGACCGATGGCGACGAAGAGGCCATGCGCCGGAAGCACTCGCGTCTCGCCGGTCTTCACGTTCGTCACCTTCGCGCCAGTGACGCCGCGCGGCTCATCATCGCCGACGACCTCATCGACGACCGAGTCCCACAGGACTTCGATCTTCGGGTTCTTGAACAGGCGCTCCTGCATGATCTTCTCGGCGCGGAAGTGATCCTTGCGGTGGATCACCGTCACCTTGGAAGCGAAATTCGTCAGGAACATTGCTTCTTCGACGGCCGTGTTGCCGCCGCCGACCAGCAGCACTTCCTTGTTGCGATAAAAAAAGCCATCGCATGTTGCGCAAGCCGAAACGCCGAAGCCCTGAAAATGTTGCTCAGAGGGCAGGCCGAGCCACTTTGCCTGCGCGCCCGTCGCGATGATGACAGCGTCAGACGTGTAGATCGTGCCGCTGTCGCCCACGAGGCGGAAGGGGCGTTTGCTGAGATCGGCATTGACGATCGTATCGCCGACGATATTGGCGCCCACATGGCGCGCCTGCGCTTCCATCTGCTCCATCAGCCAGGGACCCTGAATGGCCTCGGCAAAGCCCGGATAGTTCTCGACATC
>CAZLLB010000199.1:0-4674 GCA_964560165.1 uncultured Parvibaculum sp. | reverse complement strand
TCGATCAGCACGTCATAGTCGCGCGCGATCTGCTTCGTCATGTCGGCCACCATCGGGAACTTCACCGGGCCGAGGCCGCCTTCCTTGGGATCCGTATTGCGCCAGGCGGCATGCGTGAACTGGCTGTCCACCGATACGGCCACGACCTTCACGTTCATCGCCTCGAATTTCGGCACGCGGTTCGAATAGGCGAGGATTTCGGAGGGGCAGACGAAGGTGAAATCGAGCGGATAGAAGAAAACGAGGCCGTAAGAGCCCTTGAGATGCGCCTTCAGATTGAAATCTTCGACAATCTCACCGTTGGGAAGGACAGCGGCTGCGGTGAAATCGGGGGCGGCTTTACCGACGAGTACGCTCATAAACTGGCTCCTGAACTAGGTTTTTAGGGAACTTCTGGAATAGCTCCAAACTGATAGTTGCTATTTAGAGGCATTCCAGAGTGAGTTCAAGGAGAAAAATGCTGCGGGAGCGAAGGCAGGGCACGATGTCGCACCACAGAGCGACAGAATTAGTCGCGTCGTGTCCTGTCTGATATTGCGAATAACTATCATCTGCGATAGGTAGGCTCAAGCACACATCACGGGGTGCAGAGGAATGCTGGGGGATATCAAGCGAATGTCGAAATCATTGTTCTGCGCCTCGAATGCGCGCCGGGCGGCGCGGGCCCTTCTTCTTGTGTCGGCGAGCGTGAGCGTGCTAGCCGTTTCGCCCGCCATCGCGCAGGACGCACAAGCACAAAAGAGCGATGCGACCGTGCTTGCGCCGCTCGAAGTTGATGCCCAGGCCGTGAAACACGATGATCTGCCCCAGCCTTATGCTGGCGGGCAGGTGGCGCGTGGCGGGCGTATCGGCGTGCTCGGCAATCAGGACATCATGGATGTGCCGTTCAGCGTCACGAGCTATACGGAGCAGACGATCCGCAATCAGCAGGCGCAGACCGTCGCCGACATTCTGGCGAACGATCCGTCAGTGCGCTCCGGTTTCGGCTTCGGCAATTCGGGCGAAGAATTCATGATCCGCGGCTTTCCGCTCAGCTCGGCGGATATCTCGATCGATGGCGTCTATGGCATCACGCCGCGCCAGATTGTCGGCCTTGAAATGTTTGAGCGCGTCGAGGTGCTGAAAGGCGCTTCCGCTTTCCTCAACGGCACGGCGGTTTCGGGCGGTGCGCTTGGCGGCAGCATCAATCTCGTACCCAAGCGCGCGGGCGATGAGCCCTTCACGCGCGTCACCGGCACCTATGGCATGGACAGCCAGTTTGGCGGCCATGTCGATACGGGCATGCGCTTTGGGCCGAACAAGGCTTTCGGCATCCGCATTAACGTCGCCGGTCGCGACGGAGATACGGCGATCGACGATCAGAAAGAGTGGTCGGCGCTTGGCGCTGTGGCGCTCGATTATCGCGGCGAGCGTGTGCGCCTCAGTCTCGATGCGGCGTCTCAGAAGATCAAGATCGATAAGGCGCGCGACGTCGTTTATATCGATGCGGGTCTTACGCAGGTTCCCTCTGCGCCGGATGCCAACACCAACTATGCGCCTGACTGGGCCTATACGGCGTTGCGCGATACTTTCGCTCTGTTGCAGGGCGAGTTCGATATCACCGAGAACCTGACCGCCTATGCCGCTTTCGGCGCGCGCGACATGCGTGAGGATGGCGATTACGGTGCGCCGACAGTGGCGGCAGCCGCCACCACGCTTTCGCGCCTGACCGTTCCGCGCGAGGATACGAATTACAGCGGCCAGTTGGGCCTGCGCGCCAAGTTCAACACCGGCCCGCTGGAACATGCGATCAATACGGGCCTCTCCGCCCTCACGCAGGACAACCACAACGCCTGGACCTTCGGCTTTGCGGGAACCACGGATATTTATAACCCCGTCGATCTTGCCTATCCGGCCACGACTTTTTCGGCAGGCAATTTCGATGATCTTCCGCTTGTCAGCAGCACAAAGCTCAGCAGCGCCTATCTCTCCGACACGATGACCTATGCGAACGTTCACCTCACTCTTGGTTTGCGCAAGCAGAGGATCAATATCAAAGGCTACGATACTGCATCGGGCCTGTTGACCAGCGCTTATGACGAGACGGCCGTTACGCCGGTTGTCGGCCTTGCCGTTAATGTCACCGATCAGCTCTCGCTTTATGCAAACCGTATCGAAGGTCTGTCTCAGGGCCCCGTTGCACCCGGACCTCTCCTCGTCGCCAATCCGGGCGCGGTGTTTGCTCCGTACAAGTCCAAGCAATATGAAGTCGGCGGCAAGCTCGACTTCGGTACGCTGGGCTTCGGCGCTGCGGTTTTCCAGACCGAACAGCCATCGAGCATCATTGATCCCGTGACGAAAATTTTCAGCGTCGATGGCGAGCAGCGCAATCGCGGCGTTGAACTCACGACCTTCGGTGAGCCGATTGAAGGCGTACGTCTCCTCGGCGGCGTAACCTATGTCAAAGCCGAACTGACGACGACGGCGGCCGGTCTCAATGACGGCAATCAGGCCGCAGGCGTACCGAAATATCTCGCCAATCTCGGCGCGGAATGGGATCTGCCTTTTGTGCCGGGCCTCACCGTCAGTGCGCGCGCGCTCTACACCGCCTCGCAATATGTGAACCCGCAGAACACGCAGGAAATTCCGTCCTGGACGCGTTTCGATCTTGGCGCGCGCTACCGCCTCGTTGTCCAGAGCCGACCGATTGATCTCAATCTTCAGGTTGAGAACGTCACCAACAAGGGCTATTGGGCGTCAGCCAATAGCGCGGGTTTTGTGAGCCAGGGACGCCCGCTGACGGCGCGCCTGTCGGTATCCACCGAGTTCTAAAGCAGAAGATGACATGAGCAACGGTGCATTCAGGGCGTGGTATCTGGTTCATAAATGGACGAGCCTTGTCTGCACCGTTTTTCTGCTGATGTTATGCCTCACCGGGCTGCCGCTGATTTTCCACGATGAGATCGACCACCTCATTGATGGCGAGCGTGTGCTGGCGGAAGTCGCGCCCGGAACGCCGTGGAAAACGCTCGATGATGTGCTGGCGGTGGCGCTTGCCGCACGGCCTGGCGAGAAGCCGCTCTTTCTGAGCTTCGACACCGATCAGCCCGTGGTCAACGTAACGACCGGCCCGACCGTCGATGCCACGGTCGCGCAGATGCACTTTCAATCTTATGATCGGCGTACTGCAGAACCCGTTCTCACCGCTTCCGATAGCGGTGTGATGCATTTCATCCTCCAGCTCCACACCGACATGTTTCTCGGTTTGCCCGGCGAGCTTTTTCTCGGCTTCATGGGCTTGCTGTTTTTTGCTGCCGTGGTGTCTGGTGTCGTCGTCTATACGCCCTTCATGCGCAAGCTGCGTTTTGGAACGGTCCGCACTTCGCGAAAGCGCCGGACCAAATGGCTCGACGCGCATAATCTACTGGGCATCGTCACGGTGATGTGGGTCAGCGTCGTTGGGCTTACGGGCGTCATCAATACGCTGGCCACGCCGCTCGTCGATCTGTGGCGGCATGATGAACTGGCGGAAATGGTCAGACCCTATGCGGACAAGCCCATCCCTGCGGTCTTCTCCTCGCTTGGGGCGGCGGTTGCAACAGCGGTTGCGGCGGCGCCTGACATGGAGCCGCAATTCGTCGCCTTTCCAGGCGTCAGCTTCAGCAGCAATCATCATTATGCGGTCTGGCTGCGCGGCAAGACGCCAGCCGGATCGCAATTGCACAAGCCCGCGCTGATTGATGCAGAGACAGGCGTGCTTACCGAGATACGCTCAATGCCTTGGTACATGCTGGCGCTGAGGCTCTCCCAGCCGCTTCATTTCGGTGACTATGGCGGGTTGCCCATGAAGATATTGTGGGCGCTGCTCGATATTGCGGCCATCGTCATTCTCGCCAGCGGCCTTTATCTCTGGCTCGCGCGCCGCGAAACGTCCGCAAGCGGATTTGTTGTACGCTCTGTCGGCGACCTCTCCGTGGAAGGGGCCGGGGAATGAGCGCAAGACGGCGTTTTTCGCTCAGCGAGATTTTTGTCTGGCCCCTACTGCTTGCGATTGTGACTGGCGTCGGACTTGTCGCGGCGCTACTCGGCAATGACATCTGGGATGTCATCTCCTGGATCGCCCTCCTCAGCCCCATTGCGGTTACGGGCTGGGCGCTGGCCCATCGTCGCGGTTAAGCGGCGGCAAACAGCGCGCTCAGAACCCGAACATATGATCGAGGCAGAAGCTCTCCGCGCCGTTCGTCATACCGTGGAAGCCGAACAACCGGCAGGTCGTATCGCGGACGATGACGTAGCCTGCGCCGCCCATCGCTTCGCGTTCGTTTGTCGAAAACATTTCCGACAAGCGCCAGAAGCGTGAGCCGCCGCAGGCGATTTCGATGGGTTTTTCAGCGATGGGTTTTCCGTCGGCGTCATGCAGGATGAGCATGGTCGAGCTTTTAGGATGCCATGCCGTCGAGGCCGGATAGATCAGGTGGCAGATCGTGTCCATGCCGTCCGTGCCGAGGCGCAGGAAGAGGCGCGTCGTCAATCCCGGTGGTTTGTTCGTATAGGATTGCGGCTCGTCCTTGTAGATGATTGCCGTGTTGTAGATATGTGCGCCGAAAATCGTTTCGGCGCGGTGGCCGCTTGATTTTTGCTCGAAGCGGCCAAGCGCATGCAGCCAGCCGTCGCCCTCGCCGCCATCGCGGAAGT
>CAZLLB010000198.1:0-6329 GCA_964560165.1 uncultured Parvibaculum sp. | reverse complement strand
GGATGATTGCCAGCGGCAGGAACAGGCTTTCATATTGCGCGGCCAGCACCAGGAAGACGAGAAGCACGCAGATCGGGAAGACGAGCAAGGCCGTGTTGCCCGCAAGGATCTGCTGATAGGTAAGCTCCGTCCATTCGTAGCGCATGCCGTGCGGCAGCGTCTCGTCGAGGATCTTGACGATAGCGGCCTGCGCCTGGCCGGTTGAATAGCCGGCGGCCGCAGCGCCGTTGAGGTCTGCCGAACGAAAGCCGTTATAGCGCATGGCGTTGTCGGGGCCGGTCGTCTCCGAGACGCGGATGACCGAGCCCAGCGGCACCATGTCGCCGGATGCATTCCTT
The DNA here is from genome assembly GCA_964560165.1 of uncultured Parvibaculum sp. GTDB lineage: Bacteria > Pseudomonadota > Alphaproteobacteria > Parvibaculales > Parvibaculaceae > Parvibaculum. The sequence goes on along the minus strand of CAZLLB010000198.1, from coordinate 5,991 downwards.
GTTTGCAGCTTCAGGATGTCGTCGGGCTTTGAGCGAAATTTGCTGTCTGCCTGCGCGATCACCTGATAGGTGCGGCCGAATTTGTTGAAGTCGTTGACATAGATCGAGCCGAGATAGACCTGCATCGTATCGAAGACCGCCTGCACATCGACGCCGAGCTGCATTGCCTTGGTGCGGTCGAGATCGGCATTGAGCTGCGGCACACTGACCTTGTAGCCGGAGAAGACGCCAGTGAGTTCCGGTGCGGCTTTGGCTTTCGTCGTCACGGCTTTCATCGCCCGGTCCAGCGCCTCATAGCCTTGATCGGTGCGGTCCTCGACCTGAAGCTTGAAGCCACCGATGGTGCCCATGCCTTGCACGGGCGGTGGCGGAAAAATTGCGACCATCGCGTCCTTGAGGCCGTCATATTTCTTTTGCAGCTTCTGCGCGATTGCTTCGCCGGAAAGATCGGCACCCTTGCGCTCCTCGAAGGGCTTCAGCGAGACGAAGACGATGCCTGCCGACGAACTGTTGATGAAGCCGTTGATCGACAGGCCAGGGAAGGCGATGGCGCTTTCGACGCCGGGCTCGCGCAGCGCGATGTCCGACATCTCGCGGATGATTTTTTCAGTGCGGTCGAGCGTTGCGCCGTCGGGAAGCTGTGCGAAGCTGACGAGATATTGCTTGTCCTGGATCGGCACGAAGCCTGGTGGCACTGCGCCGAAACTCACATAGGTCGCGCCGAGCAGCACCGCATAGACGAGCATCGCGCCCGACTTGCGCCGCAGCGTGCCTTTGACGCCACTGCCATAGTTTTCCGAGCCTCTGTGGAAGACGTGGTTGAAGCCGCGGAAGAAACGCCCGAAGACGCGATCCATTACGCGGCTCAATCCGTCTTTCGGCGCGTCATGCGCTTTCAGCAACAGAGCGGAGAGAGCGGGCGACAAGGTCAGCGAGTTGAAAGCGGAGATGACGGTCGAAAAGGCGATGGTTAGCGCGAACTGCCGATAGAACTGCCCTGTCAATCCGCTGATGAAAGCGATGGGCACGAAGACCGCGCAGAGAACGAGAGCGATGGCGATGATCGGCCCGGTGACTTCGCGCATGGCCTTTAGCGTTGCGTCGCGCGGCGAGAGGCCGCCCTCAATGTTGCGTTCGACATTTTCAACGACGACGATGGCGTCATCGACCACGATGCCGATGGCGAGGACGAGGCCGAACAGTGAAAGCGCATTGATCGAGAAGCCGAACATGTGCATGACGGCGAATGTGCCGACAACCGAGATCGGCACGGCGAGAAGCGGGATGATCGAGGCGCGCCACGTCTGTAAAAAGAGGATGACGACGAGAACGACCAGCGCGATGGCTTCGAGAAGCGTATGGACGACCGCCTCGATTGAGCCGCGCACGAAGACGGTCGGATCATAGGCGATGCGATAGTCGAGGCCTTGCGGGAAGTTCTGCTTCAGCTCTTCCATCGTCGCGCGGACGCGGTTTGAAATCTCGATGGCATTGGAGCCGGGGGCCTGAAAGATCGGGATCGCCACCGCCGCCTTATTGTCGAGCAGCGACCGCAAGCCGTATTCCGAGGCCGCGACTTCGACGCGGGCGACGTCTTTCAACCGCGTAATGACGCCATTGTCGCGCTTGATGATGATCTCAGCGAATTGGTCGGCATCCGTCAGGCGACCTTGCGCGTTGATCGGCAATTGGAGTTCGCCGTCCGAACCATAGGGCGGGCCGTTGATGACGCCAGCGGCGACTTGCACGTTCTGGCGGCGGACGGCGTTCACGACATCGTCGGCGGTCATGCCGTGCTCGGCGATCTTCTGCGGATTGAGCCAAAGGCGCATCGCATAGTCGCCGGAGCCGAAAAGCTGCACGCTACCGATGCCGGTGATCTTGGCCAGTTGGTCTTTGACGTTCAGCACCGCGTAATTGCGCAGATAGAGCATGTCGTAGCGATTGTTCGGCGAGATCAGGTGCACGACCATGGTGAGATCGGGCGAACTCTTCACGGTTGTCACGCCGAGGCTGCGTGTGACTTCGGGCAGGCGCGGCAGGGCTTGATTGACGCGGTTCTGCACAAGTTGCTGGGCGAGATCTGGATCGGTGCCGAGCTTGAAGGTGATGGTGAGCGTCAGCGTGCCGTCAGAGGCGGCCTGCGAAAACATGTAGAGCATGTTCTCCGTGCCGTTGATCTGTTCTTCCAGCGGCGTCGCAACCGTTTCGGCAATCACCTTCGGATTGGCACCGGGGAACTGCGCCTTCACGACGACCGAAGGCGGCACGACTTCGGGATATTCCGAGATCGGCAACTGGAACATTGCGATCAGGCCCGCCAGAAAAATGGCGACAGAGATCACTCCGGCAAAAATCGGCCGGTCGATAAAGAACTTCGAGAGGTTCATGGCGCTATCCGCGCTTTCTATCTATGAGGCGTTCAGTCGATGCCGAGCTTGGGATGCTGGAGTTTCGATGCGTCGGCCACGGTATTGCGGATTTGCACGGACGCGCCGGGCGTGACGTGCTGCACGCCGTCAACGATCACCCGGTCGCCGGCATTGAGGCCTGAAAGAACGATCCGCTGGCCATCGACCTGCGCGCCGAGCTTCACCTCATGCGAGGCGGCCTTGCCGTCATCGACGACATAGACGAAGCGCTTGCTCTGGTCGGTGCCGATGGCGCGTTCGGGCACCAGCAGCGCATTGGCGTCGATCGCGCCGCCGAGCTTCACGGAGACGAACATGCCGGGCACGAGGCTGCCGTCTTCATTGGCAAAACGGGCGCGAGCGCGGATGGTACCGGAGCCCGCGTCGATCCGGTTATCGAAACCGTAGATCGTGCCTTTGTAAACGTGGTCTTCATCGCCTTCGACCGTTAGCTCGACGGGGATCTTCCGTTCCTCGGCGCGCGTTCCGGCATTGGCGTGGATGCTCTTCATATAGGTCTGCTCATCGACCTCGAAATCGGCATAGATGCCGTCATTGGAGATGATGGACGCAAGAAGCGGTGCGCCGGGGCCCGTCTGAACGAGATTGCCCAGCGTTATTTCGGGGCGGCTGATGCGGCCCGAGATCGGCGCTTTGATATAGGCGTGATCGACATCAATTTCGGCCTGGCGAAGTGCTGCTTCCGCGACCTTTACATTCGCCACCGCGACGTCTCGGGCGCTCACGCGCTGGTCATAGGTGCTACGCGAAACGAATTCCTTTTTGACGAGGCTCGCGGCGCGGGCAAGCTGCGAATTGGCAAGCGCGGCATTGGCCTTGGCCGAGACGAGGTCGGCACTCGCCTTGGCGACGGCGGCTTCATAGGTGCGCGGGTCGATCACGAAGAGAATATCGCCTGCCTTGACGACCTGTCCGTCGGCGAAGCGGATATCGGTGATGCGGCCGCTGACTTCAGGGCGGATTTCGCTGTAATCGACCGCGCTCATGCGGCCTGAGAAATCCGACCAGACCCGCACATTTTCGGGAGCAACCGTGCGGGTGCTCACGGAAACAGCGGGGGCCTGCACAGTTGCGGGCTGGCTGGCGGAGGCGAACTCCATCTGATGAAACGCGACGCTGGCGCTCAAAAGTGCCGCTACGGCGGCGCTGGAGAACAGGACCGGGCGCTTTTTTACGAGGCTTGCAAACACTGACATTGTGAACCACATTCTGTAATGAGCGGCACAGATATGGCGACAGGGGGAGGGCTTCAAGGCTCTTTTTGTAACGAGCGACACAAAAATTTCCCGGGAGGAAAAAATGGCAGTGGGCCGACCCCGCGCCTTCGATATGAACGAGGCTCTTGATGCCGCCATGGAGGTGTTCTGGCGCAAGGGCTATGAGGGTGCCTCGATGGTCGATCTGACGACCGCGATGGGCATCAACTCACCGAGCCTCTATGCGGCCTTCGGCAGCAAAAAAGGGCTCTTTCACGCGGTGCTCGATCATTATGATCAGGGCCGCGCCGGATTTCTGTCCGATGTTCTGGCTCAACCGACCGCGCGGGAGGCGGCGGCGCAGTTCCTTTTTGGCATTGCCGACAGCGCAACCGATCCCGATGAGCCGCCCGGCTGCCTGCTTGTGCAGAGCGGGCTCTCCTGCGGCGACGGAGCGGCCGATATTCCGAGCCAACTGGCAGAGCACCGCAGCGCGACCGAATTGACGCTTCGCGAGCGCTTTGAATATGCACGCAATGCGGGCGACCTTCCAAAAAGCGCCAATCCGGCCGCGCTGGCGCGCTATCTGGTCACGGTGGCAAACGGCTTGTGCATTCAGGCGTCGTCGGGTGCCGCTCGCGATGACTTGCGCATGACTGCGGAGATGGCGCTCGCCGCCCTGGCACCTGCCGCGGCAAAACCCGCAAAGCCGAAGCGCAAGGCGCGCGGCTGAGGCGGGTTCAGCCCTGACATGCGCGTTGATGCGCGGCCATCACCATTTTCTGGAACTGGATGACGCCGTTTTCGTGCACTGTTGAGAGGCGGCCGCGATCATAGACGCCTGCCTCCAGATTGGCCTGCACGCCATTGCAGATGGCGATGTCTTCCTTGGCGACCATATAGGCCCACTCGATCAGCTCGTCGCGTTCCTTATCCTTCGACGGGTCGATCTCGTTGAAGAGATAGCGATAGGTGAGGCGCATTTTCGTCGGGCCCAGCGGCTCGACCTGACCGATATTCATGCCCCAATTGTACATGTTGAAAAACAGGCCGGGGAAACGCCAGACCCAGAGCCCATCGGTTTTGCCGCCGTCGCGCGCATCGACCGAATGGCTTTGCAGCGTGTCGCCTATCGTATCGATACGATAGGTCTGCATGTCGATGGCGCTATTGAGGCCCGGATGGATCGTAGGGATGTGCCAGGCTTCGGCGTAGTTGTCGCAATAGGTTTTCCAGTTGATATCGGCCTCGACCGAAAACTGGCGACCGAGATGCATTTTCTCGATGGGATGACGCAACGCCGCATCGGCAAGATCGCACAGCCATGTCGAGACGGAGACAGCATCCATATCGAGATTGACGAAGACGAAGCCGCGCCAGATTTCGCAGCGCGCAGGAAAGAGGCCGTAGTCGCTCTTGTCAAAATCCATTGTCGGCGCGCCGCGCAGATTGCCCTCGAAGTCGTAAAGCCAGCGATGATAGGGGCAGGAGAGGCGATCGACATGGCCGCAATCGCGCACAAGCGGCGCGGCGCGGTGGCGGCAGATATTGTGAAAGCCGCGCACTTCGCCGTCCTTGCCCCTGATGGCGAAAACAGGAAAACCGGCGATAGAGGCTGAGACGTAATCGCCCTCTTTGGCAAATTGCGACGCCATGCCGATGAGCACCCAGCTCTTTGCCCAGATTTCCGCGCGCTCGATCGCCCAGGCGTCGGCTTGCCAGTACCAACTGGCGGGCAGGGTTTCCGGGTTCGATGTGGTGGTATGCGGCAGCGATTCCGCGATGTTCATTTTCAGCCTCCCCGACGCGCAGCGAGATGGTGCGCGCGCAGCGAAGGCTAGAGGCGCGGGTGGGGCGGGGGTATGCCCTAGATAGGACAGGACTTCAGCTTCGGGCCTTCGACATCTGATTATCGGCTTCGGCCATCGCCGCGCCGTTCAGCATTTCGAAGAACAGGGCCAGCAGTTCGGCCTGGGAGCGCACGTCGAGTTTGACGTAGATGCGCTTGATGTGATTGCGCACTGTGCCGGGTGCGATGTTGAGCATTCGGCTTACTGATTTTGGCGGCAGGCCTTTCAGCAGCAGGCGCGTCACTTCCTTTTCGCGCTCGCTCAGCGTGTCGTCGCCAAAATGCTCATAGGCGCTCGACAATATCTGGTGAAGCTGCGGTGAAGGAATATCGTCTAGGCCGCCCTCGCGGTCATAAAGCGACCAGATGCGCGTTGCTACGATTTCGACGCCGTGAGTGACAGCGGAGAGGCGGCGAAACTCAGCGGCGCTGAAGGAGCGCGCATCGGAAAGCCGCATCAGCGAGACATAGGCCGCGAGGTCGCCGCTGAGATAAAGCAGATAGCAAATCACAT
>CAZLLB010000197.1:0-6370 GCA_964560165.1 uncultured Parvibaculum sp. | reverse complement strand
CGAGAGCAACGAGCGAGTCAATCACTTCACGCGAGTCGGGAGCGAAACCGAGATGGCCGGTGAGGATGCCGAAATAAACGGCGACCGACAGAAGTGCGAGACCGGCGACGAGCATGCCCGTGACCGTACCGGCGCGGAAGGCGATGGAGAGGCCAGCGGCGAGGCTCTTGCTCGCGGCTTGGGTGGTGCGCACGTTGGCGCGAACCGAGACGAGCATGCCGATATAGCCGGCCGCGCCCGAAAGCGTTGCGCCGACGAGGAAGCCGATGCCGACCTTGAGGCCCAGCAGATAGGAGATCAGCGCGAAGATCGCGATGCCGACGAGGCCGATCGTTGTGTACTGGCGGTTGAGATAGGCGCCAGCGCCTTCTTGAATCGCCGCCGCGATTTCTTGCATGCGGGCATTGCCCGCATCAGCCGCCAGGACGGAACGCCCCGCCAGAAGGCCGTAGATGATCGCCAGACCACCGCAGCCGATGATTGCCCACAATGTGGTGCTCATTGTTTTGTCCTTGGTTTTCTTGTGGGAATTCGAACCGGAGCCGGAAAACCCGGCAGAGGCCACTCCCCCCTTTGTCGAAGCACAATTGGTGGGGAAGATGCCAAATGCGGGTGGGGAAAGCAACAAGTGGGCGCGTTTTGCCTCGCCTTTTGGAGCTATCGGATTTCGCTAGAAATGACGAAAACCCCCTTGTTTGAACGTCATTGGGGCGCCCGAGGCTGAGACTGCGGAGAGCCCTTCCCCAGCGTCGAGAACGGTGCCGATACGCGTGATCGGGACACCCGTGCGCATGACAAGAGAATCGATTTCCGTGATTTTTTCAGGCGCGGCTGCAAAAAGAATTTCGTAATCGTCGCCACCGGTGAGAATCGTTTCGATCAGCGCCGGGTCACGCTCAAGGCAGCGAGCCGCCGCCGCCGAAAGCGGCAGGCGCTCCATTTCGACGCGCGCGCCGGTGCCCGAAACCGCGCAAAGATGTCCGAGGTCGGCCATCAGCCCATCCGAGACGTCGAGCGCCGCGTGAGCAATGCCCATGAGTTGAGGACCGACATTCACACGAGGCTCAGGAAGCCGATAGCGTGCAATGAGCGCCGCCTTGTCACCCTGCTCCGCCGCCAGCCGCCCCTGAGCTACAGCGAGGCCGAGTGCAGCATCGCCGAGACCGCCTGTCAGAAATAAAGCGTCACCGGGCCGTGCCCCGCCACGACGGATCATGCGGCCCTCTGGAACCTCGCCGATAGCGGTGAGCGAGAAGCTCACAGGACCGGTGGTCGAGACGGTATCGCCGCCCCACAGGACTATGCCGAAGCTCTGCTGGTCGCGCGCCAGGCCAGCCGCGAAATCCCTCATCCACTCATATGGCGTGGTGCCCGCCCAGGCGGTGGTCAGCAGATAGCCGCGCGGCACGGCACCCTTGGCTGCAAGATCGGACAAGCTGACACGGAGAAGTTTCTGCGCCACGCTATCGGCGGGATCGCCGGGCAGAAAATGAACGCCCTCCACCAGTGCATCGACGGTGAGGACAAGATCAAATCCGGCACGGGGCGTGAAAGTGGCTGCGTCGTCCGTGAGCCCATAAGCGCCGGGTGCTTCAGCGGCCAAGGGTGCGAAGAGGTCCGCGATCAGATTGAATTCATCAGGCCGCGGCGACATTCTCAGCCCACCCGCTACTTGCGCTGGCTGCCGCCCAGCCTGTCCAACACGGCATTGACGACGCCCGGCTCATCGCCCTCAAAGAAGGCATTCGCCACATCGACATATTCGTTGATGACCACCTTCACCGGAATGTTCTTGCAACGGCGCAGTTCATAGACCCCAGCCCGCAGAACGGCGCGCAAGGTCGCGTCGAGACGCGCCAGCTTCCAGCCCTTGGCCAGAGCGTCGTTGATGGCGACGTCGATCTCGCGCTGCTCGCGCACGACGCCGCGAATGACATCCGAAAAATGCGCCTCGTCGGCTTCATTATAGACCTCCCCTTCGATCTCCTGACCGAAGCGGTGGTGCACGAACTCCTCAATGATGTCTTCAAGCTCCGTCCCTACCATGTCCATCTGGTAGAGCGCCTGCACAGCGCCAAGGCGCGCGGCGCTGCGCGCGCCAATGTCGAGCGAGGCTGAAACGGGTTTGGCAGGGGCCGAAGACATGGGGGACCGAACTTTCAAAAACTCAGGCACCAAGAGTGCGCTTGAGGTCGAGCATATCGAGACAGGCATTGGCCGCGCCGCCGCCCTTGTTCTTATCATCCACTTTTGCCCGCGCCCAGGCTTGCTCGCCGTTCTCGACCGTCTGGATGCCATTGCCGAGCGCGAGCGAACGCTCGACCGACAAATCCATCAGAGCGCGAGCGGATTCATTAGAGACTATATCATAATGGGTCGTCTCGCCGCGAATGACGCAGCCGAGCGCCACAAATCCGTCGAACCTCTGGCTGCCACGCGCCATGGCATCGAGCGCAAATTTGATGGCGGCAGGAATCTCCAGAACGCCCGGCACGGAAACGCGCGTATAGCTCGCTCCGCGCGCCTCCAGCGCGGCAATGGCGCCACGCGCCAGCTCATCGGCAAGGTCGTTATAGAAGCGTGCTTCGACGATCAGAACATGGGCTTTTGAAGATGTGGTGCTCACGACGCGGCCTCCTTGGCCTTATCTTGTCCGGCAGTCCGTTTCTGCGGGCTGATGGGACGCTGACCGGCTACGCTGAGGCCGTAACCCTCAAGGCCGACAATGTTGCGATCGGTGTCCGACAGCAGGATCATTTCCTGCACACCGAGATCAAGCAGGATTTGCGCGCCGACGCCGTATTCACGCAAGCGGCGCGGCATACCCTGATCGACCGCCTCTCCCTTGCGCAGCAGCAGGTCTGAAACGACGGTCGCCGTGGTGTCGCGGATCAAAACAATGACGCCGCGCCCTTCATCGGAGATCATTTTCATGGACTCCTTCAAGAGGTCGGAGCGCGTGCCGGACGCGCCAAGAATATCGTCAAAAACATTCATGGCATGCATGCGCACCAGCACCGGCTCGGGCGTTGAGATGTCGCCCTTCACCAGCGCGATATGCTCGGCATATTCGACGGTGTTGAGATAGACCATCATCTTGAACTCGCCGCCGTAATTGCTCTCGAGTTCGGTTTCAATGGCGCGATGAATGAAGTGATCGTAGCGACGGCGATAGGCGATGAGATCGGCGATGGTCGCGATCTTGAGGCCATGCAACTGGGCGAACTGCACGAGGTCCGGCAAGCGCGCCATGGTGCCGTCATCATTCATGATCTCGCAAATCACACCAGCCGGATAAAGCCCGGCGAGACGCGCGATATCGACGGCGGCTTCGGTGTGACCGGCGCGAACAAGGACGCCGCCGTCTTTTGCGACCAGCGGAAATACATGGCCCGGCGACACAATGTCGTTCTGGCCTCTGGTCGGGTCTATTGCAACGGAAACCGTGTGCGCGCGATCATGCGCCGAAATGCCGGTGGAGATGCCCTCGCGGGCCTCGATCGAGACGGTGAAAGCCGTCTGGTTGCGCGACTGATTATTGGACGACATGAATTCGAGATTGAGCTGCTTGGCGCGATCGCCGGTCAGCGTCAGGCAGACAAGGCCGCGACCATATTTGGCCATGAAGTTGACTGCTTCCGGCGTACACATCTGGGCCGGGATGACCAGATCGCCTTCGTTCTCACGATCTTCCGCATCGACAAGAATAAACATCTTGCCGTTGCGCGCATCCTCGATGACTTCCTCGATGGACGAGAGATATTCCTTGTACACGATGCCTAATCCTTCTTGGCCAGTCTGGCGACATATCTGGCCAGCATGTCGATTTCAAGATTAACAATATTTCCGACCCTCGCCTGCCCCCAGGTCGTGACGGCCTGGGTGTGAGGGATGATGTTGACGCCGAAGCGGGTGCTGGCGTCATTGGAGCCTGCTCGCACGTCCTCGACTTCGTTAACGGTCAGCGAGGTCCCGTCAATGGTTACGGAACCCTTGGAGGCGATGAACCGACCTAATTCATCGGGCGCCTCGAAGGTGAAGCGGACGCTGTCGCCATCGGAGCGCATATCAACAATTTCGCCAACGCCGTCCACATGGCCGCTGACGATATGACCGCCAAGCTCGTCACCAGCCTTGAGCGCACGCTCCAGATTGATGGGCGTGCCTTCCTTCCAGCTCCCCAGCGAGGTGCAGCCGAGCGTCTCGGCGGAGGCATCCACGGCAAACCAGTTCCGCCCGTTGTCCGTTCCCTTTTCCACCACAGTGAGGCAGCAGCCGGAACAGGCAATGGACGCGCCGAGCGCGATGCCTTGGGGGTCATAAGCCGTCTCGATAACGAAGCGCGTATCGCCGCGATGCTCGACGGAACGAACGCGGCCAACATCTGTGACTATGCCTGTGAACATATCAACTCCGAACCAGATAGCTTGAAAGCGTGTCATCGCCAAGCGCCAGCGTCGCCGTCAGCACCAGAACCGGCGCAGCGTCCGCGCGCTCTATACCAAGAGCGGCAATGGCGGGATAACCATCGCCACCGATGATCGTGGACGAACGAAACCATTCGATCCGATCAACGAGATGGGAACGCATCAGCGAAGACGCAAGCCGTGAGCCGCCTTCTATCAGCACACGTGTCAGCCCGCGGCCCGCGAGAATTTTCATCGCCGCTTTCATATCCATCAGACCGTCAAGGCCCGCAGGAACGTCGATCAAATCCACGCCGCAAGCAAGGAAAGCCGAGCGGCGACCCGCATCGCTATCGGCAAAAGTCAGTATCCAGACCGGTGTTTTCCGCGCATCGCGCACCAACGCCGAAGTCAACGGCAACCGCAATCGCCCGTCAGCGATGATGCGGACCGGCGAACGGCCTTCAAGGCCCGGTAAACGGCAAGTGAGAGACGGGTCATCGACAATTGCCGTGGCGCTGCCGATCATGATCGCATCATGTGTCGCGCGCAAAAGATGGCCACGCTCACGCGCGCGCGCGCCGGTGATCCAGCGGCTATGCCCTGTACGAGTGGCTATCCGTCCGTCTGCTGAACTTGCGATCTTGAGGGTGACAAGCGGGCGCTCGTCCATGACCTTGCGAAAGAAGCCTTCGTTGAGATGGCGCGCCTGCTCGCCGCATACATCCTCTACGATCTGGACCCCGGCCTTTTCGAGCATGGCAAAGCCCTTGCCTGCAACACGCGGATCGGGATCGGATACCGCAGCCACGACACGCGTGATGCCCGCCTTAATCAGCGCCTCGGCGCAGGGGCCTGTCTTGCCGTGATGTGAGCAGGGTTCGAGCGTGACATAAGCGGTCGCGCCACGCGCCAATTTGCCGGCGCGGGCCAGCGCTTCAGTTTCCGCGTGAGGGCGACCACCCGGCTGCGTCCAGCCGCGTCCGACAACGATGCCGTCGAGGACGATGACGCAACCCACAGCCGGGTTCGGCGCAACCTGCCCCAACCCGCGCTCGGCCAGCGCCAGCGCCATCTTCATGAAATCTGTGTCGGCGGATATCGCCATCTCGTCCCCGAAAGGCCGGGCGGGGGCGCGAGAGGCCTCAGCGGTCTTCGTCGCTGTCGTCCCGGCCCGCCGGCCCGCTCAACTCGTCCAAAAATTCCTCGAAGTCTCTTGCCTCGCGGAAGTTCTTATAGACCGATGCGAAGCGAACATAGGCAACGGCATCAAGCGAACTCAGACCTTCCATGATCAGCTTTCCGACCGTCGAAGACTGGATTTCGCTCTCACCCATGCTTTCGAGCCGGCGCACGATGCCGCTCACCATACGCTCTACTCGCTCCTGCTCAACTGGGCGTTTGCGCATCGCGACTTGCACAGAACGCATAAGTTTATCCCGATCAAAGGGGACCCTGCGTCCGCTGTTCTTGATGATGGTCAGCTCACGTAGCTGCACCCTCTCGAAGGTCGTAAACCGACCGCCGCAGGCCGTGCAAAAGCGCCGCCGCCTGATGGCGGTGTTGTCCTCAGTCGGACGTGAGTCCTTAACCTGCGTGTCTTCATTGCCGCAATATGGACAACGCATATCCTTCGCCCCCGCCTGTTATCTCTTCAATCCGACGCTTATTTCGGGCCGCCATAGATCGGGAAACGACCGCACAATTCGAGCACCCGCTCGCGCACTGAAGCCTCGACCACACCATTGCCCGCCTCGCCGTTCTCGGCCAATCCGCTCAGCACTTCGTTGATGAGCTTGCCGATCAAGCGGAATTCCGCAACGCCGAAGCCGCGCGTCGTCCCGGCCGGCGTCCCCAGACGCACACCGGATGTGATCGTCGGCTTTTCCGGGTCGAACGGGATGCCGTTCTTGTTGCAGGTGATGTTGGCGCGCTCAAGTGCTGCTTCGGCGATCGTGCCGTTG
>CAZLLB010000196.1:0-6387 GCA_964560165.1 uncultured Parvibaculum sp. | reverse complement strand
GCATCATCTACGGCATCTCGGCTTTCGGTCTGGCAAACCAGCTCGGCATTCCGCGCTCCGAAGCGGGCGAATATATCGACCGTTACTTCAAGCGTTTTCCCGGCATCCGCGCCTATATGGATGCGACGAAGGAAGCAGCTCACACCAACGGTTATGTTGAGACGATTTTCGGACGTCGCGTCCATGTGCCCGCGATCAATTCAAAAAATCCCGCCGAACGCAGCTTCATGGAACGCGCCGCCATCAACGCGCCCATTCAAGGCTCCGCCGCCGACATCATCCGCCGCGCCATGATCCAGATGCCCGGCGCACTGGCAAAGGCAAAACTCTCCGCCCGGATGCTTTTGCAGGTGCATGATGAGTTGATTTTCGAAGTGCCGGAGAAGGAAGCCGAAAAAACCTGCGCGCTCGTCTCGCAAGTGATGATCGGCGCACCCGAACCGGCCCTGAAATTATCCGTGCCGCTCGAAGTCGATGCGCGCGCCGCCGACAACTGGGACGAGGCGCATTAAAGACTCACCGATGGATTTGAAGGAGAATGAGCGTCTGTGGAGAAATATGAGTGGCAAGCTGGCTGCGTCAAGTCGGCGCGCTCTCATCCTCGATATCGTGACGTGCCGACCCTATATGTCTAGGTGACCTTTCGTTTCGCTGAGGATAAATCCATGAAAAAGCCTGACCTGAGCAAAAAGCCGCCGCCGAGAACCGTCAAAGAGGCGGAGAGTGATCGCATCGACGAGGCGTCGGATGAAAGCTTTCCCGCCAGCGATCCGCCGTCCACAAGCGGTGTCCGCATCGGCAAGCCGAGACGGGGCGACTAGAAACAGTCGTCCGGCCCCGGATGTTTTTTTGAACGCCTCGTCAATCCGCGGCAGACAGAAGCAGATGCGCCCGGCCTGCTCGGGCAAATATCTCTCCCATGCGCTCGGTATAAGAAACGAGATTGGCGTGGCCGACGGCGCTGTCTTTTAGCGGGCTCTCGAAATCCGGCCCGATGATGCTGATGAGAAAGGCAAAGGCCGTCGCATCGGCCAGCGTCGGGTGTTCGCCGAAGAGGAAGGGCTTGTCGCCAAGCACCGTGCTCACCGCCGCGAGATCGGCGGCGCCCAACGCATAGATTTCCTCGCGCCTGTGCCGCCCTACGCCATGGGCATGAAGCGCCCGTTCTCTTTGCTTGCGCACCTTGCCCGGTACAAAAAACCTGAGCGGCATTGGCATTTTGCCAAAGAAAATCTGCCTGAGCTTTGCCCAGTTATCCGGCTCTATCCAGCGGCTATAGAGCAGCACCGCATAGAGCCGCTCTTCGATCATCCGTTGCAACGCATGGCTCTGCGCGCGCTCGCGCGGACTGAGCCTCTGGTCGAGATCGACGCCGTGCTCATCTCTCAGCCTTTCCAGAATGAGCGTTGAATCGCCGATCCGCTCGCCGTCGATTTCGACAAAGGGAATTTTCCCCTTCGGCCCCTCGGCGGGCGTCCTGACATAGCGTGTCTCATAGCCGACACCAGCAAGCCTCAGCGCCGTTTCGAGCTTGATGCAGAACGGCCCAGGATTGGGCGTGCCTTTCATCAGCGGCGGAAAAACGAACAGATGGATCATGGCAGCCTCCTTTGTTTCGTTTTTCGATTATGCTGACACGCTACTGACAACATGCCGTCAGCAGCCTTCAGGCATCGTGAGTGATCAAGGGAGAACCCTCATGCGCCGCGCCGACCGCCTTTTCGACATCATCGAGTTTTTGCGCCGCCACAAGCGCGTCGTCACCGCCGCCGAGCTTGCGGGTGCGCTTAAGGTTTCGGTCCGCACCATCTATCGCGACATTGCCGATCTTCAGGCGAGCCGTGTGCCGATAGAAGGCGAAGCGGGCCTCGGCTATATGCTGCGCTCCGGTTACGAGTTGCCGCCATTGATGTTCACCGAAGACGAGATCGAGGCGCTGGTCTTTGGCGCGCGCATGGTGCGCGCCTGGGGCGACGTCGCCTTCACGCAGGCCGCCGACGCGGCGGTGGATAAAATCCGCGCCGTTCTGCCCGCGCGGCTCAACGAAATCGTCGAAACATCGCGCCTTTCCGTGGCGCGCAGCCGCACACACGGCAAAGAGGCGTTCAACGCCCACCTGACGCCCATCCGCCTCGCCATTCGCGAGCGCCGCCGCCTCACCTTCGAATACGCCTCGCTATCGGGCGACCTGACGACGCGCACGGTGCGACCGCTCGGCCTCGCCTTCTTCGGCCCCTTCTGGATGCTGGCAAGCTGGTGCGAACTCCGCCGCGATTTCCGCACCTTCCGCATCGAGCGCATCGCCGCGCTGAACGCCAAGGGAGAACCCTTTCGCGACGAGCCCGGCAAGACGATGGAGGACTTCATCGCAAGGCCGCAGGAAATGTCGCAGAGAGACGACATATCACCGGACAAGAAAAAAGGCCGGTCGCAATGACCGGCCTTCAATTTCGGTAAGGCGTGCCCGCTTACTCGGCGGCGGCCTTCGTGCCCGGCGCGGCGGCGCGCACGTCCGGGTCAACCTTGTCGGCGAATTTCTCGAAATTGGTGATGAACATCTTCACCAGCTTCTGGGCCTGTGCGTCATAGGCGGCCTTGTCGGCCCATGTCTCGCGGGGGTTGAGAATCTTCGTATCGACGCCCGGCACGCTGACCGGCACCTGGAAACCGAAATTCGGATCGAGGCGGAATTCGACATGGGCGAGCGAGCCGTCAAGCGCGGCGGCCAGCAGCGCGCGCGTCGCCTTGATCGGCATGCGCGAGCCTGTGCCATAAGCGCCGCCGGTCCAGCCCGTGTTAACGAGCCAGCAATCGACCTTATTCTCGGCGATGAGGTCGCGCAGCAGATTGCCGTAATCGGTGGGATGGCGCGACATGAAGGGGCCGCCGAAGCAGGTCGAGAACGTGGCTTCCGGCTCCGTCACGCCCTTCTCGGTGCCGGCGACCTTCGCCGTATAGCCCGAGAGGAAATGATACATGGCCTGGCTCGGCGTCAGCTTCGCCACCGGCGGCAGCACGCCGAAGGCGTCAGCCGTCAGCATGATGACGTTCTTGGGCTGCGGCGCGCGGCCCGTGAGGCTGGCATTCGGAATGAAGGAGAGCGGATAGGCACCACGGCTGTTTTCAGCCAGCGCCGGGCTGTCGAGATCAAGCTCGCGCGTCACCGGGTCCATCACGACGTTTTCGAGCACGGTGCCGAAGCGCTTGGTCACCGCGTAGATTTCAGGCTCGGCTTCCGCCGACAGCTTGATCATCTTGGCATAGCAGCCGCCTTCGAAATTGAAGACGCCGTTTTCCGACCAGCCATGCTCATCGTCGCCGATCAGCGTGCGGTCGGCGACGGCCGACAGCGTCGTCTTGCCGGTGCCGCTGAGGCCGAAGAAGATCGCCGTATCGCCTTTGGGGCCGACATTGGCCGAGCAATGCATCGGCATCACGCGCTTGGCGGGCAGGTCGTAGTTCAGCATTGAGAAGACGGACTTCTTGATTTCGCCGGCATAGGAGGTGTTGGCGATCAGCACGATCCGCTTGGCAAAATTGCAGGCGACCACCGTGCTGGACCGTACGCCGTATTTCGCCGGATCGGCGACAAAGCTCGGCAGGTCGATGATGGTGAATTTGGGGTCGAAGTCTTTCAACTCGTCAGCCGTCGGCTCGATCAGCAGGTTCTGGATGAACAGCGAGTGCCAGGCATATTCGGAATAGATGCGGGTGGGGAGACGGTGGGTCGCGTCGGCGCCGCCAAAGAGGTCTTGAATAAAGAGTTCCTTGCCCTCGGCGTGCTTGAGCATATCGGCATGGAGAAGGTCGAAGGCTTCGCTGGTCATCGACTTGTTCTGGTCCCACCACACATTGTTTTCGGTGGTGGCATCGCGAACGATGAACTTGTCCTTGGCGGAGCGGCCGGTATGCACGCCGGTCTTGACGACGAAGGGGCCATTGGCCGCCACGCTGCCTTCGCCACGGCGAATGGCTTCTTCATAAAGCTCGGCGGGACGCAGGTTCCAATAGGCAGCGGCGAGATTTTTCAAGCCGCTTTTGTCCACGCCATGTTTGCTGATGATAGGCCCGCTCTGTTTCACGCCGTCTCTCCTTGGTGCTGTTCTCGAAACCGCCGCCGTCCCCCCGGGACGAAGCATAGCGGGGAAAATTTCCCATCATCGGGGCCAGATTGTGGCCGCCGGTCGCCATGGCGTTTCGTATGACTGAATGCTTCCCGTACCGGGCCGGTTCCGTTGCCGGTCTATGGCTGGTCCGGGTCCGATCCTACCTCAAGCCCCGCCCTGCCGGGAGGGGTTCCCTTCAACGGCGGCACATTAGTTCCGCGCCGATATGAGCGCAACGGGGCGGTGCGCCAAGGCGTCCCGAAAGGGCGCTTCGCCGCACCCTCCCCATTGGGATATGCCGCCGATCTGGCAATCCTCAGCCCGCAGCCGCAACGTCAAGCGCCGGATCGTCGAGATTTTGCATCAGCGCCCGGTAAAATCCGACTGCTTCCCCCAGCGATTTGATGCGGACCCGCTCATTGGTGTTGTGGAACCCTGACAGCTCCTCCTTCGTCACCCGCAGTGGAATGAAGCGGAACACGTTGTCGGTCAGCGGCAGAAAATGGCGGGAATCGGTCCCGGCTACCGTCAGGTTCGGGGCGATCAGCGCGTCAGGGAAGCTCTTGGCGATGGCGTCCGTCAGCAGCCCATAGGCTGGCCCCTTCACATTGGAAACGGCGGAAGCCTCGCGCGCGCCGGGAAGCGTGGCGATGCTGACTTCCTTGTCGTCGATGGCCTTCGTCACATGCTCGGTGACGCTCGCCACCGTGTCGCGCGGATGGACGCGGAAATTGATGACGCCTTCGGCTTCCGGCGGCAGCACGTTTTCCTTCACGCCCGCCTTCAGCATCGTCGGGGCAATGGTCGTATGCAGTTGCGCGGCGCTGCCCGGATCCTCGTTCATCAGGTGAACGACCAGCGGCTCGAAAAGCCAGAGATTGGCAAACACCATCTTCCGCCCGAAGGACGAAGCGGGCGCGAAGGCTGCAAGCATCGCCCGCGTCGGCCCGTCAATGCCGCTGACAAAGGGCGCATTCCCCGTGCGGTCGATGGCGCGCACCAGCCTGCCGACGGCGGTTTCCTCTTGCGCGGGCGGCATCGAGGAATGACCGCCCACCGCATGAGCGGTCAGTTCAAGCGACATATAACCTTTTTCGGCAATACCGATCAGCGCCACCGGCGTCGTGATGCCGCTCACCACGCCCTCGGCCACCATGCCGCCTTCGTCGCTGACAAAGGCGAGCTTCACGCCGCGCGAGGCCAGCAGTTCCGCAATCTTCTTGTCGCCATCAAGGCCGCTGATTTCTTCATCATGGCCAAAGGCGAAATAAATCGTGCGTTTCGGTTTGAAGCCTTTCGCCGCGAGACTGTCGGCGGCTTCGAGCATCGCGATCAGCGAACCCTTGCAGTCGATCGCACCGCGTCCCCAGACCATGCCATCGGCAATTTCGCCTGCAAAAGGCGGGTGCTTCCAGTCGTCTTCCGTGCCCGGTACCACCGGCACCACATCCATATGCGACATCAGCAGAACCGGCGCGAGCTTGGGGTCGCTGCCCTCCCAGGTGAAAAGCAGGCTGTAGCCGTTAACGATTTCACGACCCGCCGCATTGCTGAAAGCCGGGTAAGTCGTGGCGATGAAATCCCGAAACTGCACAAGCGCCGCCGCAGACGCCTTGGCTTTTTCGTCATTGAGCCCGCGCTGATAGGAAATGGTCCGGATCCCGATCGCCGCTGACAGATGCTCTGCCGCGCGCGCCGTTTCTTCCGGCGAGGCCGAGGCGGTCGCCGCTGCCCCGCTTGCGGCAGGCGGCGGGGCGAGCATCAGCGTCCGCCCTATCACAACCGCCACAAGCACCAGAACCGCCGCGCCCAGAACCGCCAATATCCGTTTCATGTTTCCCCCGAAATACCCTGCCGCCAGCATTGCGGCGCGGCCCCCGTCTGTCCAGTCTGCATGCTCATCTTGGGGTATTATGGTCACGAAGCATGGCGCGTCACCTGCCAAGTGCTTATACTGCCGCCACATTTTAGGCCAAAAGCGACCCTAATCCTGTCCGCCACCGCGGCGACTGGCAGGAGCTTGCGAATGCTCGAGGGATTGCAGATGGATGAGGCTGGATTTAACGCGTCTCAAAAGGGTCGGGGGCAGATGCCAACCATCGCGCTGGTTGACGACGATCGAAACATTCTGACATCGGTGAGCATGGCGCTCGAGGCCGAGGGCTACCACGTCCAGACTTATACGGATGGTGCGGCGGCTCTCGCGGGATTGTCCGCCAACCCGCCGGACGTCGCCGTCTTCGACATCAAGATGCCGCGCATGGACGGCATGGAGCTTTTG
>CAZLLB010000195.1:0-6398 GCA_964560165.1 uncultured Parvibaculum sp. | reverse complement strand
GGGCAACCCGTGGAAGTTCGAGTCTTCTCGACCGCACCATGTCCTTGAGACCAGGTATGGAAAGCCGGCTCGCCGTTCTGTGAAAACAGTGGCAGCCGGCTTTTTCATGTCCGCTCTCCGGCCTATCAAGGCCGTGTGCATCCGCTAGCCGTGGCGGGGCAAATCAAGCAAACTCCCCGTGCGGGCCGTACTGGCCGGTACAAGAGTCGAGGATAATCATGCGTCACCTGAGCCGGGTCTGGGGTCTTGCGGCCCTTCTGGTTGCTGCCCTGTTTGCCGGAACCGCCGCCCATGCCGATGGTTGGCGCGAAGGTGCCCCCATGACCACAGCGCGCGCTTTCGCCGGTGGTGCGCTTCTAGGCGACGATCTCTATGTGATCGGCGGCGGCAGCACATCGGGCCCGCGCTCGCTCACCGAGATTTACGACACGCTGGGCAACATCTGGCGCGCGGCGGCGGCGCTTCCCGTTGGCCTTGAGCAATTCGGCATCACTGCCGACAACAACAAGATCTATGTCGCGGGCGGCTACAAGCTCACGACCGAGGATGATGAGACCACCGAAACGGAAAGCAATTCCGTCTGGATATTTGATCTCTCGCTCGGCGCGTGGATTGCTGGTCCGGCCATGCCCGGGCCGCGCGTTGGTCTGTCGCTGGCCAGTGTCGGCGGCAAGATCTACGCCATTGGCGGCAAAGGCCCGAATGCCGAGCGGATATTCGTCCTTGATCCCAGCTCGAACCAATGGAGCATTGCCAAATCGTCTCTCCCCGCGCCGCGTTCCGACAGCGCTGTCGTTGTAGTTGGCGGCGAGATCTATGTGATCGGCGGGGCCGTCGGCAATGTTGCGACGGCGCGCGTGGATATTTTCAATCCGGCAACCGGCGCATGGCGAGCAGGCCCCGCGTTGCCCGCTGCGCGCGATGGTCATGTCGCCGCCGTGCTCGACGGCAAGATTCACGTCACGGGCGGGCAGAGCATTCGTCCGCCCAAGACCTATCCAGATCATTTTGTGCTCACGCCCGGTGGCGCCTGGAGCAAGGCCGCGCCCTTGCCGACGCCGCGCCATGGTGCCGTCGCCGCCGTCGCGCATGGCAAATTCTTCGTCGTCGGCGGAAGTCCCGGCGCGGGCGTCTATTCCGTATTCACAGCGTCCGACGTCCTGGACGTCTATACCGCCAAATAAAGAAACGACCGATGAGCAGCAACAGTTTCCAGTCTCTCGATTTTGATCTCGGTGAAACCGCCGACATGATCCGCGATACGGTGCGCGCCTTCACCGCCGACAAGATCGCGCCGCGCGCCGCCGAAATCGACGCTTCGAACATTTTTCCGCGCGACCTCTGGCCCGAGCTTGGCAATCTCGGCTTGCTGGGGATTACCGTCGAGGAAGAGTTTGGCGGAGCAGGGCTCGGCTATCTCGAACACGTCATCGCAATGGAGGAGATCAGCCGGGGATCGGCCAGCGTTGGCCTGTCTTACGGCGCGCATTCCAATCTCTGCGTCAATCAGTTGCGCCGTTGGGGCACAGAAGCGCAGAAGCGCAAATATCTGCCCAAGCTCATTTCCGGCGAGCATGTCGGCGCGCTTGCCATGTCGGAACCCGGTGCTGGCTCCGATGTCATCTCGATGCGGTTGAAAGCCGAGAAGAAGGGCGATCGCTTCATCCTCAACGGCAACAAGATGTGGATCACCAACGGCCCCGATGCCGACACGTTGATCGTCTATGCCAAGACCGACCCGGCGGCGGGTTCCAGAGGCATCACACCCTTCCTGATCGAGAAGGGGTTCAAGGGGTTCAGTCCGGCGCAGAAGCTCGACAAGCTCGGCATGCGCGGTTCCAGCACGGCGGAACTCGTCTTCGATGATTGCGAGGTGCCCGAGGATAATGTTCTCGGCAAACTCAACGAAGGCGCGCGCGTCCTGATGTCGGGTCTCGACTATGAACGGGCGGTTCTGTCCGCTGGGCCGCTCGGCATCATGCAGGCCTGCATGGACGTGGTTATCCCTTATGTTCATGAACGCAAGCAGTTCGGCGAACCTATCGGCACGTTCCAGTTGATGCAGGGCAAGCTCGCCGACATGTATTCGACGATGAACGCCTGCCGTGCTTACGTCTATGCGGTTGCCAAGGCCTGTGATCGCGGCCAGACGACGCGCAAGGATGCGGCTGGTGCGATCCTCTACGCGGCAGAGAAGGCGACGTGGATGGCGCTCGAGGCCCTCCAGACGCTCGGCGGCAACGGATATATCAACGACTATCCCACAGGCCGTCTGCTCCGCGATGCCAAGCTCTATGAGATCGGCGCGGGCACAAGTGAAATCCGCCGCATGCTGATCGGCCGCGAACTTTTCAACGAGACTGCCTGATGTCCATAGATGCTGTTTTCGAATTGAAGGGCGATGTCGCTCACGCCACCCCTTTTGCTGCCGGTCCCTGGGACCCGTCCATGCAGCACGGTGGCGCGCCTGCCTCGCTCATCTCATGGGTCGTTGAGCATATCCCCACCGCCGTGCCGATGCAGGTCGTGCGACTGACCATTGACCTTCTGCGTCCCGTGCCAGTTGGACCGCTGGAGATCAGAAGCGAAGTCATTCGTGAGGGCCGCAAGATTCAGCTTTGCGCGGTCACGCTTCTGGCCGGTGGCAAGGAAGTTACGCGTGCCAGTGCCTTGAAAATCCGTACCGGGGATTACCCCGATCTAGACGGGATCGCGGAAGCGAAGGTCGTCGGCCTTCCGTCGCCGTCGGACTCGTCGCCGATCAACGAAGACATTCGCCGCAGCAGTGGCTTTATCTCGGGTCTCGATGTCCGCAATGGGAAGGGCGGTTTTGATCTTCTCGGTGCGGGCGGTCCCGCCGCCTGCTGGTTCCGCTCTGTGCGCCCCATTATTGCGGGCGAAACAACGTCGCCTCTGATGCGGGCCGCGATGACGGCGGATTTTTCTAACGGCGTCTCATCCGTTCTTGGCCGCGATTGGACATTTCTCAACGGCGATCTGTCTATCAATCTGATGCGCATGCCGGTCGGCGAATGGGTGTTGCTCGACGCCGAAACATGGGTGGATGCAACGGGCATCGGCATGGCGGCTGGCCGTCTCGCCGATGAGCGAGGATATTTTGGACGCTGCGCCCAAAGCCTCGTCATCGAGAAGCGTTGAAAAGAGGCGGAGCGGCAAAGCGCCGCTCCGCGCCATTCATTTGACGAGCCGCAACGTCCGGAATGCCCAGGGGGCTATCCCCGTCATATAAAATCCGAGAAGAGCCGAGACGGTGTAGCTCGCGACGATGCCCTGGATGCTGAGCGCATGGACCGCTTTGCCAAGACCTATCTGGAGCGCAAAGAGCACGGCGATGCCGCCAATGCCGATGAGGACTTGCAGCCACCATGCAGGCAATACCGGCTCGTCCGGCGCGAGGCGGTGATCCATATGCGCGCCGAGAACCCAGCCGAAGAGAAGTGCCAATACGCCAACAGTCGCATCCGGCTTCTGACCGTTCGGCCAGGTGAGGAAAAGGACGACACCCACCGCGACAATTATTATGAGATGCGCAACAGCCGGCATATTGCGCACGGGAGCAAAGGTCGGTGACAGGAACCACATGAAAATGAAAATGCCGACAAGGCCGAGCGAAAGGCCGGTCACGATATCATCGACGTCATGGACACCGAGATAGAGGCGGCTGAGGCAGACACCGGCGATGATGAATACGGCAGCGGCCCAAGCCCAGGGGCGTTTCAGTTCATAGGCAACCCAGAACCACATGGCGATGGCGACCTGTGCATGGCCGCTCGGTCGCCCATAGGAGCCGAGCACGCGGTGATCGAGCCAGTATTTTGGATCAGGACGCGGGTCCTGCCAGAAGTCTTTCAGCCAGCCATTGATGACGGCAGTGATTGCGATCAGCACGACAAGCCGCATGGCGCGGCCCCGGTCCCAGAGCCAGTAGCTCAAGGGCAGGGCGATCAGAAAAAATGTGGTGTAGCCAAGCCATGTAAAAGCATTGGCCAGATGGGTCGCGCCGTCGCTTCTGAACGGCAATACCCAGTCCATATTGTGCAGAAAGTTCAAGTGAGCCTCCCCCCGATTGACGTTTTGAGCTAGGTTCGACCTAGCCGTTCTTTACAGGCATCGAACATATCCCGAGGATTTTCCATGGCACAGCCCCTTCACGCAGTCGATCCCATTGTCATTGCCAGCGCGGCACGCACCGCCATGGGGGGATTTCAGGGTGTGCTTTCCGATCTGAGCGGGCCGGAGCTTGGTGCTGTCGCCGTGCGCGCCGCCGTCGAGCGTGCAGGGCTTTCATCAACCGCAGTCGATGAGGTTCTGATGGGCTGCGTCTTGTCCGCAGGCGCAAAGCAGGCCCCGGCGCGGCAGGCGGCGATCTATGGTGGCCTCGATGAGAGCACACCCTGCACGACGATCAACAAGATGTGCGGCTCGGGCATGAAGGCTGTGATGATGGCGCATGACGCGCTGATCGCGGGCCATGGCGATGTCATCGTGGCAGGCGGCATGGAGAGCATGACCAATGCGCCTTACCTGTTGCCGAAAGCGCGTGGCGGCTTTCGCCTCGGCCATGGCGAGGTCAAAGATCATATGTTCCTCGACGGCCTCGAAGATGCCTATGAAGGCAAGTTGATGGGCGCCTATGCCGAAGAGACGGCGCGCTCTTATCAATTCTCGCGCGATGCGCAGGACGCCTATGCGGTGGAATCCCTGACCCGCGCCAAACGCGCAGGCGAGGATGGCAGTTTCGCCCCCGAAATCGTCCCCGTCGCGATCAAGACGCGCAAGGGCGAAGTCGAAATCATGATGGACGAACAACCGGCGAAGGCCGACGCCTCGAAAATCCCCACCTTGAAGCCCGCTTTCGCCAAGGACGGCACGGTGACGGCGGCGAATTCGAGTTCGATTTCCGATGGTGCGGCGGCGCTTGTTTTGATGCGTCTCTCGGAAGCTGAAAGGCGGGGATTAAAGCCGCTCGCCGCCATTCGCGGCCATGCGATGCACGCTCAGGCTCCGGCGTGGTTTTCGACCGCTCCCATCGGCGCGATGCAAAAACTGCTCGAGCGCGTGGGTTGGAGCAAGAATGATGTCGATCTTTTTGAAATCAACGAGGCTTTCGCCGTCGTCGCCATGGCCGCGATCAAGGAGCTTCAACTCGACCACTCAAACGTCAACGTCTATGGCGGCGCTTGTGCGCTCGGCCATCCGATCGGCGCTTCGGGCGCGCGCATCATCGTGACACTGCTCAATGCGCTGAAACAGAAGGGCGGCAAGCGTGGCGTCGCCTCGCTCTGCATCGGTGGCGGCGAAGCCACGGCTCTGGCGGTGGAGCTGTTCTGACGGCAGCGTGTGGGGCCGGTTTATTTCATCACGCCTTGCAGCACGAGGCGGGTGTGGACATCGATCAGCGCTTTTCTGCCGATGCGACCTTTCGGATCGTACCAGGTGCAGATACCAGTGAGCATGGCGAGGATGGCATAGGTGCTCACCCGCGCGTCGGCGATCTGGAATTGTTTTTTCGCAGCGCCTTTTTCGAGGATATCGCACAGCAGGTCTTCATAGACGCGGCGAAGACTGACGATACGCTTGCGGTTTTTCGCATCGAGGCTGCGGAGTTCAGCCGATCCGATGAAGACCTCGCGCTTACGTTCGATATGGTAGGTCAGGTGGAAGGCGGTGAAGACGCTCAGCGCTGTTAGCGGATCGTCAATGCCGTTGAGTTCTGCCTTCACCCGCTCCAGCAATGCGACCATATGGTTGTGGATCAGGTCGAATAGAAGATCCTGTTTCGTCGCGATGTGATTGTAGAGAGAGCCCGGCTGAAGACCGACCTTGGCCGCTAATCGGCGCAGGCTCATCGCCTCGAAACCATCCCTGTAGATAAGCTCCAGCCCCGCTTCGCGAATTGCCGCGAGCGTTTTTGGGCCTGATGAACCGACGGTCCTGCTCATAATATGTGTCAGTCCTGTCTCAAGGGGCTGCTTGCCGATGGCTAGAAACGAACGTATGATTGTTTCTATATAAAATCCAGCACAGGTTACGTCATGGCTGTCCTGACCACCAATATCAATGCGCGCGACGCCCGCTTCAAAGAGAATGCGCAAGCCATGGGACGGCTGGTCGAGACGCTTCAGGAGGACCGCGCGAAAGCGGCGGTGGGTGGTGACCAGCGGTCTCGCGACCGACATGTGTCGCGCGGCAAGCTGCTCCCTCGCGACCGCGTCCACGGGCTGATTGATCCCGGTACGCCGTTTCTCGAGTTGTCCCCGATGGCGGCAAACGGCATGTATGGCGAGGCGATCAGCGCGGCGGGGATTATCACCGGCATAGGTCGTGTTGCGGGGCAGGAGTGCGTCATCGTCTGCACCACCGCGCCGATCGCGGGC
>CAZLLB010000194.1:0-6422 GCA_964560165.1 uncultured Parvibaculum sp. | reverse complement strand
TGAAGGGGAACGACTTGTCGTCCCGCATCAGCACGTTGTAGCGCGGCTTCAGCCGTTTGATCAGGTTGGCTTCGAGCAGCAGCGCATCCGTCTCGGTGGCGGTGGTGATGAACTCCATCGCCGTGGTCGAGGTGATCATGCGCGCGATGCGATTTGAGTGGCCGGTGAGCTTGGCGTAGTTGGCCACGCGCTTTTTCAGGCTGCGGGCCTTGCCGACATAGAGCACCTCGCCGTCATGACCGAACATGCGATAGACGCCGGGGCTGTCGGGCAGGATTTTGACCTTCTCGGCAATCAGCTCCGAGCCGGTTGGCACTCCGGCGTCCGGCAGCGCGGCGCGGCGCGGGCGCGGCGTTTTCACCTTGTCCTTCCGGGCCTTGTCCTGAGGTTCGGCTTCGGCTCCGGTGACGCTGTTATGGTCCTCATTGGTCATGGCACTATTCTAGCTCGCGGAACCGCAAAGTTTGCTCGCCGCGAAGTTTGGCGAGCTGTGGATAAGTTTGTTGAAATCCTCATTGCGACAATGGCCTAAAGGCTTGTCGCCATTACGTTTTTATGACGAGGGCGAAAATACATTCGCCATTTAAACCATTGAAAACGCTTCCATTTTTTTAGCGAAGCGGCAGGGGCGCGGCATATAAAAGGCTGTCTAATGCCTGAAAACAGAGGATTTTCTGCCTTTTTCGCGCTGTGTACAAAAGCTCCGTAGGCGGCGTGTGGCGTATCAAACCGTTGATTTCATTATGGCTTTGGATGCCTGAGCCAAATCGGTCCACAAGCCCCTATTTTGCCCGTTCAATTTCGACGCCGACGCTACCCGCTTCGGAGATCGCGGCGAGTTTTTCGACGCGGATGCGCGCCACCGTGACGCGCGGGTCCGCGAGGCATTGTGTGGAGATGCGTTCGGCCAGCGTTTCGACCAGGTTCAGATGGCCCTGAGCGACCAGCGCCTTGACCCCGTTCACGACCGTTTCGTAGCAAACGACATTGGCCAGCTTGTCACCATGGGCGGCCTCATTGACGGTGAGGTCGATATTGATGCGGATCGGCTGGGTTCGCCCGTGCTCATGGGTATAGACGCCGATATGAGCGTCTAGCAGCAGATCACGCACGAAGACATGACGAATGGCGCGGGCCGCGTCGGCAATCTTCAGCGGCGTTACGTTTTCGGGTTGGCTCATGGTCTCGCCTCTCGGCAAAGAATGTAAATGTATATGGATATTGATGCGTCGAAAGTCAGGTCTTTGGTGTCAGCAGAGTGCCGGCGATCACGTCGGGCGTTTCCCAGGCAAGGTGCTGGCCGCCGTCGAGCGCAATCATCTGGCCGGTCATGGCGGGCGAGGCAAGAATAAACCTGATCGCGGCGCAAATCTCCTGTGGGGAAGTGCCGCGCTTCAGCAACGTCGCCTCGGCCTCGCGGGCAAAATCCTCAGGGCTTTGGTGTGTGCTGGCCAGCGTCGGGCCGGGGCCGACGCCATTGACGCGGATACGCGGCGCATAGGCCTGCGCCATCAACCGTGTCATGTCCCACAGCGCCATTTTGCTCATCGTATAGGAAAAAAACAGCGGGTTGGGCCGCCAGACGCGCTGGTCGATGATGTTGACGATATTGCCGCCCCCATGCGGCAATTGCGCATTGAAGGCGCGAGCGAGGAAGGCGGGGGCGCGCAGATTGACTTCCATGTGGTCGGTCCAGGACTCGTAAGTCATGGTTGCCGCCTCATCGGGCTCGAAGACCGAGGCATTGTTGACGAGCAGGCTCAGCGGCCCCAGCGCCGCCGCCGCATCGGGCACCAGCTTCTCCACCGCCGCCGCGTCGCGCAGATCGGCAGGCAGCACAGCGGCGCGCGCGCCCTTCGCCTCGATCTCGCGCACCAGCTCGGTGGCGTCCTGATCGGGCCGGTTTTGACGAATGCAGAGTGCGACGTTCCAGCCGTCGTCCGCCAACGCCAGCGCGATTTCGCGGCCTATGCGCCGCGCTGCGCCTGTCACGAGCGCCGTTCTCATGCGGCGCTCTCCCGCTGATAGATCGCGTAATGTTTGCGCGTCCGCGTCACCACTTCCCATGTGCCCGAAAAGCCCGGCGGGATGATGAAGGCGTCGCCCGCTTGCACCACTGTCACCACGCCATCGGCGTCAGTGAGGCGGCTTTCACCCTCTAGGATGTGGCAGAACTCCGCTTCGGTATATTCGATGCGCCAGGCGCCGGGATCGGCCTCCCATATGCCGGAGAAGAATTGCCCGTCCGGCGTCTCATAGGCGTTCCATGTGCGGCTGGCTGGCGCGCCGGCGATCACCCGCTCGGGCGGCGGCGCGCCGGTTTCGGGCGCGGCTTTCGTCGTGATCGCGATCAGTTTCGTCATCGGGTCTCTCTTGTTGCGGGCGGACTTTAGCATGGGTGAGGAAAAGTAAACCTCCCGGCAGGGTTCTTGCTCCGAACGATGAAAAGGTGCGGATTCCGTCCGGTTTCGGCACGGGCTTGTGCCGTATTGCAGAGTTAAGGGCATTCCATGACGATTTCGACCCAGGATCAAACGCTGTCGGTGCCGATTTCAGCGCCTGCCGCCCCTCGTTCCTTCGAGCGGATCGTTGCCGATACCCGCGCGGGCGCGCGTTCGCGCATTGGCGTGGCGGTCTACACAAGTCTGGCCGATGCCGAAATTTCATGGCGCGCTTTCGAGGCCAATGCGGTCTGCACCGGCTTTCAGACATTCGACTGGCTGAAGGCCTGGCACAGTCAGGTGGGGACCGCAGAGGGCGTGGAACCCGCAATTGCTCTGGTTTCGCTGGATGGTCAGCCGGTGATGCTCGCCGCCTTTGGCATCGAGCGCCGCCTTGGGCTTCGATGTCTCGTCTGGCTCGGCGGCAAGTTTGCCGACTACAAAGCGCCGATGCTTGCACCTGATTTCGATACGCGCGTTTCGTCCGGCCGCTTCATGCGTATCTGGGAAAACATTCAGCGCGCCCTGCCTGTGCATGATTTCATGGCGCTGGAAAACCAGCCCGATTTCATCGGCGATCACGCCAATCCCTTCGTGGCGCTTGGCGGCGAACATGCGCCGGACGCGGGCTTCATATTCAAGCTGCCCGCCAGCTATGACGAATTCGCGTTGCGGTTCCGCCCCGAAACCCGCCGCACCGACCGCTCGAAGGAGCGCAAGCTGTCGCAGATCGGCGCGCTGGAATTCCGTATTGCTGAAACCAGCGAAGAAGCGCGGCGCATGGTGGCCGACATTCTCGATCGCAAGGCCGCGCAGCTTCGCGCGCAAGGCATCGCCTCGATCTTCGAGGATGCTGGCTATCGCGCCGCCTATATCGCGCTTGCCGCCTTGCCGCCCAAGCGCAAGCTGCTGCAAGTCGCGGTGCTGACGCTTGATGGCGAGTTTTTGTCCGGCTCCATCGCCCATGTGCGCGACCGCCATGCAACGCTGATGGTGCATACTTACGAAAACCATTTCGCCAAAATGTCGCCGGGACGCATCCACCTTCTGAAACTCATCAAGACGAGCATCGACGAAGGCCACACTTTCTACGATCTCTCTGTCGGCCACGCGCCTTACAAGGACAGTTTTTGCGACGCGCCGATGGTGCTCACCAATTTCGTCGCGGCGGCGCGGCCATGGGGTATCGCGGCCGCCAGCACCGAGCGCGCCCGCCTTGGCCTCAAGCGCCGCGTGAAAAGCAACGAGCGCCTGATGGGCTGGCTCCGCGCGCTCCGCCTCGCCCTGCTGCGGCGATAGGTTTTACTGCGGACGCCTCTCCCAAGGCTCCAGCACGCCTGCGACGAGGCGAGGCACAGGCCGCTCCATCTGCGCGATGGCGGCGGCTGAAATCTCCTCATGTGTCAGCCAGCGCGACGTTTCGCCTTCAACCACGAAGCCGAGGATCACCTGCGCATAGGTGATCTCGCTCTGTAATGCCAGCGCCTGCGCGCGGCGCTCGGCAATCGACGCCTCACCGTTCGGCCCAAGCAGCAGAGACCGGCTCCCCATCACCTCCACAAGCCGCCCGCCCGGTGCAATCATCCCATCAAGCGCGGCGCGCAAAATCTCCGCAGGCGGTTGCATCCATGTCAGCGCCAGATCGAATGGCGCCAGCGGCTCCAGCGCATCAAGAAACGCGACCTCATTGTCATAAGACACATTGATAGGCGCGAGCTTCACATCAAGCACATCATTGTTGAACGTGAAGGCGTCGGCATGACGCGACACAAGCACAGCCTTCTTCGACCGCGCAACGGCGTGAGCAGCTGCGGCGGCGAGCATTCCGGTGGTGCCGAGGAGGAGGGTGGTGGTCATGGGGCTATTATCGACCAGACTAACGCCCGTTCTCCACCAAAATCGTTATCCCGGACCTGATCAGGTGCCTTGCCACAGGCAATTTGTGTAAGCGCCTGCGCTAGTCGTGCAGAGGTGTCTCGATCGGCGCGAGTGACAGTGATTTCAATCGTCTTATCTCTTTTTTGATTTCTTTTCTAAATGTGTACTTGGTAGAAAATAGTTGAAGCCAGCCGAGTGAGAACGCGGCGACGAAAAAACCTATCAGTGTGCGGTATAATAACACAACTCCGGAAAACCAATAATTCTGAGGATTATTGGTGATTGCCGTCATGTCGAAATCGAAAACCTCGAGAGTGTCGAACAAGACTCCGTGACCGAGCTGATTGAGAACGAAATAGGTAAGCATCATGCGATCCGCATTCTGCTGCGGTAGCTTGTCGCTAAGATCGGAAAAGGGAATGCCATTCGGATCGAACCAGTTGTAGTTTGCCGTGATGACCACGAAGGCAACCGTCGGGACGGTGATGCCGACGATCAGCAACTTCCACAAGGGAGACCGAAAGGGTTCGAGTGCTTTCGCGGCTCGCGCTGCGAGAGCTCTTTTACGCAGTTCTATCGATTCTTCTCTTTGTGGAACGGCACCACGAAACTCAAGATGAAGCGCAGCTCGCTCAAGTTTGGTGACTTTCTTTTTGGCGCAATAGCCATAAATGGCCGCCATTGTGGTCAGCGCGGCCAAAGCAGTAAGGGCGTAAAGGCGCAATGCAGCGTCCGAGATCAATTGCGGCTCCGCAATTGCCCACCAGAATTCGATCTGGCCCCGCGCCCAATGCAGATAGAAATAGATGCTGTTTTCCATGACTCTTCCCCCAAAGAGTGTTTGGCCTAGAGCTATCATTGCCAATCGCGTGGGATAGAACAAGTCCGGGTGATGACGATTATCGTCAAACCAAGTTCATTTCTCGCGATCCGAAACATGTCGATGTGGGTGGAGCGCCTGCGAGAGCTAGAACGGGTCTTCCGGAGGGCGCGGTTTCTTCTTGCGCGGGCGTTCCCAGACCACGCCGGGAAAGCCTTTCAGCGGCCCCAGCTTTTCGCCTGCATAAGCCCAGTCCTGAAACTCCGAAATCCGTAAGTGGTAGCGCGGCTCGCGGCCTGTGCGGGTCTGGAAGAGGGCGCGGGGAATGTTGACCATATGGGGCGAGCGTTCCGTCTCGTAGTAGAGCGGTGTGCCGCATCTGGTGCAGAAGTGTCTCGTTGTTTTTGTCGGTATATCTTCGTGGTGCGAGATGTTGTCTTCCCCTTTGACAATGCGGAAGCGCTTGCGCCAGCTTCCCACGTAAGTCGCGTAGGCAGCGCCATGTGCGACACGGGTCGCGCGCCCGTGATCGTGGAAGGCCCAGCGCGCGGGCACGTCGATTTCCAGCGTCACCGCTCCGCAGAGGCAATGCGCCTGCGCGGTTTTGGGGGTGGCGAGGGTTTTGGGTTTACTCATGCAGTACTGTGTCTTTGCGCCAATTTGTAACTGTCACCCCAGCCTTGTGCCGGGATGACAACTGTTTCGTGGCTGACAAAAATCAGCGCTTCTTCCCGCGATATTTATTCGCCCGCGTACCCGGCTTACCGCTGGATGAGCGGCCTTTCACCGGCGCGCCTGCCGCCACCTTGTCTTCAATGGTGGATTGCCGCGCCATCGGGTCGTCGGCGATTGCAAGCTCTGTGGCTTCGAGGCGTTTGATCTCGTCGCGCAGGCGGGCCGCCGTTTCGAATTCGAGGTCGGCGGCGGCTTCCTTCATCTTGCGTTCCATCTCGGCGATATGGGCGCGCAGGTTGTGGCCGATGAAAGCCTCGTTGGCCTCGCCGGTATCGACGCGCACATGATCGCGCTCGTAAACGCTTTCGAGAATGTCGCCGATATTACGGCGGATCGATTCCGGCGTGATGTTGTGCTCGACGTTGTAGGCGCGCTGCTTTTCGCGACGGCGGTTGGTTTCAGCGATGGCGCGTTCCATCGAGCCGGTCATCTTGTCGGCGTAGAGGATCACGCGGCCATCGACGTTACGCGCCGCGCGGCCAATGGTCTGGATGAGCGAGGTTTCGGAGCGCAGGAAGCCTTCCTTGTCCGCATCGAGGATCGCCACC
>CAZLLB010000193.1:0-6457 GCA_964560165.1 uncultured Parvibaculum sp. | reverse complement strand
AAAGTATCGATCGCACATGAATAAGGTCCCGTTCAATCGAGCCCATCTCACCGGCGGGGAGCTCGACAGCCTCAAACTGGCACTCGATAGCGGGCAGCTCGCGGGCGATGGCGCCTTCACCAGAAAATGTCAGGCATGGCTCGAAGCGCGCGCAGGCGTCTCTCGCGCCCTACTGACCCATTCCTGCACTGCGGCGCTCGAAATGGCAGCTCTGCTGATCGACATACAGCCGGGCGATGAAGTCATCATGCCCTCATATACATTCGTCAGTACCGCGAATGCATTCGTCCTGCGTGGCGGCGTGCCGGTCTTTGTCGATGTGCGCGCCGATACCGTCAACCTCGACGAAACCCAGATCGAGGCGGCAATCACGAAGCGCACGCGAGCGATCGTACCGGTCCATTATGCGGGCGTCTCTTGCGCCATGGAAGAAATCAATGCCATCGCCAAAGACCACAATCTGACGGTAATCGAAGACGCTGCCCAAGGTGTCGGTGCGACCCATCGCGGACGCGCACTCGGCGCTATTGGCGATCTTGGCGCGCTGAGCTTCCATGCGACCAAGAATGTGATCTCTGGCGAGGGCGGTGCGCTGCTCATCGGCAATGAGGCGTTGCGCGAGCGCGCCGAAATCATCCGTGAAAAGGGTACAGACCGTTCGCGTTTCCTGCGCGGCGAAATCGACAAATATACATGGCAGGAAATAGGTTCCTCGTTTCTGCCCAGCGAACTCATTGCCGCATTTTTGTGGGCGCAACTTCCGCAAGGCGATGCCATCAACGAGCAGCGCCTGAAAATCTGGGCGCGTTATCACGAGGCCTTCGCCGACACCGAACGCGCTGGCCGTTTCCGTCGGCCCACAGTGCCGCAGGATTGCGGACACAACGCGCATATCTATTACCTCGTTTTCGGCAGCCTCGATCTACGAGAGAAGGCACGCAACGCTCTGGCGGATGCCGGAATTTCTGCGGTGGCGCATTACGTGCCGCTGCACGATTCTCCAGGCGGTCGCCGCTTCGGTCGTGCGTATGGAAACCTTGCGGAAACATCACGCATCTCCGACGGCCTGCTCCGGCTGCCACTTTATCCGGATTTGGACGTTGAAGATCAGGATCGCGTGATCGACATCGTCAGAAAAATCTAGCGCAGTCGAATGGCAGCCACGCCCTCAGCAAAAGCCTATGATGTGGTAAAGAGACCGCTGGATATGCTTCTGTCCGGCGCTGCTCTGGTCGTCCTCGCTGTGCCGATCCTGGTGCTGGCGGTAATCGTGCGCCTCTCTATCGGCTCGCCCGTTTTCTTCCGCCAACCGCGTGTCGGGCGGAGCGGGCGCATCTTCACGCTCATCAAGTTTCGTTCCATGCGAGATGCGCGCGACGCAACGGGCCAGTTGCTTTCCGACGCTGAGCGCCTGACACCGCTTGGCCGCTTCATGCGCCGCACAAGCCTCGACGAGTTTCCCGGTCTCTGGAATGTGCTTGTCGGCGATATGAGCCTTGTCGGTCCGCGCCCGTTGCTCGTTGACTATCTACCTTACTACACATCCGAACAGACGCGCCGGCACGAGGTCAGACCCGGCATCACGGGGCTTGCGCAGGTGAACGGACGCAATGCCGTGGACTGGAACACGCGCTTTCGCTTCGATCTCGACTATGTCGAACGGCGCAGCCTCGGCCTCGATCTGCAAATACTGGTTCAGACCCTGTCGAAAGTGTTGCAAGGCCACGGCGTGGAAAGTGAAATTGATTTGCCTATGCCGCGTTTCGACGATGAGGTGAGGGCGGGGCGCGTCGGCGGCACAGTGCCGCCAGTGAAGGAATAGTGAGGGGACGCGGCATGAACACATCAACCATCCAGATCATCGGCGGCGGTGGACATGCAAAGGTCGCGATAGCCGCCGCAGAAGCAGCCGGTATCGGCATTGCCGCCATCTTTGACGATGACGCGTGCAAGCAGGGCCGCGATCTCATCGGCTACCGTATCACCGGCGCCGTCCCCGATGCCGCCTGGTGGCGCGGCAGCGATGTCGGCGCACTGATTGCAATTGGCGATGGCCGGGCGCGCCAGCGCATAACCGCGCGTTGCCCTGCGCGCTGGCAGACCTTGATCCATCCAACAGCATGGGTCCATGCCAGCGCGAGGGTCGGTGCGGGAACACTTATTTGTGCAGGCGCGATTGTCCAACCTGACGCTGTCATCGGCGCACATGTGATCATCAACACCGGCGCTGTCGTCGAGCATGACTGCAAGGTCGGAGACTTCGGCCACATCGCGCCCATGGCCTGCCTTGCAGGTGGTGCCTCCGTCGGAGACGGAACACTAGTCGGCGCGGGTGCTGTCATTTCGCCTGCCGTCAAAGTCGGCAACTGGTCAACTATCGGCGCTGGCTCCGTCGTCCTCGGCGAAGTGGGCGATGGCCTGACGATAGCGGGCGTGCCGGCAAGACCTCTCGGCTGACAACGCCGACGCTAGTCCCGCACGTCCTGCACCTGCAGCTCATGAAGCGTCTTGTAGGTGCCGCCCTTCGCGATCAGCTCCTCATGCGTGCCGATCTCGCGCACCTCGCCTTGCGTCAAAACGACGATGCGGTGTGCCTCCCGGATCGTTTGCAATCGATGGGCGATGATGATCGAGGTGCGGCCTTCGGTGAGCTTTGCCAGCGCGTCCTGAATAACAAGTTCGGTTTCCGTGTCGATGCTCGCAGTCGCTTCGTCGAGGATCAGCACTTCGGGATTCATTGCCAGTACGCGGGCGAAGGCCAGCAATTGCCGTTGCCCGTGGCTGAGATTGCGGCCGCGTTCGGTCAATGGAGTTTCATAGCCTTGCGGCAAGGTCGAGATGAAAGCATCGGCATGGACGAGCTTGGCTGCCCGCTCCGCATCAGCCCGCGTAATCGCGGGATTGCCGAGCGCGATATTGTCGTAAACCGAGCCTGAGAAAATGTGGAAATCCTGAAGCACCACGCCGATGCGGCGGCGGATTTCGGCAGGCTGCACATTCATGATGTCGATATCGTCGATCAGGATCGACGAGGGCGGTACGTCGTAGAAGCGACAAAGCAGACGAATGAGGCTCGTTTTGCCCGATCCCGTCGGCCCGACGATCGCCACCTTCTCGCCGGGCGCTATAGTGAAGCTCACGCCCTTCAGGATCGGGCTTCCCGGCCGATAGCCGAAATTGAGATCCCTGAATTCAACCTTGCCGCGCAGATCGGCAGGCAAGGGTGTCGGCGTCACGGGTGCCTTCAGCGCTTCGTCCCAATCCAATGCCTGAAAAATCCGCTCGCAACTCGCCATGGCGCGGAAGACGACGTTCCATTGCTCGCCCATGGCAACGATGGGACGGAACAGCATATCCGCGAACTGCGCAAAGAGAATGATGCTGCCAAGTGTCGCCGTGCCGCCTAGCACATGATGCCCGCCGAACCAGATGATGACGGCGATGGCGACGAAGGCCATGCTGTCCATCGCCGGGCCGTAATAGCTCTCGATGGCGACGGCCCGGTTTTCCTGGTTGCGGTTCTCGCGGTTGATCTCTGAATAGGCGTCGTAGTTGATGCGTTCGCGCCCATAGAGTTGCACCACTTCGATACCGGACAGATTTTCCTGCAAATTCTCGTTGAGCCGCGAGACGGACGAGCGGATGGCGCGATAGATGGTGCGCGAGAAAACGCGGAACACCCATGTCGCCACCGCCGCCAGTGGCAGAATGGCCAGCAGATCAAGCGTCAGCGTTGGGTCAAGCGCCACCATGATCGTGATGGCGACGAAGAAAGGCACAAACTCGCCGAGTAGAACACCAAAGCCCGCCAGTAGTTCGAACAATGTTTCAATGTCGTTGGTCAGCCGCGTCATCACGCGCCCGACAGCGACGCGGTCGTAGAAGCTCGACGGCAAATGTTCGAGATGCGCAAAGAGGTCGCGGCGCAAATCGCGCAAGCCCTTCAGCACTGCGCGCGCCAGCATGATGCGAAACCCATGGCCGAACAGCGACCAGAGCGCGGTCCACACCGCATAAAGCCCGCAGGCAACGATGAGTGGATGAAACCCGCTCGCAACGGTGAGCCAATGCGCCAGCGTCTTCTGCCAGAAATCCGGCGCTTGTGTATTCGATGCCGGCAGCAGGATACCGTCGATGACGACGCGGCTGACGATGACGGGCGCAAGCACGGCGGCGCTTGCCGCCAGCACCACCAGCACCAGTGCGGCGAGCATCTCTCTGCGGTAAGGGGCAATCCAATAGGTCAGCCGCCAGATCAGCCGCATGTCGAATTTGCGGATATCTATATCGTCCTCGAAGATCGAGTAATCCTTGGCGGTGACGTCCTTCAGAGGCGCATTCATGTCGCGCTCTCCTCGGCTATCGCGCCCGTTGCCGCGAGCGCCTGCGTCAGTGCTTCGCGCCGTCCCTGTGCGCGCTCCAGCGCTGCATAAAGCCCGCGCTTTGCCAGCAGCTCCTGATGTGTGCCGATCTCGGCAATGCGCCCCTTGTCGAGCACCACGATGCGGTCGGCATGGCGTGCCGTCGAAACGCGATGCGAAACCATCATGGTCGTGCGCCCCTGCCGCAGCACTTTCAGCCGCGACAGGATGAATTCCTCGGTCTCCGTATCGACCGACGAGAAGCAATCATCCAGCAGTAGCACCGGCGTTTCGCGGATGAGCCCGCGCGCAAGGCTTGCCCGCTGCTTCTGGCCACCTGAAAGCGTCACGCCGCGCTCGCCGACTTGCGTTTCAAGTCGGTTCGGAAACCGACGGATCGTTGTCTCAAGGTCAGCACTCTCCGCCGCCTGCCAGACTTCGTCCACCGGCCGCTCTGGATTGTCATAGGCGATGTTCTGCCCAAGCCGCGCAGCAAAGAGAAAAGGATCTTGCGGCACCAGCGTCACCTGCGCGCGCACCTGCGCCAGCGGCAGCATCCGTATGTCGCGCCCATCGAGATAGATCGTGCCCGGCGGCGGGTCGAGCAGACGCACGATGAGCCTGAGCAATGTGGATTTGCCCGAGCCGACACGGCCCAGCACCGCGATCATTTCACCCGGTTGGATCTCCAGCGACACATCGTCCAGCGCCGGCCAGCCGCCTTCGCGTTCCTGGCCGCGTCCCGCATGGCGATAGGAAAGGCCGCGCACGGTGATCGCGCCACCGATCGTGTCGAGCGGTGCAGCGTCGGGCGCATCGCGAATTTCCGGCTCGTGGTCGAGAATTTCAAAAATACGCGCCGCTGCCGATCCGCCGCGCTGAAACAGCGTCACCATCACGCCGCCTTCTTTCACTGGCGAAAGCATCATGCCGAGATAGAAAAGAAATGCCGTGAAAGTGCCGACGCTGATTTGACCCGATAGAACCTCCGCCCCGCCGAAGCCGACGATGAGCAAGGTCGTAAAGCCGGTGATCGCCAGCATCCAGGCGTTGAGCGCCGAGTTGTAAAACATCAACCTGTAATATTCGCCCGCATATTGGCTCGACGCATCTTCAAAACGCCGAACTTCATGCGCCTCCTGCGCATGGGTCTGAATGGTGCGGATGCCGTTGAGATTTTCCTGCACCTGTGCCGAGAGATTGGAAAATCCCTCCTGCACCACAGTTGATTGGCTGAAAATCTTGTTTGCCAACACCCAGCCGAAAACCGCGAAAAAGGGCAGGGCAGGCAGCAGCAGCAAGGTCAGCGATGCCGATTGATGCAGCATGAAGATGAAAGCGACTATGCCTGAAAAGCCGAGCACGAAAAGAAGCCGGGTGCCCAGTCCGATCATCTGGCGAATAAGCGATATGTCGTTGATCGCCCGCGCCATCAGATCGCCGGTCGTGTAGCCGGCAAAAAAGCGCGGCCCCATCAGTTCCAGATGCCAGTAGAGCTGTTGCCGCAACTCGAACGCGACCTCGACGCCGACCTCGCGCACGAACCGTCGCCCAAAATTGAAGGAAAGATAGCGCAGCACCATCAAACCGAGGATTTGCAGAGCAGGCTCGGCAAGCCGCGCATCGCCCTTCGCCATCCGGTCGATGCCGACGGCCAGGCAAAGCGGCATTAGCGCCTCAAACAACCGCCCGAGGCATATGAGCGCCATCCCGCCCCAGAACTTCCAGGGCATGCGGTGGATGAATGGCAACAGCCGCCACAAGGGGTTGCGGGAGACAGTTTTTTCGCGCGCGATATCCACGAGGATCAGACCGGGCTTGGGCAACGCTTCGATGCGCGCACATAACCGGCTCCCGTCGCCTACTCCCGACAGGAAGCGGCGGCGTGTCCGGCTTTTTGAAACGGATATCTAAGACTATACGCCCCTCGTACCGATTCGGAAGCCCATCCCTGCGAGCGCCTAGGCTGCGGCCTTCGCCGGCACGAACCGCTTCATGCGCGGCAGAAATACGGCCAGCAATCCGATCAGCGGCAGGAACGCGCAGATGCCATAGACGAAGCGGATGCTGGTCATGTCGGCAAGCTGGCCGAGCAC
>CAZLLB010000192.1:0-6492 GCA_964560165.1 uncultured Parvibaculum sp. | reverse complement strand
TATCGCTAAGCTATTGATCTAACAAAAATAACGTCGCCCCCTAGGAGATACCATTTCTCCCACCGTTGTTATTTGTGATCCGTACAGCGCCTCTGCTCGTTGCTTTGGCGCGCGCCGGTCATTTGACATGCCATTCAAAACACCCGACCGTCCCTGACCCTGCAGCGCCAAGCCCGCCGAGATCATGGTCTTTTCCTCTATTCCCTTCCTCTTCTATTTCCTGCCGCTTTTCATCCCCTGCTATTTTCTGATGCGGACGACGGCGTCGCGGAATGCGGTGCTGCTGGCGTTTTCGCTCATTTTCTATGCCTGGGGTGAGCCGTGGTTCGTGCTGGTCATGCTCGCCTCCATTGTCGGCAATTGGCGCGCTGCGCTGCTGATCGAGAAAGCCTCGCCTGAGCGACGTGTCTGGGTGACCGGCTTTGCCATCGCAGGCAATCTGCTTTTGCTCATCGTCTTCAAATATGCCGATTTCGGGCTCATCAATCTCAATCACGTTCTGGCGCTGTTCGACACTTCCGTGCCGGTGCCCGTTATCGAGTTGCCGCTTGGCATTTCGTTTTTCACCTTCCATTCGATTTCCTATCTCGTCGATATTCATCGGGGAAATTCGAAGGCGGCGCGCAATCTCGCCAATGTCGCGCTCTACATCTCTATGTTTCCGCAACTCGTGGCCGGTCCCATCGTCCGCTACAAAAAAGTGGCGCGGCAGATCGAGCGACGGCGCACCACCTTCGGTCGCGTCAGCGCGGGCGCACGGATTTTCGTCATCGGGCTTGCGCAGAAAGTTCTGATCGCCGATCAAGTGGCGCTGATTGCCGATGCGGCCTTCGATCAGATCGCCAAGCCT
The DNA here is from genome assembly GCA_964560165.1 of uncultured Parvibaculum sp. Lineage (GTDB taxonomy): Bacteria > Pseudomonadota > Alphaproteobacteria > Parvibaculales > Parvibaculaceae > Parvibaculum. Next base: position 5,642 of record CAZLLB010000192.1, on the reverse strand, counting down.
CAGCTCATCGAAGCCTGGCTTGGCCTTTCAGCCTATACGGTCCAGATCTATTTCGATTTTGCCGGATATTCCAATATGGCGATCGGCTTTGCCGTCGCCTTCGGTTTCACTTTTCCGCGCAACTTCCGGCTGCCTTACACGTCGCGTTCGATCACCGAGTTCTGGCGGCGCTGGCATATGAGCCTGTCCACCTGGTTTCGCGACTATCTCTACATCCCGCTTGGCGGCAATCGAGGTTCGGCTTTTGCGACCTATCGTAATCTGGCGACGATCTTCATTCTCTGCGGCCTATGGCACGGCGCGAGCTGGAACTTTGTCATCTGGGGGGCCTATCACGGCGCGCTGCTGGTGATCGAGCGGGCGGGGTTTGGCGCGCAGTTGAAGCGGTGGCCGGACAAGCTCGCATGGACCTATGCGCTCCTTGCCGCGATGATGGGATGGGTGTGGTTTCGCGCCGTCGATCTGCCGCACGCGCTCAACATGTTTAAGGGGCTTGCCGGATTTCACGGCGTTGGCGCGCTCGACACACGCATGCATCTGGCGCTTTACCCCGCAACGGCGCTGGCGCTTGCCGCTGGCGTGGCGCTCGCATTGCTGCCGCGCTCCAATGGAACGCCGCCGCGCAAGGCCGCGCCGCTGGTGGCGCTTCGACGCTCGGCGTCGGTGGATTTTGCCTTCGTCACGGTGCTTGTCTGTTTGTCGGCGCTCGCGGTGAGCAGCGGCACCTACAGCCCCTTCCTCTATTTCCGGTTCTGAGAACATGGCTGGTGGAATGCTCTCAAAACATCGCCGCGTATGGCTCGCTCTGGCGCTGCCGTTCATCTGGTTGCCGATGATTGTCGGCGCGCTGCAAACCCCGTCGGGGCCGGACGAGCCTGTGCTGCAACGTCCCTACTCAACGGCGGATTGGATTGCCATGCCGCGCACCGTCGATGCCTGGCTTCAGGCACGGTTCGGTTTTCGCGAGGCGCTTCTCGATGTCAATGCGCGCCTGCGCTATGCGCTGCGTTCGCCGACAACCGATCGTGTGGTTTTCGGCCATGACGGTTGGCTCTTCCTTAGTGACGATGCGGTATTCCAGCAATCCATGGGTCTGCGGATGCGCATTCCTCTGGTGACGCAGCTTGCAGATACGGCGGTCTATCTGGAGCGCGAGTTGAAGGCGCGTGGCGCGGCGCTCGTCGTCGCCGTGCCGCCGAACAGCCAGAGCATCAATCGCGCAAGTTTGCCGGATTGGGCGCGGGTTGGGCCGGTGCGAACCGAATATGACGTCTTTGCGGAGGCTATCGCGGCGCGCGGTATTCCCTTCACCGATCTTCGTTCCTTATTGCGCGGTGAGGAAGTGCGCGAGCGGGTCTATCTCAAAACCGATACCCACTGGAACAATCACGGCGCCTTGCTGAGTTTCAATGCCGTGATGCGCGCGGCTGGTCATGATGACTGGCAGGTCGATCCTGTGCGCGTCGAGAAGGGGTTTCAGCCCGTGCCCGGCGGTGATCTCGCGCGGATGCTGGGCGTGGATAAGTTTGTCGGCGACAGCCAAATGGTGCTTGATCTCGCCAGCTACAAGACCGCGTCCTACACCGAAAAGGTTCTGGAGGATCGCGATGTCATGCCGAGCTATGTGCTGACGCGCGATGATCCGAAGGCCGCGGGGCCAACGGTCATGGTGATTGGCGACTCGTTCACGCGAACGCATTTCCGCGATCTCATCATGCTGCACGCCAAGCGCCTCATCTGGACGCATCACAATCAATGTGCATTCGATTGGGGGCTGGTCGAGACGTATAAGCCTGATCTCGTCATCCTTGCGCCGACGGAGCGCTATGCGCTTTGCGCACCGGGGCGGAGCCCCAAGGGAATGCCACCGGGGGTGGACCGTAAAAATCTTGGCGAAGAAGCGGCGCGTAACGCGACGGTCATCCCTTAGGAGGCGACGCCTGCTTCGAGTGCGCGGATGCGGTCGGCGAGGATACGCTCGTTGGGAAGCGCCTCATCGGCTTCGTCATCGTCGTTCTCGCCAGAGCCATATTGGGCTTGCGCATTGTCGCTGAAACCGGTCAGCGACGCCTTGATCTCTTCCAGCTCACCACGCCCGCTGTGCTTATCCTCATCGGACGGAAAAGGGGTCAGGGTGGTGGGCGCGGCTTCGCGCGCATGGTGGCTTGGCTCTATTCCCACATGCGGTGCGGCGAGGACGGCTTCCAGACCGCGCGCATCGACGATCTGGGAGATAGCTTCATTCATTTCGAGCGCCAGACGCGCCGCTTTTTCGCCAAGGCTGCGGATTTGCGTTTCCATCAATCCGCGATTGCCGATCTCCGCGCGTGCCGCAGTCTCCAGTTCATCGACACGTGATTGCAGAGTATGGAGATTTTGCAGGTTGGTTTCGGCATCGTTCACCGCGGCGTCGTGCTGGAGTTGAAGTACGCCGATGTCATGGCGCAGCAGTTGTGCCTCGCTGCTCGCCGTGGCGAGTGCGCCTTCCAGTTGGTCCCGCCGCTGGGCAAGTGCCGCTATTTCTTGTTCTTTGGCGTCGAATTCGGTTTCGAGAGCGGCAAGCCGTTCGGTATTGGCCTGCACTTCCTCCAGATTGAAGTCGCCGGTCAGCTTGCGCGTCGTCACGGTAACGGCGCGGCGCCAGACAAACTGAAAGGCGATGAGGCCAAAGAGCGTCGCGGTCAAAAAGCCGAGCGCAATCAGCATGAGGCTTTCTGTCATGGGCTCCTCTGTGGCGTTGAAGCGGGCGGGGCGGTGAGGCCCACCCTGCCAGAAAAGAAATTGTCATTCCAGCTTGGAGCCTCAGGCAAACCCGTCTTGGGCCGAGGAGCGTGTCAGAACGGCAACCATTCGCGGTCTTTGGTGTATTTCAGGTAACCGACGGATGCTCCGAGACGCAGGCCGACGCCCGAGCGCATGGGGGCCAGGATCACATCGCCGCGCTGCTGATAGTTAACGCCAATACCGGCAATCAGATAGGCGCTGCCCTCGACGCCGGGGAAACGCTGATAGATCGTCTGTCCATCAGGCAGATTGTAGATCAGCGTGAAGACCTTGACGGCGTTGCCGCCGAAATCCCAACCCGCTGTCGGGCCTTGCCAATAGACCCTTTGCTGGCCGCCCGTTTTCATGTGCAAGGTGCCTGTGCCGTAACGCAGGCCGAGGACAATGGCGCCGCTTGCCTCTTCGCCTTTTATGAATGCGTTGGGCTCGCCGTATTTCTGGAAGACAGTATGCACTGCGTCGGCGAGGCCTTTGGCCGCGCCGCCGAAAACCGTGCCCGCCTCCATGACGATTTCCTGCTCGCTATAGGTGCCGGATGCCTGGCTTTTTACGGCAGGGGCTTGTTGATTGCTGTCCGCCGCCAGGGCGGGCGTCGCCGCGACAAGAACCACCGAAAGGGCAGCACCGGCGAGAGAGCCGAGGACCGAGCCGCGCAGCTTGTGGAAAGGGGGCGGTGTCATATGAGGCATGGGGCGATCCTTTTGGGCAGGCCCGGGGGGGCTGCACGCGACTCAATTCTTGCCGAGTCTATGTCGGCTATCGGGGCATAAAGGTGGCAAAATGAGGCGATAAATGGGAGAATAATATAGGTAAATGCCGAAATGTGCCGTTTTGGCTCGTTACTGCTCGCCAAGGGCGGGCACAGCGATTGCACTTGAAGCCTATGACAGCTTCGTCGCCGCCATAATAAGGCAGGCGAGGCCGGCGCGGGCCACCGACGGTCGGGGGGCCAGTTCGGAGTTCGCGCCGGTCGTTGTCATTCCGTGGCCTCGACAGCACCGGACCCTGGCGCAGCTTGCAGCCTTGGTCCCACGGAAACGGCGCTCCCCTGTACAGGGAGCGCCGTTTTTATTTGTGGCTACTCTCCGCCGCGAGCGACGAAAAACGGATTGTCCAGGCCGCGCTCGGTCTTGCCGTAAAGGAGTGGAACGCCGTCCAGTTGGGTGACGCTGCCGCCTGCGGCCGCGAGCACGGCGTGGCCTGCCGCCGTATCCCATTCCATGGTGCGACCGTGGCGGGGATAGAGGTCGGCTTCACCCGCAGCGATCAGGCAGAATTTCAGCGACGATCCAGCGGCAAGGAATTCCTTCACGCGGTAGAGGTTGAGATATTCCTCCGTCTTGTGGTCGCGATGGGTGCGGCTGGCGATGATGACGAGCCCGTCCTGCGCGGGCTTGCGCACCGCGATGCGACGCGGCGCTTGTCCGGCCTCAAGCGATCCCTCCGCGTTCGGAGCGATGTCCTGCTCATAGGCTTCGCTCGCGCCGAAGCCGTAGAACATGCGGTTCTTTGCCGGTGCATAGACCACCCCGGCGACGGGCACGCGGTTTTCGATCAGCGCAATATTGACCGTAAATTCGCCGTTCTTGTTCAAAAACTCTTTCGTCCCGTCGAGCGGATCGACCAGAAAAAAGATGTCCGCGATGGCGGGGATATGTCCGGCTGCGGCCTGCTCTTCCGAGACGACGGGGATATTGGGGGCGACGATCTGCAATCCGTCGAGGATGATGCGTTCGGCGTCGTCATCGGCGATTGTGACCGGCGAGTTATCCTCTTTATGCTTGGCGACGACGCCTTTTTCGTAATGCGCCATGATGGCGGCGCCCGCCTTCAGGGCGATGCGGCAGAGGTCTTTCGTCAAAGCGGCGCGATCGGCAACCATTGGATACATCTTCCTTTTGTTTGCGCGGGAGAACATCACCTGCGCTCCGGCGGGTCAAGGCAGAGTATGGTCTTGCGAGGCGGGGCTAGAGGCTGGTTTCCTGGGCAGGGCGATGGTATCAGGCTAGGGGTCTCTGGGCAGATTGGGGCAGCGAATGAGCGATACAGAAGAGATTTCGGCGCTGGAGCTTGCGGCGCTCCTATGCAGCCGTGTGTGCCACGACGTCATCAGTCCTGTGGGCGCGATCACAAATGGGCTTGAAGTGCTGGCCGATGATGACGATGCAGAGATGAAGGTCCACGCCATGGATCTGATTGCCAAAAGTGCCGCGCAGGCTTCGGCGAAACTCCAATTTGCCCGACTGGCGTTTGGTGCGGCTGGAGCGGTCGGTGCACAGCTTGATCTCGGCGATGCGAAAGCGGTCGCGGAGGGGCTAATGAAAAGCGAGAAGGCGTCTCTCGTCTGGGAAGCGCCGCACGCGACCATCGGCAAGGATTTCGTAAAGCTCACACTCAATATGCTGCTGATAGGCATCGCGGCCATTCCGCGTGGCGGCGACATCGCCTTGACGATCGAAGGCGAACTGACGGGACCGACGATCAGGGTTCGTTCGCGTGGTCAGGCGGCGAGGGTGCCTGACGAGACGGCGGTTTTCCTCAATGGCCGGTCGGCGGAACGCGTCCTCGATGCGCGCGCCGCGCAACCCTATTTCACCGGGCTTGTCGCCCGTTCGCTCGGCCATGCGATTGCCGCGCGGATGGATGAGGGCGAATTCGTGATCGAGGCCATTCCGGCGGTGTGATTTTCAGAAGCGGAAACGCAAAAGGCGCCCCGTGAGGGGCGCCTTTTCCATTCTGTATGCGCGGGATGGGGTCAGGCGGTAGCCTGAACCGGCATGTTTCCCTCGATGGGATCGCGCAACACATAGCCCCGTCCCCACACGGTCTCGATGTAATGTTCGCCGCCCGTGGATGCT
>CAZLLB010000191.1:0-6523 GCA_964560165.1 uncultured Parvibaculum sp. | reverse complement strand
GGATGGTGGGCGGTATTGGACTCGAACCAACGACCCCTGCGATGTGAACACAGTGCTCTACCAACTGAGCTAACCGCCCTGCGGGCCCGTCTATAAGCTGGGGTGGCGCGGTTCGTCAAGCGGCGACGGGGTTCCCCATGGCCTGAGAGGGCTATATCGCGCGCTCCTCACCAAATCTAGGCTTTGGCGCTGGGGCGGGGAGGGGCGTCATGCGCGCAATTGTGGTGGGTGGCGGAATAGCGGGGCTGGGGGCGGCTTTCCGGCTGCGCGAGGCAGGGCACGAGGTCGTGCTGCTGGAAAAGGAAAGCGAGCCGGGCGGTCGCTGCCGTTCGGTGCTCTGGAACGGGGTCTGGGCCGTGACCGGCGCGCTCGCCTATCTGGGCGCGGAGACATGGAGCGACGTGGTCGATGTTTTGCCGGAGCTTGCCGGGACGACGGTGCTCGACAGTTTTATTTCAAGGCATCCTGAAGCGATCTGCAAAAGGCCCAAGGGCTATATTTCGAGCATCAAGGCTTTCCGCGATCTCGGGCCGCTGCCGCATGTCGCTTTCTGCGGCGACTATCTGACGAACAGCACGGTCGGCCAGTCACATTGGTCGGGGCTGACCGCAGCGGATGATCTGATGAGCCGCATGGCGCTTCAGCCGTCGTAACGTATCAAGGCGGAGGGAGGCGCGGCCAGCGCCCAAAGCATCATGGCAACGGGCCTGCGGCTCGCGCTATGTTGGTGCATGGATCAGAACGGTAGGGGCAGAGCATGGCACAGAGTGGCTTGGGGCTTGCGACGACATTGGCGCGGCTGGCGGGGCGAAGCGCGCTCAGGGCGCTAACGGGCAAGGCGGAGGATGATGCGGGAGGGCCCCCTTTCGATAGCAATTTGACCGCGCTGCTCGCCGCCCACGAGGTGAAGGCGAAAATCGCGCGAGCGAAGATTATGACGCTTGGGGCCGATGAGGCGGGCTGGGTTGATACGGGCATCGACGTCGCGCCGGGCGACGAGGTGACAGTGATCGCGGCGGGCACGCTATGGGCGTCGAAGGCGCTCGACCTGCGCTTCGGGCCGCGCATCGGCCTATGGACGCGCGCGGGCGAGAGTGGCGCGATGTTCAAGACGCCGGGCGATGTGGCGTCCTTCCGCGCGAGCGAAGGCGGGCCGCTGCATGTGGTCGCCAAGCCGCCCGGCGAATGGGCCGACGAGCAGGGGCGCTTCGATCCGGCTTTTCCGCGTGTCGGCATCAGCGGTGTCCTGAACGTCTGCGTCATCGTCTGGAAGAGCGATGCGGTGTCGGGGCTTGAGGCGATGGCGAGCGAAGGTGATCACGCGGGCCTTGTGGCGCGCGCGCTCGAACAGGCGCGAGCGCCGGTGGCGGTGCCGGAGGGGTGGAAATATCTCTGGCGGCTCGGGCATGGCGAGATTTATCGAGACGTCGAGAGCGCGCAAGGGCGGCATATTCATTGCCGGACGCATCAGGATGTCGGCATCCTGCAATTTCCGGCGGACTTTGAACTGACCGAAACCACACGCCTGCAATGGCGATGGAAGGTTGATAAACTGCCTTGCGACCTGCCGGAAGATATTCAGCCTACGCATGATTATCTGTCCATTGCCGTCGAATTCGATAATGGGCAGGACCTGACCTACATGTGGTCGGGATCGCTTGCCGAAGGCACGATATTCCGCTGTCCGCTGCCGTTCTGGGATCAGGTGGAAACGCATTGGGTGCTGCGCTCCGACCCTGCGCAACTCGGCCGCTGGCTGGCGGAGGATCGCCCCGTGAAGGCGGATTACGCGAAGGCGATTGGCGCGCCGCCCGCGCGCATTGTTCGCGTCTGGCTGATCGCCGTCAGCGTTTTCCAGCGTGGCGAGGGCATATGCGACTATGCCGATATTGAATTGGTGGACGGAGAGCGGGTGCTGAAGATCGTCTAGCGCCAGTCGCCGAACTGCGCGGGGAGGAGCTTTGCCAGCGCGGCGGGAAATTCATCGAAATGGTCGATAACGACATCCGCGCCGAGCTGCGGCACGGGAATTTGCGTATAGCCGAAGCTGACACAGATCGAAGGTACGCGCGCGTTTTTGGCCGCGTCGATATCGGCTTCGCTGTCGCCGACCATGATGGATGCGGCGGGGTCGCCACCAAGCCGACGAATTGCCTCGAAAAGATGCTCGGGATCGGGCTTCTTGACGGGCAAAGTGTCGCCGCCGATGACAACGGGGAAAAACTTGTCGATGTCCAACTGCGCCAGAAGCTGGTGCGAGAGGTTCTCCACCTTGTTGGTGCAGACGGCGAGGCCGACACCGGCATCCGTCAGCCGCGTCAGTAGCGCCTCGATGCCCGGCCATAGCTTTGTGTGGTCGGCGATGTGGGCGCCGTAATGGACGATGAATTCGTTCAGTGTCTGATCGAGAAGCGCCTCGCTCGCGGGCTCTCCGGTTTCAGCAAAACCACGCTCCAGCAGCAGACGCGCGCCGCCGCCGACGAGGTGGCGTATGCGCGCTTGCGGAATGTGCCGCCGCCCATGCGCGGCGAGAATTGCGTTGGTCGTTGCGCAAAGATCGCCCGCCGTGTCGGCCAATGTGCCGTCGAGATCGAAGAGGATCGTTGCGCGTGTCATATCAACCTCGCCAAAGTCAGACGGAGGTTGTCTCGCATGGTGCGCCGAAGGTGGCAAGCCTCGCTTGCAGGTTTGCCTTCACCTGCGGCCATTCTTCGCGGATGATCGAAAAATACACCGTGTCGCGAATATGACCGTCCGGCAGCACCATGTGGCGGCGGAAGGTGCCTTCGCGCGTTGCGCCGAGCCGGGCGATGGCGGCTTGCGAGCGCGCGTTGCGGGCATCGGTCTTGAGTTCGATACGGTTGAGGCCCAGCGTTTCGAAGCCGTGGCCGAGCAGCATGAACTTGCAGGCGGGATTGATCACGCCCGCCCAGACGGAAGGAGCATACCATGTGCCGCCGATTTCGAGGCGAAGGTCTGACGCCGCGATATTGAGATAGCGCGTGGAGCCGACGATGGCGCCGTCGCGCCCGCGAACCGCCCAGATCGCTTCCTTATGCGTCCGCGCGTGCTCCAGTGACATATCGAACCAGCGGTCGAGACCGTCTGGCGCGCCGGATGCGGCGTTATAGGGCAGGTAGCGCCAGATGGCGGGATCGTTTCCCGCTTGCGTGAGCCCCGCGCGATGCTCTTCGCTCAGCGGCTCGAGGGCGACACCGGCGGCTTGCAACGGCACGGCGCGGATCTCAGGTGATGACATGGCGGCCTCCGGAAAGGAGCGTTTTTCTAACCGTGCGCCGCTTTATGCAAAAGAACCATTTTTGAATAAGGCGGGGACCAGATTTTGCACAGGGATCATCGGCGCTGTCGCTTGTGGCCTATTTTTCGGACATAATTTGCCAATGAGCGTGCTCACTCGCTACCAGTTGCGCATGGCATGGCCCGATCAGGACGAAAGGCTGATCGCGGGTCTGAAGGTTGCGTGCTGGCGCGAAGCCTATGCAGGCATTTTGCCCCAACCCATTCTCGATGAATTGAACGTCAACCGGTCGACGATGGAATGGGCGCACGGATTGCGCCACGGCATCGCCTGGATCGCCGAACAATCGGGCGCACCCGTCGGCTTCGGCCATGCGCGGGGCGCGGAGGTGACGACGCTTTATGTGCGCAAGGCCGATCACCGCAATGGCGTGGGCCGCGAACTGCTTTTGCATTGTTTCGACGAGATTGCTTGCCTCGGCCATGCCAGCGCGCATCTCTGGGTGCTGGAAGAAAACAGTGCCGCCAGGCATTTCTATGAGCGCGCAGGCGGACGCCTCACCGCGCGCCGCCCGGTGGGTTTTCCGCGCTGGCCGCGCATCATGGAAGTTCGCTACGATTTTGCGCTGGCGGATTAATCCGCCGCCCGCGCGCCGCTCTCGCGGCTCCATTCGCCCAGACCGCCGATGGTGGTGCGATAACATTCGAGCGCGTTGCGGATTACATTGTCGTGCCAGGATTTGCGGTTCGGCGCGTAGTCTTCGCGGATCTCGGCGAAATACTGCTGAGCTTCGGGCGCATCGAAACCGCTTTCAAAACGCAGCCAGCGTTCGAGCAGTGAGGCGCGGATGGCTTTTGCGGGGCTCGGTTTGTGCTGGGCTGAGCGGAACTCGATGACCGCGCCTGCAAAACGCGCTTGGGGCGCTAGTTGCGCTTCAAGACCCCAGAACATAATGCCGCGCCGGGTAGGGCGTTTGGAACCCCACATCGAATTGACGACGGCGGGATCGAGAGCGTCGCGGCCCCACCAATGCGCGGCGCGCGCGAACTCGGCGCTGTCGGGCTTTGAAAAACACAGGTGAATAAGTTCGCCGTCGCCCGCTGGACCCGAATGCCAATCGATGAAGCCGACGCGGTGCGCGCGCGAAAGCTCGCTCGTGACGATATGGCTCATGATGCTGTTCGACCATTCCGGTACGAGGCCGCCATAGTGATAGCCGTCGGGATGGGTGTATTGGCCGCGGCTCATCGCATCTTCGAGCGCCCATTGCCCGTGACGCTCGACGAAGCGCGCGCCGGATGCGAGCATTTTATGGAGCGCGGCGTCGTCCAGCGATTTGGGGCAGAGGAAACTATGGAGTTCCTCGTAAAGCGCGTTGTCGGGATGGTCCGCATCGTGATCGAGAAAATTGCGATTGATATCGACGTTGTTTTCGGTGCCGCGCAGACCCCAGGCAAAGCCGAATGGGTTGACCGCGTGAACAAACAGCGCCGCTGTGTCGGGCGGCAGATCGAGCGGCCCGCAAGTGGACATCCAGGCAAGCTGCGCGGCCGAACCCGCATAACCTTCCGCGCCATGCGTGCCGCATGTATTGAGCAGCACGGTCGAGGCGTCGGCGGGGCCGAACCATGCCGTATCGAGGTGAAGGCTCATGCCGCCGGGGCCGCGCGCGACGGGGTTTTCATAGGTCTGGAGCCGGGCACCGGCCTCGCCCGCTGCTTCAAGAAAGCGCGAACGGGCTTCGGCATAGGTCGCGGAGAAGAATTTTCCAGTATCCATTTGAGGATGGGTGGTCCTTGTCGGTCTTTTTAAACGTCCCGGTGAGTGCTACTTAAGGATCACGGTCGCCGCAAGGCAAGCCGCTCCCTGGAGTGGCGATCATTTGCCCAAAGGACATTACCATGAAACTCACAGAGCGCCTGAAGGATCAGAGCCTATTGAAAACCCAGTGTTACATCGACGGCGTGTGGACCGGCGACAATACAACGGGCATCAAGGTTACCGACCCGGCGACAGATGAGTTGATTGCGACGGTGCCTTCGCTCGGCGCGAAGGAAACGCGTGAGGCGCTGAAGGCGGCGGAACGGGCAGGCCGGGACTGGGCAAAGCGCCCTGCAAAGGAGCGCTCGGCGATATTGCGCCGCTGGTTCGACCTGATGATGGCGAACCAGGACGATCTGGGCGCGATCCTGACCGCTGAACAGGGCAAGCCGCTGGCCGAAGCCAAAGGCGAAATCGCCTATGCGGCGGGCTTCATCGAATTTTACGCAGAAGAAGCCAAGCGCATTTACGGCAGCATCGTTCCATCGCCTTCCGCCGACCGGCAGATCGTCGTGCTGAAACAGCCCATCGGCGTGTGCGCGGCGATCACGCCGTGGAACTTTCCCTCCGCCATGATTACGCGCAAGGCAGGCCCGGCGCTTGCCGCAGGTTGCACGATGGTAGTGAAACCCGCTTCGCAGACGCCGCTCTCGGCTTTTGCATTGGCGGAGCTTGCGCATCGCGCCGGTGTGCCCAAAGGCGTCTTCAGCGTCATCACGGGCAAGGCGAGCGAAATCGGCGGCGAGATGACGGCGAGCGAGATCGTGCGCAAGGTGACGTTTACCGGCTCGACCGAAGTGGGCAAGAAGCTGATGGAGCAGGCGGCCTCGACCGTGAAGAAGGTGGGGCTGGAGCTCGGTGGCAACGCGCCGTTCGTCGTTTTCGACGATGCCGATATCGACGCGGCGGTGGAAGGGGCTATCGGATCGAAATTCCGCAATACCGGCCAGACCTGTATCTGCACAAATCGTTTTCTCGTGCAGGACAAGGTTTATGACGCCTTCGTTGAAAAGCTCACCGCCAAGGTGAAGACAATGAAGCAGGGCGACGGCTTTGAAGACGGTGTGACGCAAGGCCCGCTGATCGACATGACCGCCGTGGAAAAAGCCGAAGAGCATGTGGCCGATGCGCTGGCGCAGGGCGGGCGCGTTCTCACCGGCGGCAAGCGCAGCAAGCTCGGCCATTCCTTCTATGAGCCGACGGTGATCGCCGACGCCAAACCTTCAATGAAATTGGCGCGGGAAGAAACTTTTGGGCCCGTTGCGCCTGTCTTCCGCTTCAAGACGGAAGAGGAGGGAATTGCTCTGGCCAATGACACGCCATTCGGCCTTGCATCTTATTTCTACAGCCGCGACATAGGCCGTGTCTGGCGCGTGGCGCAGGCGCTGGAAGCGGGGCTGGTTGGCGTCAATGCGGGGCTTATTTCGACCTCCGTCGAAATAA
>CAZLLB010000190.1:0-6532 GCA_964560165.1 uncultured Parvibaculum sp. | reverse complement strand
CCATGCCGTACATGACCATGCCGAGCGAGTCGCCGACGAGGATCACATCGACATAGGGGTCGATAAAGCGGGCCGTGTGGGCATGATAAGAGGTCAGGCAGACGACCGGTTCGCCACCCTTGCGGGCGCGGATATCGGGCACAGTGATGCGCTTGATCTTGGACTGGACGGACATGGGATCATCCTTACTCGTGAGCGGCACCCCTTACATGGGGATGCGCGGGGATTGGCGGCAGTGGCCGGACGCCACGACGAAAAGGGCTTACCGGACAAGCCCTTAGGTGCCTCCCGGCACCTTCCCTGATCCTTATGAGGCGACCTTAGCGGAGGCGGGGCTCCAGCGCAATCAGCCGGGGAACGCCGCCTCGGCTGCGGGTTCGGCCTGCGGCAGGCCGACGAGTTCACGATAGGCGACGGAGAGCATGGTAATGCCGATCATCGCGACATAGAGGCTGATGGGTAGCATCAGTACGGTGACGACAAGCTTTGCCGATGCGCCCAACAAGGCGGCAAGCGCGCCCACAAGAGCCATCTGCACAAGACCAACGCCGATGCTCAACGGAATCTGAATAATCAAACTGTATCCCAACAGATGCCAGCCATTTCCGGCCGTACGGCGAAATGCAGCGCCGATCGAACCACCCTCCCCCAATGCGGCATCGGGGAAAGCGATGGATACGCGGATGAGCCAGACGGTGAAGCCGAAATAGATCGCAACTATAATGCAGGCAAAAAGGATCTTTCCGACCCGGCCGCTCGCAAGTCCACCAGCCGCCTCTCCACTAAAAGAAACAAGGAAGAGGAGCAGCCCCCCGGCAACAGCCAAAAGGATCCCACATAAAACCAGTTTTAATCCCGTCCATAGATATCGCGCCTCAAAGCGCCCCCAGAGCGGACCACCGCGCTCACCGAGCAAGACGAAACGATGCCAGCGCACGGCAGCCGCGACGAAGCCTGCCGCAGCAAGGAGGCCCGCCGCCATGGCCAAAGGCCACTGTTGAACAAGCGCCTCCACCATCGCGCCATTGGCGTCCTTTCGCGGCAAATCGGACGGCGTGTCGGTGATATAGCCGATCACCGCAGCGCCAAGCAGATAGGCGAGCGAGGCGAGCGGCGCGGATCGCAGAAGATCGAAGTAATGACGCGTGACCCCGGAGAAAACTTCCCTCGCGGATTGGATAACCGACAGCTTCTTCGTCATGGCTCCCCCAGCGCGGAATCAGAATTTCAGCCTAATGGGAGGAATAATGATTTGGCAACCCGCGAATTACAGCGTGTCCGGACGATCGAGGTCGCCGGCCATTGCGCCGGGCGGGCCGATGAGTTCTCGATAGGCGATGGAGAGGATCGCCACGTTGACGATGGCAAAGAAGATCGAGAGCACCGAAGACAGAAGCATCGGGATGGCGACCGGAATGCCAAGCGAAAGCGCAATGGACATGACGACCCAATAGGCCACCACCAGAGGCAGGCTCGAGAGAATGCAGATGGCGACGAGACGCCAGAAATTGCCCCGCGTTCGCTCAAGGATCAGGCGGACGTTGATCGGCTCGTCGATGGCGACGGCGGGAAGAAGCAAAAGCAGGCGCACCAGAAAATAGATGCCGACAAAAGCCAGCAGGATGCCCGCAAAGCCGATGAGCGATGCTGACGGCCCGAGGCCTTGTGTCTGGGATGTCAGTGTCGTGATGAAGAAGCCGGGCATCAGCATCAGGACGAGAAAGAAGGAGACCATCAAAAAACGCGCTTCACGCTGGCCGAAATTGATCTGATATGTGCCCGTGGGCGCATCGCCGAGCAGAATGAAGCGATGCCAGGCGACCGCGATGACGGGCCAGAGAAACAGCGAGGCGAATTCGATCACGATCCGCAGAACAACCTGGCCGTCATCGGCCAGCAGCGCGCCGGCCAGGCTGAGCGCGAGATAAAGCACGCCGGGAAGCCAGATCAGCCGGAGCATTTCGCCCATGTGGTTCCACGAGCCGGAATAGGCTTCGCGAACGGCGGCGAGAACGTCGAGTTGTTTGGGATTGAACTCGTCGCGAAGATCGCTCATCGGATTGCGCATATTGCTCATTGAACGGTCCCCTGCCCCGCGCCCGACAGCTTGGCGTCGAGCGTCAAAATCTTGTTCTGATAGTCCATATTGGCGGGCTCGAGCGTCAGCGCCTGCATGTAATCCTTGCGCGCGAGCTTGAACTGACCATCCGCCTCATAGACGGCACCGCGCGTATAGAATGAGGCCGGACGCGCGGGATCGAGCTTGATCGCCTGATTGGCGTCGGTCATCGCTGATTTGAACTCGCCCAGCTCGCGGCGCGCATTGGCGCGGTTGGCATAGATCATCGCATCCTTGGGCGCATGTTTCAGAGCCGTCGTATAATCGACGATGGCGAGCTTGTAGTTGCCTTCGTTGCGGAAAGCGACACCGCGATTGATGAGTGCGCCGACGAGATCGGGCTCCTCAAGTTCGCCGGAGTTGATCGCCTTGGTGCAATAGTCGATGGCGGCCTTCATATCGCCGCTGCGAAACTGGTCGTAGCAATTATTACTGTCCTCGACGCCGCTGGCGTGAGCGGAAGCGACGGCCAGCGCAGGCCAAAGGCCGAAAACGGCAAACAGGATCAGCGCCGGGCGTTTCTTCATACTTCATGGCTCCTTCAAGCAAACAGAAAGCCAGACTAGCCGGGTTCGAGGCGCGAGGGAACGGGAGGCTGGAAACACGGATGGCCTCGCGGAGCGGTGCTCCCGAGATGTCTGCCCCCGCGCGGCTTGCGCCGCTCACCATCCACACAACAGACACTCCGGTTGTGTCCCTTCATGGAAGGCGATCAACGGGAAATGGAGCGTGCAGCGGAGCATGTAAGTGGGAATTCTTCGCAGAGAGGAAAGATGCCCCCGCCCGCCCACAAGATCGGCGACGGGCGTGAATAGTTATTCAGGCTCGCCTGCCGTTTTCGCCAGATAGTCGCCGAGACGGTCGAGGCGCTTTTCCCACATCATGCGCTGGGCGTTGAGCCATGCTTCCGCCGCCTTCAGCGCCTGCGGCTCGATGCGGCAGGTGCGGACGCGGCCGGTCTTCTCAGTTCGCACGAGGCCGCTCGCTTCGAGCACGTGGAGATGCTGCATGACAGCCGAGAGCGACATGTCGAGAGGCTTGGCCAGCTCGCTGACGGAAGCAGGCCCGCGCGTGAGGCGTTCCACCATCACCCTGCGCGCCGGTTCGGCGAGCGCCTGATAAAGGCCGTCGAGTGAGCTTGATTGGTTAAGCATAAACTTAAGTATCATGCCCTAGCCTGAGCGGCAAGAGCGGGGATGCGCGTGGAAATGAGAGTCGTAAAATGAACCGGGCCGATTACATAAAATAAGTCATCGAATATGCGAGACGTCGAGATGGACGGGACGAGGCAGCATTATCTCATCTTCGAAACCGCTGGCGGATTTTGCGGCATCGGCTGGAACGATGTCGGCGTCACGCGCTTCCAGTTGCCGACGCAAAGCGCCGAGGCGACGGAGCGGCTTTTGCGGCGGCGGATGCCCGGCGCGACGCCTGCCGCCGCCACGCCTGAAATGGGCAAAACGGTCGTCGCTGTGCAACGCTATTTCGAGGGTGAGGCTGTCGATTTTTCTGACGTGACGCTCGACCTCGGCGAGCAGGATGCTTTCTTCAAACAGATATATGCCGCGACTAGACGGATCGGATGGGGGCACACGACAACCTATGGCGCATTGGCCAAGGAACTCGGCGCGGGACCGGAAGCCGCGCGCGATGTCGGTCAGGCGATGGCTAAAAATCCGGTGGCGCTGATTATTCCGTGCCACCGCGTGTTGGCGGCAGGCGGAAAAGTCGGCGGCTTTTCAGCGCCGGGCGGTTCGGTGGCGAAAGCGCGGATGCTTGAGCTGGAGGGCGTTGATCTTGCGCCACCGAAGCCGGCTCAGGACTCTTTCGGATTTTAAGGCCGAGCAACCATCATCCCGCCGTTGCAACCAGCAACTCTTCCCCATTATTCGGCGGTCGAAACCCATCGGCTCTCCCCGCGAAATAGCGCTTCGTGAGCATGGCTGCCGATATGTGCTGCGCTTGCCCAAATCCGGCTTCGCGGGCCATTGCCAGCATTTCGTCCGGCGTGAAGAAACTAATGAAGGGCGTGCCGCTGGCGCGCGCGCCTTGCACTGCACGCTTAAGCCCCGGACGTATCTCCGGGTCCGTGAGGTCCAGCGGCAACAGGAACGACATGGCGAGCTGCGAGCCGGGCGCGAGCGAGGCGACATGGCGCAGCGTCACCATGATCGCATCCTTTGTGAGATACATGCTGACGCCGGTGGAGGCCACCACGGCAGGCGCATGGGCATCGAAACCAGCCGCCGCCAGATGCCGCCACCATGCGCCGTCCGTCTCGAAATTGACGGGCACCAGCCGCAGCCAATCGGGGACGCCGAAACCAAGCTCCGTCAGGCGCTGTCTCTTCCATGCCTGAGCACCCGGTTGATCCACTTCAAACACCGCCAAACAAGAGGCGATCTCCGGTCTGCGCTGGGCGAATGTGTCAAGGCCCGCGCCAAGGATGACATATTGACGGACACCATGGCGCGCCGCATCCGCGACCAGATCCTCAATGAAGCGCGCCCGCCCTACGATGGAGGCACGGAAGGGGCGCGTGAAGAGCGGGTCCATATCGGGGCGCTGACGCCAGCCGTCTTCGGGAGCGACCAATTGAAGGCCGATCTGATCGTCTATCACATGGGGAGGTGGATCGACCTGCATATGCAAGGCTCGCCACAAGGCGACGCGCGCCGCTGTGCTGTCCGGCGCTTTGGCTTGTCGGTCATCGGATGCCATTGGTATGCCTCCGCCAGCGCGCTCGGTACCACTCGAATATCAACAGACAGAATAAATTCTTATCCGTATCGTTGTGCAAGGTATTGGCGAGCGGTCCTCGCTGCAAATTTCGAGGGGAGAAAGGTCGGGCATGTTGAAACAATTCGGTCACGAGATCTGGATCGCAGATGGTTCCGATGTCGTGGCCATGGCCGGCTTCCGATACCCGACCCGCATGGTCGTCATAAGATTGTCTGGCGGAAAGCTTTTCGTCTGGTCGCCGATTGCATTGACGGACAGCCTTCGGGCCGAGATCGACGCATTCGGGGAGGTCCGTCATCTGGTGGCCCCGAACTCGCTCCATCATTTGTTCATCGATGACTGGAAGCGCGCTTATCCAGGCGCCCGAACCTATGCTGCTCCGGGATTGAGGGAGAAGCGCAAGGACGTGGCCTTCGACGAGGATCTGGGAAACGCGCCGCTTCCCGACTGCTATGGCGAGATCGACCATGTTCTGGTGCAAGGCAACGCCATAACGAGCGAGGTGGTATTTTTCCACGCCAAAAGCGGCACGGTAATTTTCACCGATCTGATCCAGCAATTTCCTGCCAATTGGTTTTCGGGCTGGCGCGCCGTCGTGGCGAAATGGGATCTCATGCTTGGCAGCGAACCATCCGTACCAAGAAAATTCCGCGTCGCCTTTACCAACCGCCGCGCCGCACGGGCCGCTCTCGAACGCATCCTCGCATGGCCCGCCGAGAAGGTGCTGATGGCGCATGGAGCGCCCGTGACGGAAAACGGCAAGGCGTTCATACGACGCGCATTCAGGTGGCTGATGGTATGAGGATCACGCCCATCCGCTTGTTTCCAACGGCGATCCTGCGCAACCTGCCGCGCGTCAGTCACGCGATAAGGACAGTCCCGCGAGAAGCGGCGCGTAGGCGGCGAGCCTGCGAGATACGAACTCAGTGAAGAGCCGCACACGTTTCGTCTTGCGTGTCTCCCCCTGCGTCAGAAGCCAGAGCGCTCCGTACATGTGCAGATCGGTGCCCGGCACCCGCGCCAACAAGGGGTCGGCATCTCCGGCAAAGCATGGCAGTGCCGTCATCCCGATTCCTTGCCGCACCGCTGCGATCTGCCCATCGAAGTCCGTTGTCCTGAACGGAGCCACTGTTGCGCGCGCCTCCGCCTCGCGAGCCCAGTCCGGCACACCATGACCGCTTACGGTGATCCACCTCAGATCCGGCGCGCCTTCACGCCACGCGGCCAGTCGATCGCGGGACATGTAGAAGCCGCCGAATAGCTCCGGTCCCTTCAGGCCGTGAAGATTGAGCGGCAGGTTTTTTCGGTCGTAGACGACACGGATCGCGAGGTCGGCTTCTCGGTTGGTCAGGTTTGCCAGCTCGCCGGACGACAAGATTTCCATCTCGATGTCCGGATTCAGACGCACGAACTCAGCAAAGTCGGGCATAAGCAGGTGTGCTGCGAGGGGCGGCGGCAATGTCACCCGCAAAAGTCCGCGTACGCCCTGGTCGCGCCCGAAGACGCGCGTCTCCAGCCGGTTCGACGACGCCTCCATCTGCTCCGCGAATTCGAGGATTTCTTCGCCCGCAACCGTCAGACTGTAGCCCGATGGCAGCTTCTCGAACATCTGCGCACCGAGGCGTTCCTCGAGCTGAGCGATGCGTCGCAGCACGGTCGAGTGATTCACCC
>CAZLLB010000189.1:0-6533 GCA_964560165.1 uncultured Parvibaculum sp. | reverse complement strand
GCCGCGCGCATATGCTGGAGCCGTTCAGCCTTGGCTGGATCGAGGAGCCGCTGCCCGCCGACGATCTCGACGGGCACATCCGCCTCAACCGCTCGACCAGCCTGCCGATTGCGGTTGGCGAATCCATCTACTCGCTCCGGCACTTTCGCGAATATATGCAGAAGGGCGCCTGCTCCATCGTTCAGGTCGATGCCGCGCGCATCGGCGGCATCACGCCCTGGCTCAAAGTCGCGCATGTGGCTGAAGCCTTCAACATGCCGGTCTGCCCGCACTTCCTGATGGAGCTGCATGTCTCGCTCACCTGCGCCGTGCCGAACGGACGCTGGGTTGAATATATTCCGCAACTTGACGAGATCACGACCTCGCGCCTCACTATCGAAAACGGCCATGCCGTCGCGCCCTCAACGCCGGGCATCGGCATCGAATGGGATTGGGATGCGATCGACGAGCGCAAGGTCGAAACGCTCGACATTCTGACAGGAGCCGCCTGATGCAGCGAATGGGCATGGTGATCGGCGTGAAGCCGGAAAAGCTCGCGGAATACAAGCGCCTCCACGCCGCCGCATGGCCGCAGGTGCTGGAGATGATCCGCGCCTGCAACATCACCAATTACACGATTTTTCTGCGCGAGCCCGAACACCTGCTCTTTTCATATTGGGAATATGTCGGCACGGATTTCGATGCTGATATGGAGCGCATGAAGCGCCACGAGCCGACGCAACGCTGGTGGCAACTGACCGACCCATGCCAGGAGCCGCTCGCCAGCCGCGCGCCCGGCGAACAATGGGCCGCGATGGAAGATGTTTTTCATACCGATTGAGAGGAGCGAAGAATGACCGGACGACTGCAAGGCAAGACCGCGCTGGTGACGGCGGCGGCGCAAGGCATGGGCCGGGCAACTGCCGAAGCCTTCCTGCGCGAAGGCGCTCGCGTTATCGCCACCGATATAGACGAGGCGAAACTTTCAACGCTGAAAGGGGCCGAAACGCGCCGCCTCGACGTGACGGATCGCGCCGCGATTGAAAAACTTAGCCGCGAACTCGGCGCAATCGACATTCTTTTCAACTGCGCTGGCTTCGTCCATCACGGCACGATCCTCGATTGCAGCGAAGAGGACTGGGATTTTTCGATGACGCTCAACACGCGCTCGATGTACCGGATGATCCAGTGCTTCCTCCCCTCGATGATCGAGGCAGGCGGCGCGTCAATTATCAATATGTCATCTGTCGCCTCCTCCGTCATCGCCGCGCCGAACCGCTTTGCCTATGGCGTGACGAAAGCCGCCATCATCGGCCTCACGCGCTCTGTCGCTGCTGATTTCGTCACCAAAGGCATACGCTGCAATGCGATCTGCCCCGGCACGGTCGAGACACCCTCGCTTGACGGACGCATGCGCGCCCAAGGCGACTACGAAACATCGCGCGCGGCCTTCATCGCGCGCCAACCCATCGGCCGCATCGGCCAGCCGGAAGAAGTCGCCGAACTCATCGTCTATCTTGCAAGCGATGCTGCGGGCTTCATGACCGGCAGCATCCTCACCATCGACGGCGGCTGGAGCAACACATGAAATTCTTGCGATATGGACAAGCGGGCGCGGAAAAGCCGGGCCTCCTCGACGCCGATGGCAATATCCGCGATCTCTCGGGCCATGTGCCAGACATCGACGGCGCAACCTTCGCGCCCGAAACGCTCGCAAGGCTGAAGCAACTCGACCCCGTTTCGCTGCCGCTCGTCTCCGGCGCTCCACGCATCGGTCCTTGCGTCGGCAAGGTCGGCAAATTCATCTGCGTCGGCCTCAACTATGCCGACCACGCCGCCGAATCCGGTATGGAAGTTCCCGCCGAGCCCGTCCTCTTCTTCAAGGCGACAAGCGCCATTTGCGGCCCCGACGACGACATCATCATCCCGCGCGGTTCGATCAAGCCCGACTGGGAAGTCGAACTCGGCGTCGTCATCGGCAAGGAAGCGCGCTATATCGACCGCGCGCAAGCGCTCGACCACATTGCGGGCTATTGTGTCATCAACGATCTGTCAGAACGCGCCTTCCAGATGGAACGCGGCGGCCAATGGGTGAAGGGCAAGAGCGCCGACACATTCGGCCCCATCGGCCCCTGGCTCGTCACGCGCGATGAAGTCGCCGACCCGCAAAACCTCGCCCTCTGGCTCGAAGTCGATGGCCATCGCTACCAGAACGGCAATACGCGCACGATGATTTTCGACGTGCCCTTCATCATTGCCTATATCTCGCAATTCATGAGCCTCCAGCCCGGCGACGTCATCTCGACCGGCACACCGCCCGGCGTCGGCCTCGGCATCAAGCCCACGCCCATCTATCTGAAGGCCGGCCAGACCATGCGCCTCGGCATTGAAGGTCTCGGCGAACAGCACCAGCGCACCGTCGCTGCATAAAAGCGACGATGGAGCCTAGCTCGAGGTTGCGCCGCTCCCCGGCGCGGCTCACTCTGGCTTATCCAAATTCACTCAATAAGCGCCGCCGGGGGAGCCGTCATGCCTAATCTGTTCAGTCCCTATAAGCTCAAGGACGTCACCTTGCGCAATCGCATCGTCATGTCACCCATGACCATGTATCGCTCGGTCGATGGCCTGATGAACGATTTCCACGTGATGATGCTCGGCTCGCGCGCAGCGGGTGGCTTCGGTCTGGTCTTCCCCGAGCAATTGGCGATCACGCCGAACGGCCGCACCAGCACGAGTTGCGGCGGCATCTATGACGATGCGCAGATCGAAGGGCTGACGCGCGTGACCTCGATCATCAAGGACATGGGTGGCGTCGCTGGTATCCAGCTTGGCCATACGGGCCGCAAGGGCAGCGAATTGAAACCCTGGGATGGCGGCGCGCAGCTTCCTCCCGATCACCCCGATGGCTGGCAGGTCGTCGGCCCTTCCGCTCTCCCCTATGGCGGTAAATACAAATATCCCGTCCACGCCCTCACCAAAGACGAGATCAAGGCGATCCATCGCAGCTACGCGCAAGCCGCGCGGCGCGCCGCCGAGGCGGGCTTTGAATGGCTCGAACTGCATTTCGCCCATGGCTATCTGGGCGCGAGTTTCTTTTCCCCCATCGCCAACAAGCGCACCGATGAATATGGCGGCAGTCTGGAAAACCGCATCCGCTTCCACACCGAAGCGCTTGACGCGGTGCGCGAGGTCTGGCCCGAGCGCCTGCCGCTGACCATGCGCCTCGGCTCCGACGATCTGAACAGCGAGGGCGTGCAATTCGACGACGCCGTCGCCGCCGTCCGCATCATGAAGGATCACGGCCTCGATTTCGCCGATCTCAGCATGGGCTTCAACACCGATGACATGAAAGAACTCCCCTTCGGGCAGATCGCCTTCATGGTCGAGCGCGGCGCGCGTGTGAAACGCGAAGTCGGTATTCCGGTCGGCGTGAGCTGGAATCTGGGCTTGCCTGCCGTCGCCGACCGCGTCATCCGCGAAGAACTGGTGGACCTCGTGCTGATCGGGCGTCCGGCTTTGTCGAACCCGCACTGGCCCATCTGGGCCGCGCGCGAACTGGCGCATGCCGATCCCTTCTCACTGGTGCCGCAAGATTGGGGCTGGTGGCTGAAAAACCGCGCCAATCCCGCCTGCATCGGCTGGCCCGCAGCCAGCGAACCCGCGCGGAAAAAAGAAACCGAAGCCGTCTAACAAGCGGCCACCCGCTATCACCCCGGCATGCAGCTTGCGAGATAGGCCTTGATCCGCTCGGCATGGGCCGAAGCGGCCAGCGCACCGACATAGCCGTCAGGCCGGATGAGCAACAAGTCACCACGGGCAAGGCCGTAAGTCGCGGCGAGGCGATCTCCCTCATCGCGAAACGCACCATCATCGCCTATCCGGTGGATGTGCAACCTCTGCCCCGCGCGTGGCAGTGACGCGACCTCCGCACCATGACTGATCAGCGTCCAGTGCGGCCCGCGCAACAAATCAAACAACCGCTGCTGCTGCCCGCCCGCTCCCATGAGCGACGCGTCGGGCGCGCGGTCGCCCGCAAGCACCCCGCCATGCCGCTCGGGCCATTCGCGCGACAGCGACGATGACGGATAGCCGAGATCGAGTTGATGCACCTCGCGCCCGCGCCGCATGTCTCCCTCCTTGGCTTTTTCAAGGAGATCGGTGGCAAGGCCGAGCATGGCGGCGGCAATCGGGCGGCGCTCTTCCTCATAAGTGTCGAGTAAAGCGTCCGGCGCACCCGCCAACACCGCACCGAGTTTCCAGCCGAGATTATAGGCGTCCTGCACGCTGGTATTGAGACCCTGCCCGCCGGTCGGCGGATGAATATGCGCCGCATCTCCCATCAGAAACACGCGCCCGAATCGATAGCGATCTGCCAAACGCGCATTCATGCTGTAGGCCGAAGCCCAGACGACGTCATGCACCACTATGCCGCCACTCAGCATCCGCGCATCAATGAAGGATTGAAGTCCCCGCACCGATAGATCTGCATCACCCTCAAGCGGCATCGGTGCCTGAAGCTGAAACAACGGGCCATGCGGCAAAGGGCAGAATGAAATCTGCCTGCCCATGTTGCCGTCATTGAAGCGATGCCACGCATCGCGCGTCAGCCCGTCGATAGCGATATCGGCCACCATCGCCCGCACACCGAGCGTCTTGCCCGGAAACCCGGCCCGCAGCGCATGACGGACGAAGGAATGCCCTCCATCACCGCCGACGAGATAGCGACAGCGGATCTCTTCGCCGCCCTCCACATCTGCGACTTGTGCAGTCACCCCATCGTCATCCTGCGCGAACGCCTGCAACTCGCATCCATATTCAACCGCATAGCCGAATTCGGCGAGACGCTCGCGCAAGACGGCCTCGGTACTGGATTGGGGAACGAGCAGCGGCATACGATAGGGCTCTTCAGCCGTTGGCGGCTCGACGACGAAACTTATCGCCTCGTCATAACTCCCATCGGCGCGATAGGCGCGCTGCGGCGGGTAGTGGCTGCCAGCCGCAGCGATCCGGTCGATCACGCCGAGATCCTCAAACACCTCCAAAGTGCGCGGCTGAATGCCCTTGCCGCGCGAACCGGCGAAAGGCCCTGCGAGCTTGTCGATCAACCGGACCGACACACCCCGCCGGGCAAGGTCTATCGCCAGCGTGAGGCCAGCAGCTCCTGCCCCGCAGATCAGAACATCGATAGAGCCTCGGTCTTTCATACCCGTCTCCTATGTGTAAGATGCACATATTCGACCGAGGAATCCTGATGTCAACAAATAAAGTGTATAATGCACATATTCGCACCTCCCTGCCGGAGCTGCATCGCTCGCTGATCGACATAGTCGCCGTCATCAACCGACCGGAAAACGACGCGGCCATGCTCGAAATGGCGGGGCTGACGTTTGAACGAGCCCTCTTCCCGCTCCTCGTGCTGGTCGAGCGCCTGGGGCCGATCGGCGTGGTCGATCTCGCTGGCCGGGTGGGCCGCGACTACACGACAGTCAGCCGCCAGGTGGCGAGGCTCGAAGAGCTTGAACTGGTCACTCGCCGCGCCAGCCGCGCCGACCGCCGGGTGCGCGAAGCAGCGATCACGCCGCAAGGCAAGATCGCGACCGACGCCGTTGACGCCGCGCGCGAACGCATGAGCCTGACGCTCTTCAAGACATGGAGCCGCAGCGACTTCGACGAATTGCTGCGCCTGATGCGAATGTTGGCAGACGGACTGAACGAGGCAACGGGCGCCAGCACCTGACGCCATCTCGCCACCTTGAAACGCCGACCGACGTGATCGTCAGATCAGAGAAGCATGTCCGCAAGCTGACGGCGCTGATAGGCCGCGTCGCCATGCTGCGCTTCACACCAGATGCCGCGACGGCGATATAGCTGCGCGTCGCAATCATAGGTGAAGCCGAAACCGCCATGGAACTGGATCGCACGGTCGGACGCGAAGGCAAGCGCATCGCTCGCCAGCGCCTTGGCCATGCGCACGGCAATCCCCACATCGCCGCCTGCGCCGAAAACACCCGCCGCGTAATAGAGATGCGAACGCGAGGCTTCGAGCGCCAGCAGCGCGTCGACGGTCGGATGTTTCAGCGCCTGATAGGAACCGATATAGCGGTCGAACTGTTTGCGCGTCTTCAGATACTCGACCGTCACCTCGATGACGCCGCTCGTGCCGCCGCAAAGCTCGGCGGCGAGCAGCAGGCATGCCGCCTCATCGATGAGCTTCAGCGCCGCCGCCGTTTGCGCCGGATCGAGAAGATTGCTTTTCGGCACCGAGACGCCATCGAGCTTCACGCGGTAGGAACGCCGCGTCTCGTCGATCACGATTTCCCGCGCGACCTCCGCCTTGGCAAGCGCCGCCTTGTCGAGCAATACCAGCGCGGGCGCGCCGTTCAACGACACGGAAACGATGGCAAGATCGGCCGATACCGCATCCGTCACGAATGTCTTCGTGCCCGAGAGCGTCAGCGTACCGCCCGCTTCGTTCGCCTTGGCGGTCAGATGCGCAAGATCCCAGTCGCCATGCGGCTCGACCAGCGCAAGCGCGCCGATAGCGCCTTCGCAAA
>CAZLLB010000188.1:0-6569 GCA_964560165.1 uncultured Parvibaculum sp. | reverse complement strand
CAACATGTCAGGCTGCATCAACGCATGCGGCCACCATCATGTCGGCCATATCGGTATTCTTGGCGTCGATAAGAAGGGTGTCGAATATTACCAGGTCACCCTGGGCGGGGCTGCTGACGAAACAGCGGCAGTCGGTGACATTGTGGGGCCTGCCTTCACCGAAGGCGAGATCATCGAAGCTATCGACAAGATCGTCCAGATTTATCTGGACCTGCGCGAGGACGGTGAAATTTTCATCGAAACTTATCGCCGTATCGGTGTGCAACCGTTCAAGGACAAACTCTATGCAGCTCATTAAGAACGGCAATTTCGTGGCCGACGCATGGACGACCCTTACAGACGATGAGCCGCTGCCTGATGGTCCCGTCATCGTCAGCCTGGACCGCTGGAAGAAAGAACAGAATGCGCTTCTGGCGCGTGACGGCAAGCTCGGCATCCGGCTGAAGAGCGGTGAGGAGCCTGCGCTGATTGCAGAGCATCTCGATCGCTTCGATGTCGTTGCGCTGGAGTTTCCCGCCTATCGAAATGGCCGCGCCTTTTCATACGCACGGCTGCTGCGCGATCGTTACGGCTACAAGGGCGAAGTGCGGGCAGTCGGTGCGGTGCTCCGCGACCAGTTCTACTATCTCGTCCGTGTCGGCTTCGATGCGCTGGAAGTACGCGACAATATCACGCCTGAAATTTACCGAGCCATGATCGGCACCTTCACGCATGACTATCAGCCTGATGCGCGCGGAAACCCAACCGTCATTTCGCTGCGCCAAAGGCTCGCCGCCAGAGCGAGCTAGATCACCGTTCTCTTTGCGAAGGCTTCGATCGACTGGTGACGAACGGCGTCTCTTTCGAGCAGGGTCAGGCTTTCTTCCATCTGCCTGATCGCTTCGGCGACAGCCGCCAGCCTCTCAGGCTCTGGTGCATCGAGCCGAGCATGTGCGAGCGCCGTACGATATGACACAAGGCGGCGTGCGAGAGCGTCGGCTGTAATGTCGATCAAGCGACCGTTGTCTTCCAGCCGCGCACGCACGTTCGCAAATAAAGTGGGTTTTTCCAGAGCGATTGTTGTGGCGGCTGACGACGCTCCCACCAAAGCGTCGGCGCGGCTTTGATCGGCATCGTTAATGTCCGCGCAGATCGGTGCCAGTTGATCCATCATCACTATGTCAGCGGACACGTCATCGGAAATCGCATTGATGAGCGCCGACAGGCTTGTCGGATGCAACTCCCGCAAGCGCATGTAGTAGCCGGAGCTTGGCGGCGGGATGCTCTTCGAACCCGTCGTCATGTCAGGCAGGCCAAAGGCATAACCACTTGTTCCCACAGGCCGTTTGGAGACGAGATTGTCGGAAATGCGGTGCAGCTCGATTTCATCATTGGTGAGCGGCAATGCGGGGCCGTCTTTCTTCACACCGGAGAAAGCGGCATTGAACTGGTCCAGCGGCGTGGGCTGGTAGCGGCCGAAATCAGGATCTTGCGCGCAAGCAGAGACGAGCCCGGCGACAATCGCCGCCAGGCCTAGTTTCCCGATTATCAATCGCATCGTCCGCATCATGAGCGAGAGCTTAAACCGGCGTTGGTTAGCCCGGCGTAAAGCATCCGGCTTGCCGCGGGTTTTAAGGAAACCTTTCCAGGCACACAAAACAAAGCCCGACGTTCTTTCGAACGCCGGGCCTTTACGCAACAGGACTTGTAGTCGCTACAGCGCGCCGTATCAGGCGGCGCGGAGCTTTTCGAACGCGTCCGTGAACCGGGCGGCGTAGGGAGCGGCAGCTTCGCGCACGGCCGTCACGGCGATCTCATTGAGTTCGCGGGCCGCGTCGATGTTGCGCTTCAGCGCAGCGCGGAGGAATTCGTTCTGAAGTTCAACCGCGGCGCGAATGTCGCCAGCCTTGAACACAGCCTTGGCGGTCTCAACGGTTTCTTCGAAATTGGTACGCGCCAGTTCGGTGATGATGCCCTGCGTCAGTTCGATGGGGCTCTGAACCTTTTTGGCAGCAGCCTTCGGCGCGGCCTTGCGGGCGGCGGGCTTTGCTTTCGCTTTGGTTGCCTTGGTGGTCTTCTTGGCTTTCGGGGCCGTGGTCGCTTCCGTCATGTCTATCTCCTGCTTTGCGTTGGCGCTGCCTAGAGAGGCGTTGCGCTGCACAAATCAAGGCGTCGGATTTGTGCGTTGCACAATCAGATAAAGAGCCATGGCCCTAGCGTCAAGTGGTTTTTGTGCAGCGCACAATAATCTTTTCTCACCGGGTTCAGACCAGTGAAAATCTCCTGATATCAAAAGGGGTTAAGTCAATCTGCGACCGGGTGCCGCAGATTTGGTCGGCCAGCGCAGCCGCGCTTCCAGCCCCAAATGTCCAACCGAGCGAGCCGTGGCCGGTGTTGAGATAGAAGTTCTTGAAGTAGCCTGCCTGCCCAATGATCGGGCTTCCGTCGGAACTCATTGGTCGCAATCCGGTCCAGAATTCTGCTTTGTCAGCGACCTCGTTCATCTGTGGAAACAGATCGAGGGCGGCGGCCAGCACTGAGCGCGCACGAGGCATTTCGACTGTTTTGTCATAGCCGCCCACTTCGGCGGTTCCGGCGATGCGGAGCCTGTCTCCAAGTCGGCTCACAACAATTTTGCGCGCTTCATCGGTCACGCTGACTGTGGGCGCTGTACCGCCCATCACAGGCACGGTCACTGAATATCCCTTGAGCGGATAGACCGGGAGGCGGCGGATGCCCGCCAGCCGGGCAAGCCGCGTCGTGCTTACACCGGCAGCCAACACGACGGCATCCGCTTCGAAAAGCCAGGTTTTGGTCCGCACTCCGATGATCCGGTCGCCCGATGTCTCAAAATTTGTCACTTCCGCGCCGGACATGAAGGCGACGCCCATGCGCTTCAGCCGATCTGCCAGTCGCGCGGTGAAAAGATGCGCGTCGCCGGTGCGGTCATCGGGGCAGTAAATGCCACCCGCAATTTCACCCTTCTGCAAAGCGGACCCAAGGGCTGGCTCGATATCGGCACATTCGCGAGCGGAGACAACCGTTTGCTCCAGCCCCGCCCGGCGCATTTTCTCGATCGGCTTGGTCGCCTCCTTCAGCGCGCCAGCACGGTGGAATATTTGCAGGATGCCCGTCCTTTGCTCATCGAAAGCAATCGGCGCGCCGTCGCCTTCAAAACGGGCGGCCAAGGCATCCATGCGCGCATGAGTCAGCATGGCAAGGGCGAGGTTTGGCAAAATGCGCTCGTCGCGCGCGGATGCACGGCAGCGCGTGAGAAACCGCAGCAGCCAGAGCCACTGTTCAGGATCAGCTTTCAGCTTGAGACGGAAAGGCGCATCGGCGCGGCCCAGCCAACGCAACACAAGACCCGGCACCTCCGGCCCCGCCCAGGGGGCCACTTCGCTGGCGCTAAGTTGGCCACCATTTGCAAAGCTTGTCTCGAGGCCCGCGCCCTCGCGCTTTTCCAGTAGTGTGACCTGATGCCCCCGCTCCGCAAGTTCATAGGCTGTGGTAACGCCGATGATGCCGGCGCCGACGACGACTATTTTCAAGATGAAACCTCCGAGACCGCACTCTACGCCCGGAAACGGCAGCGATGGAAGCGTAGGCCGCCTTCAGCCATACTGCGAAGGGTCCATGTAGTTGAGTGTGGGCGCGTCATAGTGAAGCGAGGGCGACATGCGCTGGCAGGATGGAGAACGTGGCGGCAATATCGAAGACCGTCGTGGTCTGAAACCTCGCATCGGCGCGGGGGGCGGTATCGGGCTTGGTGGGGTTGCCGTTCTGTTGATCGGCTATTTCGTCTTCGGCATAGACCCATCGACACTGATCGGCGCCATGCAGCAAGATGGGGGCAGCTACACCCAGCAGGCCGGTCAGACCGGCGCACCGGCAGACCAGTCGGGCAAATTTGTTGACGTCATTCTCACCTCGACCACACACGTCTGGACCGGGCTTCTGGCAGACACCGCCAAGCCCTATAGAAAGCCGCAACCGCTGGTGCTTTACACGCAGGCCACCGGCACAGGCTGTGGCATGGGCCAATCGGCGATGGGCCCTTTCTATTGTCCGTCGGATGAGCGCATTTACATCGATCTCGATTTCTTCAACGAACTTTCAACCCGCTTCGGCGCGCCCGGCGACTTCGCCAAGGCCTATGTCATCGCACATGAAGTAGGCCATCACGTGCAAAAGGTCCTTGGCACGGCATCGCAGGTGCAGGCAGCCCAACGCCGCGCGGGCAGCAAGGCACAAGCCAATCGCTATTCGGTCGCACTCGAGCTACAGGCCGATTGCTATGCTGGCGTCTGGGCGGCGAATGCGGAGGCCGCTTCCAGGGGCGCGATCACGATTGAGCGGGGCGATCTGGAAGACGGGCTTCGCGCCGCAAACGCCATCGGCGACGATACGCTGCAAAGACAGTCGCAGGGGCAAGTCATGCCGGACAGCTTCACCCACGGGTCCAGTGCGCAACGCATGGATTGGCTAAGGCGAGGCTTTGATTCCGGAGACCCCGCAGCTTGCAATACATTTTCGGCGCTTTAGTCGTCACATAAAATCTCGATGCTGTCGGCATGCTGATCGGTGCAGCGATCAACTACCTGCGGGCCGGGCACGCAATGTCTGCATCTATTCGGCGGGCGACAGGATGATCAACGGCCTTTTTCCAGCATCCGACAAAAGGACAGGACGATGAGAAAATCAGATTTCTCTCTGACACGCCGCCGTCTTCTTGGCGCTGGTTCGACCATTACCTTGATCGCCGTCGCAGGGGTCATATGGCGTGGAGAAGAACGTGGCGTATTCGGCGGCGCCCCACGGGAGGCCTATAGCCCGTGGGATTTATGGAACGCGCCCGATATCAAGGGGACATCGCTGGCGCTGGCCGCCGCCGGTATTCTCGCCGCCAGTCCGCACAATACGCAGCCGTGGATATTCCACATATCCGACGACCGCATTGAGCTTTATGCGGATACGAGCCGGAATCTCGGTGCCTTTGACCCCTATTTGCGTGAAATGCATATCGGGCTTGGTTGTGTCGTCGAGACGATGATGCAGGCCGCAGGACCGAACGGATACAAAGTGGCGCTGAACATTCAAGCAGGCTCGCTTCTCGCGCTGACCCATCGAGAGCCACGCTTGCTTGCCGCGACGCTGGACCTCTCCCGGCTTTCGAAGCCCACCGAAGATGATGCGCTCTATCAGGCGATCCCGCGACGACATACCAATCGCGGCCCCTATGAGAGGGCGCGTGGATTGCCCGCTTCGGCAAAAATGATCCTGATGGACGTTGCCGAGGACGATAACCTGCAGACTTTTCTGTTTGACGACGGCGAAGCGCGCGCCCACTTCGACAACGCAGTCATCGCCGCCACAGAAGAGATCATTGCCGACCGCGATATGGAAGAGGCCAGTGGCGCATGGATGCGCGAAAGCCCGGACGCCATTCTCGAACACCGCGACGGGCTTAGTCTGGACACGGTGGGACTTGCGCCATGGCTCACTGTTGCGGCGAAACTATTGCCTTCCGCTTCAGCAAAGGGAGGTCAGAAAGTATGGCTTTCTCAAACGCGTGACAGCCAGTTACCGACAGCACCCCTCACCGGGCTCATCGCGGTGCGTGATCGCTATGACAGGGCGCAGTCGCTGGCGACAGGCCGCGCCTGGGCTCGCATGCAGCTTGCGGCGACATCGCTTGGCTTTTCGATGCAGCCGCTCAATCAGCCCGTTGAAACCATCGACCGGGAGCGCCAGCTCGGCAAGGAGCCTTTGTCCGAAGCGCGCCTTGTCGGCCTTACCGGGGACAAAAGCTGGCAGCCGACATTTGCCTTTCGCGCCGGTTTTGCGACGAGAGAAGCGCGGGAGAGTCCGAGGCGTTCTTTGAAGAGCGTGACGATCTAGATCAGGCGGCGACGGGCGCGCGTTCGCGTGTCGCTGAAAAACGCACAAGCGGCCATTTCTCGGCTGTATAGCCCAGTTCCCAATTGCTTTTGGCAAGGAACACCGGCGCACCATCTCGGTCGTCAGCCATATTGCCGCGATGGGCTTCGATGAAGCGTTTCAATTCGGCGGGCTCTTCCGCACCGACCCAGCGCGCGGTTTCGAAAGGCGCATTCTCGAAGCCAACCTTGATTTCGTATTCATTCTCGATACGTGCAGCCAGCACTTCAAGCTGAAGGCGACCAACAACGCCGACGATCCAGTTTGCGCCAAGATGCGGCTTGAAAACCTGCGTGACGCCTTCTTCCGCTAGGCTTTCCAGCGCGCGGCGCATGTGTTTTGCCTTCATCGGATCATCGAGGCGTATGCGCTGGAGAATTTCCGGCGCGAAATTCGGAATGCCAGTGAAGGTCATCTCCTCGCCTTCCGTCAGCGTGTCGCCAACGCGGATCGTGCCGTGGTTTGGAATGCCGATGATATCGCCAGCAACCGCCTCATCTACAAGTTCGCGATCTTGCGCAAAAAAGAGCGTCGGATTGTGGATACCGATCGTCTTGCCCGAGCCCGAGACACGCAGTCTCATGCCACGCTTGAAGCGGCCGGAGCAGAGGCGCATGAACGCGATGCGGTCGCGATGGTTCGCGTCCATG
>CAZLLB010000187.1:0-6615 GCA_964560165.1 uncultured Parvibaculum sp. | reverse complement strand
ACCGTGCCGAAGATGTTGAGGATGTCATAGGAGGCAGCGCCCGCATTGTCGTAGTTCTTCGGCGCGTTCTGCATCAGCCAGCCAGCCGCCTCGCCGAGGCGCGCATAGCCCGTCTTCAGCGGGCCGACGAAAGGCGCCATTTCCGCATCGCCCTCGTTTTCCTTGATGAAGGCTTCGAGCTTGGCAAAGAAGGTCAGGGTGGCGCGGCCGCCCTTGGCCGTCATCTTGCGCGCGACGAGGTCGAGCGCCTGAATGCCGTTCGCGCCTTCATAGACCTGGTTGATGCGCGCATCGCGCACGAACTGCTCCATGCCGTTGTCGCGGATATAGCCGTGGCCGCCGAACACCTGCATCGACGCGTTTGCCGCCTCGAAGCCCTTGTCGGTGAAATAGGCCTTGATGACCGGCGTGAAAAGCTGGCTCAGGTCTTCGGCTTCCTGGCGTTCCTTTTCGTCGGCGCTGGAGCGCGCAACCGAGAAGAGGAACGAGACATACATGGCAAGCGCGCGCGCGCCTTCCACAAACGAACGGGACGCGATCAGCAGGCGGCGCACGTCCGGGAACACGATGATCGGATCGGCCGGGCCGTCCGGGCTCTTCGGGCCGGTGAGCGAGCGGCCTGCAAGGCGTTCGGTCGCGTAGGCCACGCCGTTCTGATAGGCGACTTCGCCCGCCGCTATGCCCTGAATGCCGACGCCCATGCGCGCGCCGTTCATCATGCCGAACATGCCGGCCATGCCAGCCGACTTCGACTTCTTCACTTCGCCCGTCTCGGTCTTCACCACGGGCGCGCGGCCCTTCAGGTGATAGGCCACTGCATTGTCGAAGTTCAGCACGCAGGTCGCATTGCCCTTGATGCCCATTTTCTTTTCGACGCCGCCGGTCGAAACGCCGTTCGGCCCGAGGATCTCGCCGGTCTTCTCGTCGACCAGCATCTTCGGCACCATGAAGAAATTGACCGTACCAAGATCATCGACATATTTGCCGTCTTCATTCGGCAGCTTGGCGATGACCATGTGGATGATGTTGTCGGTCATGTCGTGGTCGCCGCCCGAAATGAAGACTTTCGTGCCCGACAGGCGATAGGAGCCGTCTTCCTGTTTGACGGCGCGGGTCTTCATCAGCTTCAGGTCGGTGCCGCAATGCGGTTCGGTCAGGCACATGGTGCCGGTCCAGTCGCCGCTCGCCATGCGCGTCGCCACATGCTCGCGCATCCAGTCCTCGCCCGTCGCCCAGAGCGCGCCAAGCGCCGCGCCCGTCAGGCCCGGATACATGGCGAAAGCCTGATTGGACGAAGAGCCCATTTCGGAGAATGCAAAGGTGATGACGGAAGGCAGGTTCGCGCCGCCCAGTTCCTCAGCCACGCCAAGCTTGTTCCAGCCGCCATCGGCATAGGCCTTGAAGGCTTCCTTGAAGCCTTTGGGCACGCGCACGACGCCGTTTTCCAGATGGCAGCCTTCCTCGTCGCCCGACTGGTTCAGAGGCTGCAAAACCTCCTCGCAAAACTTCGCGCCACCCTCAAGGATCGCGCTCGTCATATCCGGCGTCAGCTCCGCAAAGCCCGGCAGATCGGTCCGCTTCTCGATTTCGAGAAGCTCATGAAACAAAAACAGAAAATCCTCGACCGGGGCTTTGTAGCTCGGCATATCCGTGGCTCCTAGCAGCTTTCAGGAATGTCAGTAGGGGCGAAAAGTGCCACGGGACGCGGGGGAAGGCAAGTGGGGTGAAGGTCCTGTGTTGGGTGTTATCTAATAGCTTCTTGGGGCTCCGCCCCAATTGAATGTTATCTTGTGGCGCTCAGGTGAACAAAGTGTGAGTTGTTGGTGTTCCGCGAGGGGGTGTTGCAAAAATTTTTTTGAAGCTTATTCTGACTACTGAATAAGTTGAATTTGGGAATGGTGATGCAGTTTCTAGAAGATTTGCCTCCGGAATGTCCGCCTAAAGAAGCTCAAGATGGAGATGTTGGAATCGCTTACCGGGCGATAGTGGATGAAACTCCGACGACGGATGATTTTAAATCATACGCTGCGTTGGGGCGCTCTAGCTCTTCTGTTGATAGCTGTCGTTTTGCCTCGTGCTCCCTGTATACATGCAAGGACAAAGCCAAAAATATTTTCTCTCTTCCAAAGAAGAGGCATGAGTTCAAGTATTTGGCTACTTTGGAGATTAAGAGAGGGGCCGGGCTTGCTCTAATGCGCAAAAAGCACGTCGACCTTTGGATGTTCGCTGGTTTTAATCCGTTATCCGCAGTTATTAGCGTGGAACCGCTGTGACAATGCGTCGCCGCAAAGCCCAGTTTCTGGGAACCCTTGTATATGCGGACGAGCCTCAGCTCGTAGCATTGAGGAGTGGCGCTGCGTATGTTGTTGCATTGGCAGTCCCATCGCAGAGTCCCGATGAATCGCAGTTTTTTGCCGCTGCGGTGTCCGAAAAGGATTGGTACAGCTATTTAGATGGCAACGTCGATCTGAGGTATCTTTTTACATATCCCAAGACCACTCGCCTATTCACGTTTGACATGATGTTAATGGCCGATGGCGTGGTGCAGATGGCTCCGTGGACGGACAAGAGGATACCAGAGGAATATCTACCCTTACCGCGGTTCTTTTCGAGCAATCACACGGAAGACTTTGTGCATCTTCCTCTTGCGGCCGATAAAGAAAGCCTCATCATCGACGGTGAGTGGGACATGCCGGAGTTCGGCAAGTTTTATCAAAAGTACGCTGAGATTTATTCGTTCATCGTCGCCACAAAGAACTGGATGGATAAGCAACTTCATGCAGATTTGCGGCGCAAAATTATGGATGCGTTTCAGGATCGTCCGTTTAAAGGAGGCTTCAGCTACGTACACTTCTATGACACGTTGAGCTCGAACCTTTTGCGCAATGAAAGGTTGAGTCTCGACAAGATAAAATACGCATCTCCAGGATATGTAGACGTACACGGACGAGATGATATATTTCAAGAAATTGAAGAAATTATTCCAAATTTCCTACGCGCCCGTGTTGATATCCAAGACGAGTATGCGCGATTGCACGGATATCTCTCAACAAATAAGTATCTAAAAATGGCTGGGGACGGATACCCAAAGGATGATCCGACCGCCAGGTTTATTTTCGCGTCTGCCCAGAGGTTGGCGAACAAAATGCAGCTTTCCAACTATGCTGCGATAAAACAGTTGGCTGATGATAATGCCTTGGTCACAGCAAAAATCATTCTCTCATTCTATCGAAGATTGGACGAGGCTGCCGAGTACTTCGCACAGGGCCGAATGAATTTTTCGGATGATGAGTGAGATTAAGTTTTATGGCTTAATTTCGCGTGCGCATACCATTTTTCGGCAACCTTTATGCCTTCGCTGCCAACTCAATGTTCATCTGCGTGCGGCGCGCGAAGAGCATATTCGGACCGGGCGAATAGAGTGAAGAGGATGTAAGGCTGCGTCTGATGAATGACCAATCGTGTGCCACGCAACACAATTTCTTTTTCCCGCTTGCTCCTTGAGAGGGGAAGAGATTTTTAGGCGGTCTATCGGGGATCCTTGCCGGGGCGCTGGATGCGCTGCATCTCGGTCTGGTGACAGAAGTTCCGCATTAGCCACGCGGTACGCCCTGGAAGACTTCGCCTATCAGTCCGAAGCTCATGATGATGCGGCAGGCGCGACGGTTTTCGGGTTTGTGTTGATCATGGTCCGGACTTGATCCGTGGATTAACCGGGCCATGACGGGTGGAGGACTGGCGGAGAAAATATCGAAATTCTTATCCCCCCTCGCTCCGTCCACCCCATATTCATCTCGTCCCGCTTCACGAAGGGCGCGTCCGGACTGGCCGAATGCGTGGAGAGGGATCAGCGTCCTGCGTCGTGTGGGGAACCAGCCACACGCCCCGGGAGGTCCAACATGTGGGCTGGACAATATGATCCGGTAGCCTCGCCGCCGATAAAAGCGGTGAAGGCTGGAGGGGTGGAAGAGCCAAAAACCGCTGTGCGCGGAGCGTCGGAAGGGACGCAATACCCGCATTACAAAATACAAAGCGGCGTCGCCGCCGCTCCGCGCATCCTTCATTTTGAAGGGGCTGGATGTTGCCGAAGCTGAAACTCCGAAGGCCCCGCCTTGCGGAGCCTTCTTGCGTTGTGCTGGAGATAAGGTGCGGCCGGTTGGCTACTGGTCCAACCGGTCGTTAGCTGCTATTTCGCCGTGACCACGATCCGGGCTTTCATGTTCGGATGGTAGCGGCAGTAATAGTCCATCGTTCCCGCTTCCGTCAGCTTCAGTTCGGCTGTCTTCTTTGCCGGGATGATGACTTCCCATGCCTTGAGCAGGCTCGTTTTGCCCAAGGTGGCGGTGTGGGCGACGACGTCCTGGTTGATCCATTCGATCGTGTCGCCCACCTTCGCCTTGATGTCGGCAGGCGAGAAAACCATCTTGTCGATGCCGACCTTCACTGTTTCCGCCGATGCCGGGACGCTTGTCGCGCCCAGTGCCAGGCTCACGGACAGCAAAAGATACGCGGTGCGTCCCATTGTCATGATGCGGCGCTCCTACTTCAGGCTTGCGGCAACATGTTCCGCGTGCTGCTCATGGCCCTGAAAGAGTTTCAGGCCGGTTTCCAGCAGGCTCTTCAGTTCTGGATTGCTGGCAGAGGGGATGAGCGTCGTTTCGAGCGCGCCATTCACCGTCTTGTGGAAGGCCACTTCATTGGCGATATAGGCCTTGTCGTAAGCCGCGCCGTCGAGTTTTGCGAGCGCGATCTGTTCGTCGGCAGCCTGCTTGGCCAGCGCCTTGCTGGTGGCGTTGTCTTCAGGCGTCACGTTGAGTTTTTTCACCAGCGCCAGCGCCTGCTGGTTCACCGCTTCGTGATCGCGCTTCATGCCTTCGGCGAATTCGACAATGGCGGGGGTCTTCGATTTCTTGATCGCCTGCTCGGCGGCGGTCACGTCAATCGCGCCCGCCGTGTAAGCGATATGGGCGATCTGCGGATCGGTGAGTTTGGCGGCGTCCTGCGCATAGGCTGCGCCGCTCATCAGAAAAATTGCGGCAACCGCCGCGGTCAGTCGAACCATCATGGCATACTCCTGCTTCAAGCG
Organism: uncultured Parvibaculum sp.; assembly: GCA_964560165.1. GTDB lineage: Bacteria > Pseudomonadota > Alphaproteobacteria > Parvibaculales > Parvibaculaceae > Parvibaculum. The sequence goes on along the minus strand of CAZLLB010000187.1, from coordinate 1,529 downwards.
CCTCGCGGCGCTCGATGTTCATTGTTCCGACCTCTTAGACGGGTTGGCGCGGCAAAAGGTTCCCGTGCGGCGCTTTTATCTTGGGCAGCCTGCGGGAAGGCCGAATTCTTCCACCGGTTTGCGCTCCAGCGGCAGAAGCTCGCCATCGGGCAGGCCACGCGCTTTCAGCGTCACATCGACAACGATGTCCTGAAAGCGCTCGTCCATCAGCCCGGAGCGCATGATGATGCAGCGGGCGCGGCGATTATCGTCATTCATGTCGCGCAGCGTCGCGCGTGTATCGGCGCGGGCGGCTTCGACTTTTACATCGCGCATCCATTGCAAGCGCTCGCGCAGATGCGGCAGGCGGGTTTGTGCATCCTTCGGGCTCATGCCCGCGTGGATTGCGTCGATGCTCTCGAGCATTAACGTCTGGATGCTGCCGAGCGCCGCCATGGTGTCGCGATATTGCGCGGCCTTGATGGGGGCGGCGATTGCCGGGGTGATCATCAGCGATCCCACAGCCAACAGCGCCATGGCCCGACCAAGTCGGGGGGAGACGAAAGAGGCAAATGAAAGCAGGCCGTCGATATTACGCAATATCCCCTCCTCGATGCGGGAGCGGATGATAGCTGATCGCTTGTCAGGCGGCGACTGCTGGTGCCGCCAGCGCGCGCAGCGCGGCGGGAATGCCGAATCCGAGGTCGAAGACGGTCGCGTCATCGACCGTCTCCGTCGGACGCAATACGCCGACGGGTTCGCCGACTGTGCCGCAGGCATGGCGGTTGCTGATACTGATGATGCGGGGCGCCTGGCCTTCCGGTGATGTCAGCGGAAGCAGCAGCAGTTCGACGCGCGCCGGGGTCTCGCCCTCATAGACGAGGGGGAAATGTACCAGAGCGCCGACCTTCATCGTCGCCACGGTGGTGAAGGTGAGGGAGACGTAGGGTTTCAGGTGGCGCGGCGTCCAATCCATGAGGTTGAGGCCCTTTGGCTCAAAGCCAAGGCGCTGCGCCGCCAATGTACCGGCGAGGCGATAGCGGATCGTTTCGGCGTCCGGCACATCAAAGATGATGATTTCGGGCAGAAGTCCGCGCATCGATGCTGGGTTCACCGCCTCGGCGTGAGGAATGGCATCACCCTCGCGCAGACTTTGCCAATAGGTCAGCAGTTCCCGGCTTCGATCGAATTCGAAGGGGAGGGTGGCGATATCTTCGCAAATTCTGACAAGCGGCAGGGGCTCGGCAAGAGACATGGGTGCACTCCCTACAGTGGAAGCCGCAAATGTAGCGCCCGTGTCTTAACGATTTCCTCCGCCCCTGCGCCGTCGCATGGTCGAATTCGGTTAGCTGTTTGTGAAAACAGGTTTGCGCTTCTGGAGGAAAGCGGCGATGCCTTCTCGGAAATCATTGGTCTGCGCCGCCAGAATCTGGTTGCGATCCTCCATCGCCACCGCTGCTTCAAGGCTTCCCGCATCGACGGACATATTGAGGCATTCCTTCGTCAGCCGAAGGCCGATGGGCGAGGTCGCCAGCATTTCGTCGATATAG
>CAZLLB010000186.1:0-6621 GCA_964560165.1 uncultured Parvibaculum sp. | reverse complement strand
GACATTGTCGCCCGGGTGCACTTTCGTGCCGCGCTGACGGATGATGATGTTGCCGGTTTCGACCGCTTGGCCGCCGAACTTCTTCACGCCGAGACGACGGCCTGCGCTGTCGCGTCCGTTACGGGAAGAGCCGCCTGCTTTCTTATGTGCCATTTGTCTCTACTCCTCGGCCGATCAGGCGGCGGCGATGTTGAGGATCTTCACCAGCATCAGATCCTGGCGATGACCGTTTTTGCGGCGATAGTTCTGACGACGCTTCTTTTTGAAGATGATCAGCTTGGGGCCACGGGTCATTTCGACCACTTCGGCCGTCACGCTGGCGCCAGCAACGAGGGGAGCGCCGATCGTCACGTCCGCGCCCGTGCCGAGCATCAGAACGTCGAGTTCGATCTTGTCGCCAGCCTTCGCATCGACACGCTCGACTTCGAGCACGTCGTCTTTTGCGACCCTGTATTGCTTGCCGCCGGTCCGGATGACTGCGAACATCTTGGATACCACCATGTAACGATAATGGGCCGACGCGCCGCGAAAAGCCGCAGCACGGGCCGGATTTGCGCGCAATATACAGGGGGACGACTTGCTGTCAAGGCGGGAAAGCCTTGATAACCGGGCTCTTTAGGCCACTTGCGGGCCTTTAAATGAGCGCCAGAGGCAGAGTCCCAGAAAATATAGAGAGATCGCAAGAAAGGCCCAATAAGCGGTCGGCATGGTCTGGGCTGGCGCTTGCCCTGCCTCGCTGCCGAGAACCAGAACGAGGGTGAGGGCGCCCCAGGCTCCGGTCATGGCGAGCGTCAGGGTCCGAAAGGCGCGGACCCTGAAGGGGTGGACGAATTTCATCGGCACGAAAGTCAGGATGCCGAGGACCAGAATCACGGCGAGGTTCACCCAGGGATTGCTCGATATTATGTAAAAATAGAGGACGACAAGGTTCCAGACAGCAGGGAAGCCCTGGAAATAATTGTCCTCGGTTTTCATGTCGCGATTACCGAAGCAATAGAGCGATGTCATCATGATGTAGGCGGCGGCGGGAATGGCAAAGCCGTCCGGAACAAGGCCGAAACGATAGACCAGAAGCGCGGGAATGACCGTGTAATTGAGATAGTCGATTACGAGATCAAGGATCGCACCGTCCATGTTGGGGGCGAATTCGGTGACGCGGACCTTGCGCGCCATGGGTCCATCGAAGCCGTCAATCAGCAATGCCGCGCCGAGCCAGAGCAGCGCGAGGCGGAAATCACCCGCAATCAGCGCTGAAATTGCCAAAAGCCCGGTGATGACACCACTCGCCGTGAAGGCGTGAACCGCCCAAGCGGCCAGGACCCGGCCCTTGAGGTGGGCGAGGCGATGGATGGCGGCGCGGCTTTCAACCTTGCTCATTTTGGTGCTCCCTCGGGGCAGTCTAGCAGGCTCATGAGATTATGAGCAGAGGAAGCTCGCAAAAGGCCGATCAAGCCTTGTGCCGGTGGGAAGGCTCGGTCTACATTCCGCCGCGTTTCGACCTGCCGGGCTATTAAGCCTTGTGATCTCGCGGAGAGGTGGCTGAGTGGTTGAAAGTACCGCACTCGAAATGCGGCGTGCTCGCAAGGGTACCGTGGGTTCGAATCCCACCCTCTCCGCCACATACTTCATTTTATTCTATCGCGTAAGGTCGGGCTGAGGCGCGGCCCTTGAATGCGCATCAGTTTCGCTGAGAATGGTCTTCCGTCCGAAGAGAATCACACTCACCGATATTTCGATGCGTCTCGATTATTTTCCGCCCTCGGCTGAATATGGTTCGCTGCTGACGATGCATGCGGCGATTGAGGGCGTGGGGCAACCGACTGTCGAGCTTTTGCCGGCGATGCTTCCCAATCTGCATATCCGGCTGGCGGGCATATCGGCCTATGTTTTTGAAGATGGTCGAAGGGTCCCTGCGCCGCCCGTCTCCCTTATCGGCCCGACCAACAGTGCCTATCGGATGGAGCTCAGCGCCGATCTGCGAATGGTTGCGGTCGGTTTCCTTCCTGTCGGATGGCTTTCGCTGGTTCGATGCTCGGCTAGTGACGTCGCCGACGATGTGGTGGATGGGGCTGATCTGTGGGGTGAGCGGGCGTGCGAAATCGTCCGTGATCGTCTGCAAGGGATGCCCTTATGCGGACGGCACATAGGCATTGTCGAAAGCTTGCTTACGCAATCCGGCAAGGCGCACCGGCACGGGGTCTATGTGACGGCGACGGATCATTGGCTGGAGCGCCCAGGTGAGCTGTCGGTCGATATGTTGAGCAGGGAGTTGGGCGTCGGTCGCCGACATCTGCAGCGGATCATGCTTGAAGGCTACGGTGCGCCTCCCAAGGGAGTTGCCATGAAATATCGCGCTCTCCGTGCGGCGTCATGGATGGCGGCGAACGGTGAGAAGGCTTTTCCCAACGCCGTGGCTTGCTATGCAGATCAGCCGCATATGAACCGTGATTTCCGGCGCTTCATCGGCATGACGCCCGGCACATTCATGCGTAGCCAGTCCGGCATCGCCGCCGCGACGATGGTTGGAAGGCGGCGTGCCGGTGCGGCGCGGCCACTGGTGCTTTGGAGCTAGGGCTGCTGGGACATGTCCGGTTTGTTCAAGACGGTTCCCTCATATCGCGATAACGCTTGGCCTCGAAAAATCCGATGGACGAGTGATCAGAGGAATAGTGCGTTTACATCGAGGTGGCGGCTGGATGAGGCGGGCATTGCGGGGCGCCTGCATTGCGATGCTATTCATGGCGGCGATGATCGTGGCTGTGCCGACGTCGGCTGGCGTGCCTGCTGATTTGCTGGAAACGCCGCCGGTCAATTTGCCGGTGGGCTGGCACAAGGTGCAGGGGCGAATTGTGACGATCAGCCTGCCCTATCGCAGCGCCGAATATTGGCTATGGGTCGGCGCGACGGAGGTGTCCGATCAAGACGGATTTGCGTTCGTAAATCTCGATATTGAACTGAAGGCGGGGCCGGAAGGCACGGACCTTGCCGTGTTCACCTATGTCGCTCGTCTGCCGGCAACGGCGACCCTCAGGTTTGGGCTTGTTCCGGCCGGGACGTCAATCGTCGGGCCACCAAAGACAAGGCACCTCGGATCGATCGCCAAGACTTACGTGGCTGTGGTGACTGCCCAATAGCGTTGCTTATCATCGCGGGTGGAACAGTGCCCGAAAGCGGCTTTATCAAAAAAAGGAAAAGATATGAGGCGGCAGTTCTTGTGGGGCATCGCAGTGAGCCTTGCAGCATTTCTGGTTCGGCCTGCCTTTGCCGCCGACGCGGCACTCGACTGGGCCGAACCTCATGCGGGGGTCTGGACGCTCGCCGGGGTGACAGAGGGCGCGCCCTATTGTGCGTTGACGTTTGGAACTGAGGGGGTGGTCGGCGGCGCTTCGATCGATGTTTCTGCGACATGCAGGCGTAACTTTCCGATGGAGGAGGTCGCGGCATGGACGCTGCGCGGTGATACGATTGCGCTAATCGACCCGCTGCGACAAACAGTGATCGCCTTTGTTCACCAGCAAGACGGCTCCTATAGCGCGACCATTTCCGATGGCGAGACGGTCACGCTGGACAAGGGAGCGCCCGACGCGCCTGCATCCCGCAAGGAATTGCTGGATGGTTCCTTCGCGCTAAGTGGGCCCAACAACACCTCTCCTTGTGGCTTCAGCGTCAGTGCCCGCACGGCCGATGCGGGCGAGCTTGAACAGGCAGGTCAATGCCCTGCGCTCTGGAAGGCGAAGACATGGAAAGGGTGGAGCTTTGCCGCGGGTCATCTCAACCTGCTGGCCGACGATGGTTCGGTCATTCTTTCGCTTGCGCCAGCCGATGAATTCACCTTTTTCACCGAACAACCGGATGGCCCGATTTTTTTTGGTCCGGGCGTGATCGAAGCAGACGGATGATGCCGCAAGTCCCGCAATCCTGATCGCCTCGGATGTGTCGTTCAAACCTTCGCAGTTGACGAAACGTCGGCTCTCATTTCTAGTCGCTGGATTGAAATTTTCGTGTGCGGAGCGTTTGGGGGATTTGGGATGCAGGCGTTGCGGTTGATCGTGTTTGCCATTGCGTTTGCGTGGGCGGGTCCGGCGATGGCGGGCGATCCGTTTGATGATGCGCGTTATTATATTGGCACGAGGAATAATGAAGCGGCTCTGCAACTGATCGATAGCGGTCAGTTCGATATAAATATGCAGAATGGTGAAGGTTATACCTTGCTGCAATTTGCTTCGGGCGAGGGCAATCTGGCGATGGTCAATGCGCTTCTGGATCGTGGTGCCGACCCTCACATCAAGAATAGCCTTGGACAGACGGCGTATGACCGCGCGATTGGCACAATGGTCAAGGCGCGGCTGAAGACTGCAATGGCGGGTTCCGCGCCTGCGGCAAGGTCGCGTTCGACGGCAGCGGGCGATGGTGACTTCGACAAGGTTCGATATGCAATCGGTGCACGGAGAGACGCCGACGCCATTGCGGAGCTCGACAAGGGCATAGACATCAACATGCAGAATGCCGAGGGCTATACGCTCCTCCAGTTTGCGGCGGGCGACGGCAATCTGGCGATGGTGCGCGAGTTGATACGCCGTGGTGCTGATGTCAACATCAAGAACAGTCTTGGCCTGACGGCGCTCGACCGGGCCATTGGCACGATGGTTGTGGCCGAACTGAAAAAGGCGGGCGGCAAATATGGCAAGGAACCGCCGGCAAAGCCCGTGCCCATGACGCCGAATAAGACGACCGGCAAGGCAAACACCACGTCACCCGCTGCCAAGTCGAAATATGCCGATATGTGCGCCTCGCGGCACTATTCCTCGTCCGCGCTTTGCAGCGATAGCACTTGCAAGATGCGCGAATATCGCAAGTGGCAGACTTGCCTGGAGACAGGCAGCTACTACTGAGGCGCAGGGCGAACCGGCTACAGATATTCCGCCCGCAACTGCTCGGCGCTTTTTGGTGAGAGCATTGCCGGTGGGACATCGAATACGGTTTTCGCGCCGTATTGCTCCGCCATGTGCATGCGGTGCACGGCGCGGGCGTAGGCCACGAGAACACTGGCTGTGAATTCGGGGTTGCTGCCGAGCTTCAGGCTATATTCGACCACTTGCGCGTTTGTTGGCGAAGTGTTGCCGCTGCGGATGACAAAGCCGCCATGCGCCATCGCCTGATGGTCGCGGGCAAGCTCATCCGCGCTGATGAAGTTTACCGTGGTGTCGTATTCGTCGAAGTAGTGCGGCATGGAAACAATGGCGTTTCGCACTTGCTCGGCGTCGGCGCTGTCTTTCAGCACGACAAAACATTCACGCCGGTGTTTCTCGCGCGTCGTGAGTGTCGGCCGTTCGGCGCGGCGCACGCGGTCGATGGCTTCTTGCACGGGGCGCGTATATTGCACGGCGCCTGCAACGCCTGCCACGCGCCGCAGGGCGTCGGAATGGCCCTGGCTGAGGCCATCGCCCCAGAACGTGTAGGTGACGCCATCGGGCAGTAGCGCCTCGCTGATCACGCGGTTGATCGAGAACACGCCCGGATCCCAGCCTGTCGAGACCAGCGCCGTCTTGCGGTTGGCTCTAGCGGGTGCATCGACGGCGGCGAAATATTCGGGAATGCGGGCATGGGTATCAAAGCTGTCCACCGTGTTGAACAGTGCGGCGAGTTCAGGGCCCTGCCGGGGCAGGTCTTCCTTTGAGCCGCCGCAGAGGATCAACACGTCGATCCGGTCGGTGTGATCGGGGAGCGCTTCCATGCCGAAAATATGGGTGCCGGGCTGCAAGGGCTTGAGTTGGTCGGGGGCGCGGCGTGTGTAGATCCCGACAAGCTGCATATCGGCGTTTTTGCCGATGGCCGCCTCGACGCCCCGCCCGAGGCTTCCGTGGCCAGCGATGGCGATCCGTATGTGTTCAGCCATGGTGATAGCCTCTCGCTGCTTGCTCAAAGTGGATATTGCGTGCCCGCTCGGGCCCCGGAAGGCCGAGAGATACCAAATCTCCCTGCCAGATCAAGAATGCCCCGTAGGATTTCGCGCGCAACCACGGCGGTTAACGCTACGGCACCTTGTGAATGACAGGGTAAAATCACCCCTCGCCATTGACGGGTGCGGTTTCCTCTTCGACAACCATATGCTGCGCGGCCAAAATGCGGCGCATCGGGCACAGGCCGATGGAAAATACGAGGGGCGGGGTTTCAAAGCAGATATGACGATCAAGCTTTATCACTGCAAAGGCGCGCGCTCTGTGCGCCCGCTCTGGACGCTCGAAGAGATGGGCATTCCCTACGAGCTGGAATCGATGAAGTTTCCGCCGCGCTTCTTTCGGGAGGGCTATCTCGACATCAATCCGCTGGGCACTGTGCCGACCATGATCGAGGGCGACCTGACGATGACGGAGTCGGCGGGCATCTGCCAGTATCTGGTCGATCGCCATGGACCTACCGATATCGGCCTGACGCCGAAGGACAAAGACTACGGCCTCTATCTCAACTGGCTGCATCGCAGCGACGCGACGCTGACCTTTCCGCAGACGATTGTGCTGCGCTATACGGCGCTGGAGCCGGAGGAGCGTCGTCTCAAGCAGGCGGTTGACGATTACACGCAGTGGTTCTTCTCGCGCCTCAAGAGCGTCGAGCGGGCGACGG
>CAZLLB010000185.1:0-6642 GCA_964560165.1 uncultured Parvibaculum sp. | reverse complement strand
GCGGCGTTGGTGAGCACGCGCGTATTCATGTTGGCGACGTCGCCTTCATATTCGAGCGTGACTTCCTCGATACCTTCCTCGGTGAGCTGACCGGCAAAGGAGCCGAGCTGCTGAGCGAGAACCGCATAAGGCGTGAGCTTGGGCGCTTCTTCCGCCGAGATCGAAGGCACGTTGATCGAATTGGTGATGGCGCCGGAGAGAAGATAATCCGACATCTGTTCGGCAACCTGAAGCGCGACATTTTCCTGCGCTTCATTGGTGGATGCGCCGAGATGCGGCGTGGCGATGATCTGCTCCATACCGAAAAGGAGGTTGGTCTTGGCAGGCTCTTCCTCGAACACGTCGAGAGCCGCGCCAGCGACATGACCGCTTTCGATGGCGGCTTTGAGATCGGCTTCGACGACGAGGCCACCGCGCGCGCAATTGATGATGCGGACGCCCTTCTTGGTCTTGGCGAGATTGGCCGCGTTCAGAATATTCTTCGTCTGCGGTGTCATCGGCGTGTGCAGCGTGATGAAATCGGCGCGGGCGAGAAGATCGTCAAGCTCGACCTTTTCAACGCCGATGTCGGCGGCGCGTTCCGGCGTGAGGAACGGATCGAAGGCAATGACTTTCATCTTGAGGCCAAGCCCCCGCTCGGCAACGATCGAACCGATATTGCCGCAGCCGATGATGCCGAGCGTCTTGGCGGTGACTTCGACGCCCATGAACTTCGACTTTTCCCACTTGCCTGCATGGGTGGAAGCGTTCGCCTGCGGAATGTCGCGGGCGAGCGCGAACATCATGGCGATGGCGTGTTCGGCGGTGGTGATCGAGTTGCCGAACGGCGTGTTCATCACGATGATGCCCTTCGCCGTCGCGGCGGGCAGATCGACGTTATCGACGCCGATACCGGCGCGACCGACAACCTTCAGCTTCTTTGCAGCGTCGATGACGGCGGGCGTCACCTTGGTGTTGGAGCGAATGGCAAGACCGTCATAGTCGCCGATGATCTTGATCAATTCGTCTTTATCGAGACCGGTCTTCACATCGACCTCGATGCCGCGATCCTTGAAAATCTGCACGGCGGCGGGCGACAACTTGTCGGAAATCAGAACTTTGGGCATGAAAGCCTCCTTCTGGGAACGGGAGGTCGCGGAGCCGAAGCTCCGCGCCGTCCGCGTCAGTACCGAAAACGGGAAGTGATTAGGCCGTCGCCGAAAGCGACGCCTTGACCTGCGCGAAGGCCCAAGCGAGCCAGGGCGTTAGCGCGCGCATGTCGTCGACTTCAATCGTCGCGCCCGCCCAGATGCGAAGGCCAGCCGGTGCATCGCGATAGCCCGCGATGTCATAGGCAACGCCTTCCTTGTCCAGCAGATCGGCGATCTTCTTGGCGAAAGCCGCCTGATCGTCGTCCGAAAGCGCCGTGATCGTCGGATCGACGACCTTGAGGCAGACGGAGGTGTTGGAGCGCGTCTTGACGTCCTCGGCGAGGAAATCGACCCAAGGCGTCCGCTCGACCCATTCGGCGATGACCGCCGCATTGCCGTCGGCGCGCGAAATGAGCGACTTCAATCCACCGATGGACTCAGACCAGTTCAGCGCATCGATATAATCTTCCACGCAAAGCATGGAGGGCGTGTTGATCGTCTCGCCCTTGAAGATGCCATCAATGAGCTTGCCGCCCTTGGTCATCAGGAAGATTTTCGGCATCGGCCATGCGGGCGTGTAAGTCTCAAGCCGCTCGACTGCGCGGGGGCTGAGGATCAGCATGCCGTGGGCTGCTTCGCCACCGAGCACCTTCTGCCAGGAGAAGGTCGTAACGTCGAGCTTCGCCCAGGGAAGATCCTGCGCGAAAGCGGCAGAGGTTGCGTCGCAAATGGTGAGGCCTTCACGGTCCGCCGGGATCCAGTCACCGTTCGGCGCGCGAACGCCCGACGTCGTGCCGTTCCATGTGAAGACGACGTCGTTCTTGAAATTCACTTCCGCGAGGTTCGGCAGCTTGCCGTAACCGGCTTCAAGCCTGCGCACGTCCTTCAGCTTCAACTGCTTCACGACATCGCTGACCCAGCCGGAGCCGAAGCTTTCCCAGGCGAGCATGTCGACGCCGCGCGCGCCGAGCAACGACCAGAGCGCCATTTCCACGGCGCCGGTGTCGGACGCGGGAACGATGCCGATCTTGTAGTCGGCGGGAACGCCGAGAACGGCCCGTGTTTTTTCGATGGCTTCGAGCAGGCGCGCCTTGCCCGGCTTCGCACGATGGCTGCGACCGAGAAGTGCTGCTTCGAGATTTTTGAGAGCCCAGCCCGGCCGTTTGGCGCAGGGACCGGAGGAGAAGCACGGATTGGCGGGACGTGCTTGAGGACGTGTCGTCTGAGTGGTCATCGCTAACCTATCCTTCCAGATAGATGCCTCCCGGTGGGGGGAGGTGGCCCGAGGCCGATATAAGCCCACACAGCACGGCTGTCAAATGGTGCATTACGCGGATATTCCGCGGGTAGCGCATGTCGGGCTTGCGCTACTCTCAGTCATGTAACTATGATAGTTACATGAAACGAGACAGCCGCCTGTCGGGCGCCCTCCATGTTCTGCTCCACATGGCCGAACACGAGGGACCGATTACATCCGAAATGCTCGCCCCTGCTATGCAGACAAATCCGGTCGTCATCAGACGGATCATGGCGGGCCTGCGCGAGCGGGGCTTTGTCCAATCCGGCAAGGGGCATGGCGGCGGCTGGACGCTCGCTCGCGATCTGGCGGAGATCACGCTGCGCGATGTCTATGACGCCCTCGGCAGCCCCGCGCTGCTCGCCATCGGCAACCGGGCGCAAGCGCCAGACTGTCTGGTGGAGCAGGCGGTGAACGCCGCACTGGCGGATAGTTTTCAGGAGGTCGAGGCGATACTTCTGGCGCGGTTCAGCAACATCACCCTTGAGATGTTGCGTGCCGATTTTCATAAGCGCCTTACTCATGCGCCAGCAAATTATCGGAAAGACCACGCCCATGAGCATTGAAGCAAAACCGGACGAGGATTTTTTCCTCAAACATTTTTCCAATCCGCAAGCCATCGCCAATTATGCGGACGGCCCGCAGCGTTTCGTGCCGGGCTTTGACGCACTGCATCGCATGACCTCGGTCGTGCTGGCCGAGAGCGCCCCGAGCGAAGCACGCGTACTTGTGCTGGGCGCGGGCGGCGGGTTGGAGTTGAAGGCGCTGGCATCGGCGCATCCAGATTGGAGCTTTGTCGGTGTGGACCCTGCCCTGCCGATGCTCGATCTGGCTCGGCAGGCGCTTGGGCCACTGATGAACCGCATCGAGCTGGTGCACGGCTATATCGACGACGCGCCGGATGGGCCGTTCGACGCCGCAACCTGTCTGCTCACGCTGCATTTTCTCGATGCGCCGACACGCACGCGCACGGTCAGAGCCATTCATGACCGCCTTAAGCCCGGCGCGCCGTTCGTAGCGGCGCATAGCAGCTTTCCGCAAGGCCCGTCATCGAAGGCGGTCTGGCTGGAACGCTATGCTGCCTATGCCGCCGCATCCGGTATTGACCCTCAACAGGCGGCGACGGCGCGCGATGCGGTGGCGGCCAATTTGCGCCTGCTCGACCCGGCGCAGGACGAGGCAGTTTTGCGAGACGGCGGTTTTTCCGACCCGGAAATATTTTTCACGGCGCTGACATGGCGGGGCTGGGTTGCCCATGCCTGACGATACGCCTGCGCTGGCCACACGCTTATCGCGTAGCGGCGGCGAGGGCGTCAGATCGAAATCTCACCCTTGAGATAATCGACGCAACGCCCGCGCATGACGACGCGCTCGCCCGCATCCGTGCACCAGAGCGTGCCGCCGCGTTTTGAAATCTGCCGGGCAACGAGGTCGCTCTTGCCGAGTTTCTTTGCCCAATAGGGAACGCTGGTGCAATGGGCCGCGCCTGTGACCGGGTCTTCGTCGATGCCATGAGCGGGCGCAAACATGCGCGAAACGAAATCGAAGCCCGAACCTTCGTCGCCTTGCGCCGTGCAAATGAGGCCGGGGCCGCCAAGGGAAACGAGCAATCGCTTCAACAGCGCCATGTCGGGATTGAGGGCTGCGACCTCGGCGGCGCTGCCAAATAACGCGAGAATGAATTTGCCCTTCATCACCAGCACGGGCTTTGCGCCGATGGCGCGGGAAAGCCCCTCCGGCTCCGGCGCGGGCTTTGCCTGATCGGCAGGAAAATCCATTGCCAGTCGGTCGTCTTGGCGCTTCACCGTCAGCCGTCCGCTCAACGTCTCAAAATGAATTTCGGGCGCGGCATGGCCGAGATGGGTGAAAATAACATGCGCGGAGGCAAGCGTCGCATGGCCGCAAAGCGGCACCTCGATGGCGGGCGTGAACCAGCGCAGGCGGTAGCCCTCGCCTTCCGGCACGAAGAAGGCGGTTTCGGCCAGATTGTTCTCCGCCGCGATCGACTGCATCACCGCATCGGCGGGCCAGGCGGTGAGAGGAACGACAGCCGCCGGATTGCCTTCGAAAACGCGGTCGGTAAAGGCATCTACCTGATAGAGGGTCGCTTTCATCTTCTGCTCCAGATTCCACCGATACAATTTCAGCATTTGTATCGTTATGCAACGAGACGCGGGTTTGACTAAAACGGCGCAAGCACCATCAATATTTTATTGAGCGTGTGATCGGACGAATTGACTTCGGCGCTGACCGGCCATGCCATTCGTGTCAGGATCATCTTGCCAAAGATAAACGCAGGAAGATCGCATGGGAGCCGCCGCACGCCTGCCCAACCCTGTTCTGGTCCGCCCCGCCTGGACCGATGAGGGGCCCGCGCTTACCGAACTCGCCATGGAGGCGAAGGCACGCTGGGGCTATGACGAAGCCTTCATGGCGCTTTGCCGCGACGAGTTGACGATCACATGCAGGCGCATCGGCTGCGAACGCGTGCGTGTGGCGGAGGTCGGTGGCGTTGCCGCTGGATTTTCCGCCATGAAAGCGGGCGAAGGAAAAGCCAGCATCGAAGACCTCTTCGTCAGCCCGCGCTTCATGGGCGCGGGGCTTGGGCAAATGCTGGTGGAGGATTTTCTGGGCTATGCGCGCCGCCACGGCATTGCGCAGGTGCATGTGGAAGCGGACCCGAACGCTGCGCCCTTCTATGCGCATCTGGGCTTCAGCCAATGCGGTGAAGTGCCGTCAGGCTCGATCCCCGGTCGCATGTTACCGCTGATGGAGGTTCGCTTTCAGGCGCTATGAGAGCCTGCGCGCTCGCAATGACGGAGCCTAGCTCTCCTCGTCGCGCCTGAACGTGTGAGCGTGATAAATCGGGCCGTGACCCTTGCCAAAGCCCGGCGCGGTGCGGATTGCCTCATGCACATAGTCACGCGCGGCCTCGACCGCCTCACGCAGATCGGCACCTTGCGCCATCAGCGCGGCGATGGCGGAGGCAAGTGTGCAGCCTGTGCCATGCGTGTGGCGCGTGTCGATGCGGGGCGACGACATGACTTCGATGCTCTCATGTGTCGCCAGCACGTCGAAAATCGTTTCGCCGGGAATATGCCCGCCTTTCAGCAGCACAGCCTCGCAGCCAAGGCCGAGCAGCGCATCCGCCGCCGCCTTCTGCTCCTCCAGCGTCTCGACGCGGCGACCGGTGAGGGCTGCGGCCTCGGGCGCATTGGGCGTGATGAGGGTGGCGAGCGGCATCAGCGCACGCTTGAAAGCATCGACCGCATCATTGCGCAACAACGCCGCGCCGCCCTTGGCGATCATCACCGGATCGACGATGAGAACGGCATCGGGCGCGCCTGCGGAAATCTCCTCCGCCGCCGCCTCGATGATCTCGGTGGAGTGAAGCATACCTGTCTTGACGGCGTCGGTGCCGATGTCGTCGAGCACGACCTTGATCTGCGCCCGCACGATGTCGAGCGGCACGTCATGGATGGCATGAACGCCGAGCGTGTCCTGCACGGTGATGGCTGTTACCGCCGTCATCGCATAACCGCCGAGCGCGGTGACGGTTTTGATGTCGGCCTGGATGCCGGCGCCGCCGCCGCTGTCGGACCCGGCAATGATGAGGACGCGGCCTGAAAAATTATCGTTCACGGATGGACTTCACTTTGAAAGCCCCTCCCCCTTGTGGGGAGGGGTGAAGGTCAGGCGGCGTGGCTCTCGATCGCCGAGCAGATGTCGCGGACAACGGATTTGAGCAGTGCCTCATCGTCGCCCTCGCCCATGACGCGGATCAGCGGCTCGGTGCCCGACTTGCGGATAACGAGACGGCCCTCCGCGCCGAGGCGCTCTTCACCCTCGCGGATGGCGGCGACCACATCTTTTTCAGCGAGCGGTTCGCCCTTCTTGAAGCGCACGTTCTTGAGAAGCTGCGGCAAAGGATCGAATAGATGGCAGAGCTGCGACACGGGCTGGCCGGTCGCCTTGAGCACGGCGAGCACCTGCAACGCAGCGATAAGGCCATCGCCGGTGGTGCCGAAATCCTTCAGCACGATATGGCCGGATTGCTCGCCGCCGACATTGTAGCCGTGATTGCGCATGTGCTCGACGACATAGCGGTCGCCGACTTGCGTGCGCACGAGATCGAGGTCGAGCGTCTTGAGGAAACGCTCAAGGCCGAGATTGGACATGACTGTGGAAACGATGCCGGGAGCCGAAAGCCTGCCC
>CAZLLB010000184.1:0-6658 GCA_964560165.1 uncultured Parvibaculum sp. | reverse complement strand
CAGGCTCGGGCAAGACGACGCTCCTGAATTGCCTGACCGCTTTCATCGACACCGATGAGCGCGTCATCACTTGCGAAGACGCCGCCGAACTCCAGCTTCAGCAGCCTCATGTGGTGCGTCTCGAAACCCGCCCGCCGAACCTTGAAGGGCAGGGCCAGATCACCATGACCGAGCTTGTCCGCAACTGCCTGCGTATGCGCCCAGAGCGCATCATCGTCGGTGAAGTGCGCGGCCCCGAAGCCTTCGATCTGCTTCAGGCCATGAACACCGGCCATGACGGCTCGATGGGAACGCTCCACGCCAATAGCCCGCGCGAAGCCCTGTCGCGCCTCGAAGGCATGATCACCATGGGCGGCTATGCGCTGCCCTCCAAGACCATCCGCGAGATGATCACGGGTTCGATCGATATCATCATTCAGGCCGCCCGCCTGCGCGATGGTTCGCGCCGCATCACCCACATCACCGAAGTGCTCGGCACCGAAGGCGACGTCATCATCACGCAAGATCTTTTCGTTTACGACATCGAAGGCGAAGACGAACACGGCAAGCTGATCGGCAAGCACAAGGCCACGGGCATCGCACGTCCGGCTTTCTGGGAACGTGCGCGCTATTACAATCAGCATCATGCACTCGCTGCCGCGCTCGATCGCGCGCAAGGTTGATGGGGGCGACAGCATGAATTCAACGCTCGTCATCTTCGGCATCGCCGCCCTGTCCGCGCTCTGCATCATCGCCATCGGCTTTGTTTTTACCGGCAAGAACGACAACACCGCCAAGCGCATGGCTCGCATGGCGGGTGCTGAGCGCAAGGCGAACCGCGGCGAAAACGCCGATGTGGACAATAGCGACAAGCGCCGCAAGCAGGTGCAGGAGACGCTGAAGTCGATTGAGCTGAAGCAGAGCGAGCAGAAAAAAGTCGACCTGCGCACACGCATCGAGCGCGCGGGCCTCGTCGTCACGACGCGCAATTTCTATTTGATCAGCGCCGGTGTCGGCTTTGGGCTCGGCGCGCTGCTTTTCGTCTCGGGCTTCTCGATCATCGTGTCGCTCGTTGGTGCCTTTGCCGGCGGCTTCGGCCTGCCGCGCTGGACGCTGGGCTTTCTCGTCACCCGTCGCCAGAAAGCCTTTCTGGAAGAATTCGCCAATGCCATCGACGTCATCGTGCGCGGCGTCAAATCCGGCCTGCCGATCAATGATTGCCTGAAGATCATTTCGCAGGAAGCCGCCGAGCCCGTCCGCACCGAGTTTCGCGATCTCGTCGAAGGCCAGAGGGTCGGCGTCTCTCTCGATCAGGGTCTCGGAAAAATCTATGAGCGCATGCCGCTTGCCGAAGTGAACTTCTTCCAGATCGTGCTCTCGATCCAGGCAAAGTCCGGCGGCAATCTCGCTGAAGCGTTGGGCAATCTCTCCAAGGTGCTGCGCGAGCGCAAGAAGATGCGCGGCAAGATCCAGGCTGTTTCGCAGGAAGCAAAATCCTCCGCCGCCATCATTGGCGCTCTCCCGCCGGGCGTCATGGGCGTTCTCTACATCACCTCGCCCACCTATCTGATGCCGCTCATCAACACCACATCGGGCAACATGATTATCGCCGGTGGCTTGATGTGGATGCTGATCGGCGTCCTCGTCATGCGCAAGATGATCAATTTCAACTTCTGAGGCGGCGATGTTTTCGCTCATCGAGTCACTCTTCAATGTGCAAAGTGCGGTGATGATCCTCGTCGCCGTCGCCGCTTTTGCGACCGTGCTGACCCTGACCCTGCCGCTGTTCGAGACGGACAAGCTCGGAACGCGCATGAAATATGTCGCCACCGAGCGCGAAGCATTGCGCCAGCGCTATCGCGAGCAGATGGCCGCCGACAAAAATCGTCTGCGCCAGACGCCAAGGGGCTTCATAAAGGATGTCGTCGAGCGCTTCGCCCAAGGTCGCATGCTCGAGAATGAAGTCATCAAGGAGAAGCTCCGTCAGGCCGGTTTCCGCGGCCAGGGGCCGATCTATACGTTCATTTTCTTCCGCTTCGTTATGCCGCCGATCCTGTTTCTGCTAACGCTCTTTTATCTCTACGTCATCAACAGTTTCGGCCTCGCCACCATGCCGCGCATCGCCGTCGCTTCGGCGGGCGCTTTCATCGGCTTCTACCTGCCAAACCTCTTTGTACAGAACGTCATCGCGCGCCGACAGGAATCGATCAAGAAGGCGTTCCCCGACGCCCTCGATCTGCTGTTGATCTGCGTCGAAAGCGGCATGTCGATCGAAGCTGCCTTCGCCAAGGTCGCCGCCGAAATCGGCAGCCAGTCGGTTGAACTCGCTGAAGAGCTAAGCGTCACCACCGCCGAACTTTCCTATTTGCAGGAGCGCCGCAAGGCATATGAAAACCTCGCCCTGCGCACCGGCCTACCCGGCGTCAAGGGCGTGGTGACAAGCCTCATTCAAGCTGAGCGCTACGGCACGCCGCTCGGTCAATCGCTACGTGTCATGGCGCAGGAAAATCGCGACATGCGCATGGCCGAAGCCGAACGAAAAGCAGCAAGCCTGCCGCCCAAACTCACCGTGCCGATGATTGCCTTCTTTCTGCCAGTGCTGTTCTGCGTCATCCTCGGCCCAGCCGTGATCACAGTTTTCGGCTGGCATTGAGGCCCGCTCGGTCAACAGAAACCATCTAATCAGGACGAGGGGTAGGGACAACTGCCCCTCCATCACCGTCATTGCGAGCCGCCAAAGGCGGCGTGGCAATCCAAAAGCCACATTCAGAAAGAACTGGATTGCGTCGGGCCTTCAGCCCTTGCATTGACGAAGAGCAAACCAAAACCGTCACCCCCGGGGGCTTGACCCCCGGGGTCCACTTCCCACATCCTCCGCGCCCGCTGCATGGATTCCGGCTTTTATCTGGTGCGTACCCTGATGGAACGCGGCAAAACCGCACCCCGCGACCAGCAACCCGATAAGCCCAGCCAACAAAAAAGCGCCCCCAACCAGGGCGCTTTTCTTCGCGGAAAATATTTCCACCCTCAGCGTGTGGACGTGTCGAGTGCTTTCGTCGCCTGCGCCGTCTTGCCATCCAGCGTTTCCATCTGCTTCCACAGCGCAGGCTGCGTCAGCATTTCGCGCAGATAGGCGATATTGCCATCCGCCACATCCACCGGCAGATCGGCGCGGGCAAGCCGCGTCGCTTCATCGAAATTGCCTTTGAGGCCGAGCACTACAGCGAGGTTCTGCCGGGCGCTGGCATTGGCGCGGCTATCGGCGACAGCCTTGCGCAGCACCGTTTCGGCATCGTCCAGATCGCCTTCGATGGCATAGGAGAGGCCGAGATTGGTCAGGACCGACGGATTGCCCGGTTCGATCTTCAGCGCTTCGCCATAACGCGCCTGCGCTTCCTTGTAGCGGCCAAGCTGGTCGAGCGCGACGCCTTCGGCTGAGAGCACTGTCCAGTCGCCGGGTTTCAATTGATTGGCGCGAGAAAGGTTCGCCTGCGCCTGATCGGGCTGGCCCCCTGCCGCCAGCGCCTTGCCGAATTCGGCGAGCACGGCGGGATTGTCCTGGTTCCCGGCCTGTTTGGTGCGCTGCATGACGGTCAGCGCCTGCGCCACAGAGCCGATCTGGCGCAGCGCTTTGGAATAGCTGAGCGCGGCTTCCGTATCGTTCGGATTGGTATCGTAAAGGCTGCCCCAATAGGCAGCCGCGGCCACATAGTCCTGCGTCTTGGTCGAGGAGATCGCGGCATCGCGCAGCGCGGCGGCGTTCTTGCTGGCGTCGGCGTTCGATGCGGCGGTCGCGCCCTTGGGCGTCGTGCCCGTGCTCGCGCAGCCGCTAAAGGCCAGCACCGAGCAAAGCGCAGTGGCCAGGAGCAGGGCAGGCCGTCCCGAAGAGCGAGAGCGGCCCGAAAGGCGAGAGTTGAACGAAATGTCGGTCATGGCTATGGCGTCCCGATAGGCGCGGGCGAATGTTCAACGCCAATTTTGGCTCCGCACCCTTCAATAAAAGATTAATTATAACCGGCCCCCTTTGCCTAAGATGGAGCCATGAACCTCGAAAGCTGGAAGCGCCTTTGGCAAAACCTGCAATCGCGCGCGCAAGCGGCGCAGGCGCATCCTTTCGCCCGCTGGGGCCTGGGCGCGGTTGCGGTTGGCTTTGCCGCCGCGATGCTTCTTCTTGTCTATTGGCGTGTGCCACCGAGCCTCGATGAAGGTTCCAACGCCGTCACCTTTTTCCAGATCGGCGCAGGCGCATCCGATGGTCCCTATTTCGCCATAGGCGGGCGGCTCGCCGCCATCGTCAGCCGTCCGCCCGGCACAGGCCGTTGCGAGCCGGGTGGCCCCTGCGGCGTAGAAGGCGTATTGGCGGTCGTCAAATCCTCCGCGGGCCCGGTCGCCAATGTGCGCGCGGTCAGTACCGGTCATTATGAATCCGCCTTGATCCAGGCGACGGCGCTCGATCAGGCTTTTCGTGGCCGTGGCGCTTTTCGCGGCGAGAAGCCGCTGCGCAACCTTCGCGCCATCGCCGGCATCTATCGCGAGACGGTGCATCTGGTCGCCAGTCGCGGCGCGGAGATTACCAGCGTCACCGATCTCAAGGGCAAACGCCTTTCCGTCGGCCCGCGAGATCTCGGCACGCAAACTGTGGCGCTCGACATTCTGCGCGCCTATGGCGTTTCGACACGCGGCATCGACATCTCCCACGATGATCCTGCCCGCGCCGCCGAGCGCCTGTTGCGCGGCCAGCTCGATGCGTTCTTTTTTGTTGCGCGCGAGCCTTCGACCTTTCTCACCGATCTTGCCAATCGCGGCGCCGTGGATATCGTGCCGATCGACGGTCCGGCGGCAGAAAAACTTCTCGCCGACAATTCCGAATTTCTACCCGCGCATATTCCCGAAGGCATTTATCGCTTCAATGCGGCGCTCGACACGGTGGCGGTCAACACGGTCTGGGTCTGCAACGCCGACGCCGATCCCGATCTAGTGCATGGTATCGCCGCCGCGCTCTTCTTTCAGGGCAACCGCGAGTTGCTCCCCGCGAGCGAAGACCTGCCGCCGCCCGACAAGCGCAACCGCGCCGCCGAGGCCGACACCCGCAAACTGTTGATGAGAGAGGCTCTCACCGGTCTGGTGATCCCTCTCCATCCGGGTGCGGAGCGTTTCTATCGCGAGGAAGGTGTGCTCACGCCTTAGGCTCGCTCCGCCATCTGCGTCTTCGCGCCCGCTTCCCATTCGAGAAACGCAGGAAGCTTCAACACCGCTTCCATATAGGTCTTCGCCTTGCCGTCATCGCCGAGCCGCGAAAGATCGACGCCGTAAGTCCGAAAGCGCGACACAACCGGGGCATACATTGCATCGGCAATGCTGAATGCGCCAAAGAGCATCCCATTGTCCTTGGCCGCCGTGACGCCAAACCGCGCCCGCATCCCGCGCCATATATCGACAATTCGCCGCGCCGCCGCCAGAGACAGCTCGTTCTGTCCTTCGCCCGGAAAGCGGCTGATGATGTCCATTGGCATATCGCGGCGCACATCGACAAAGCCTGAATGCATTTCCGCCGAGATGCTGCGCGCCAGCGCGCGCGCCAAGGGATCGGTGGGCCACAGATGTTTTTCCGGGCAGAGATCGGCAACCGTCTCGCAAATCGCCAGCGAATCTGCGATCAGCTCGCCGCGCCACTTCAGCACCGGCACCTGGCCCGAAGGCGAATGAACGCGAATTTGCGCCGCCGTATCATCCTGCCTGAGCCTTATCTGCGCCTCGCGAAAAGGAATGCCCACCACTTTCATCGCGAGCCAGGGCCGCAGGCTCCAGCTCGACCAATTCCTGTCGCCAATCACAAGTTCGAAATCATGCGCTGTCATGCCGCTGCCTCCGTTCTCGCGCCCGTTGCGGGCGTTCCTTTCACTCTATAATGTCATAGCAGCGTCAAGGCGACGCTCTTCTTGGAGCTTCCATGCTCGATATTTTTGTAACCACCTCCGAGGCGGCGGCCACCCCCGTTTGGCTCGTGCGTGCCGCCGATCTCAAACACTGGTGCGCCGAACATGCAGGCGCGGGCGCGGCCTGGGTCGAAACCTCCCGCTTCAAGGCCGAGGCCGGCAAGCTGCTTTTGCTGCCCGATGGCTCGGGTGGCCTCTCCGGCGCGCTTTTAGGCACGGGCGATGGCTCCGATCCTTTCGTCACCGGCGCTTTGGCAGGCGCGCTGCCGCTGCGCACTTATCGCTTTGCAGGCTCGCTCGGTACGGCAGCCGCCGATGCCGCTCTCGGCTTCGCACTTGGCACCTATAGTTTCAATCTCTATGCGGGCAAGGTCCGCGATTATCCGCATCTTATCCTGCCCGATGGCGTCGATGGCGAAGAGATCAGCCGCATAGCGACCGCAATCTTCATGGTCCGCGATCTCATCAACACACCGACCAACGATATGAGCCCCGCCGATCTCGCCGACGCCGCGCTCGATGTGGCCCAAACGCATGGCGCGAAAGCCAGCATCATCGTCGGCAATGATCTGCTGACGCAGAATTATCCGATGGTCCATGCAGTCGGTCGCGCCGCCGAAGTCGCGCCGCGCCTCATCGATTTCACGTGGGGCCGCGCCGATGCGCCCAAGGTCACGCTGGTCGGCAAGGGCGTCTGCTTCGACACGGGCGGCCTCGATCTGAAGCCTTCCAGCGCCATGCTG
>CAZLLB010000183.1:0-6819 GCA_964560165.1 uncultured Parvibaculum sp. | reverse complement strand
TCGGCATCACCTGCTTCATCGTGCCCGTCGATACGCCCGGCGTGAAGATCGAGGAGTATCTCTGGACCTTCAACATGCCGACGGATCATCCGCGCGTTTCCTTCACCAATGTCTGGGTGCCGGATGGCGAATATCTGGGCGACCCGGAGCGCGGGCTCGAACTTGCCCAGCATTTCGTGCATGAGAACCGCATCCGTCAGGCGGCGTCGGGCGTCGGCGCGGCGCAGTTCTGCATCGACGAGAGCGTGGCCTATGCGCGCCATCGCAAGCCGTTTGGAAAGCCGCTCGCCACCAATCAGGCGATCCAGTTTCCACTGGTCGAGGCGCATACGGAATGCGAGATGATCCGCAACCTCGTCTATAAGACAGCGTGGCAGATGGACCAGATGCCCAAGCCCGATGTGGCGAAATATCTCTCCGACAAGGTGTCGATGTGCAATTACCGCGCGAACCGTCTTGTCTGTCAGGCAGCGGATCTTGCGATGCAGGTGCATGGCGCGATGGGCTATTCGCGGCACAAGCAGTTTGAGCATATCTACCGTCACCATCGCCGCTACCGC
The DNA here is from genome assembly GCA_964560165.1 of uncultured Parvibaculum sp. Lineage (GTDB taxonomy): Bacteria > Pseudomonadota > Alphaproteobacteria > Parvibaculales > Parvibaculaceae > Parvibaculum. Next base: position 6,259 of record CAZLLB010000183.1, on the reverse strand, counting down.
ATCACCGAAGGGTCGGAGGAGATCCAGATGCGCAAGGTTGGCGGACATCTATTCGGCTTCATGGGCTCGAATCGGGCTGCGAAGGCGGCGGAGTAAGTCTCTCGTCATTGCGAGCACAAGCGAAGCAATTCAGTGCCGCGAAGACTGGATTGCTTCGGCCTTCGGCCTCGCAATGACGGCGATGGTTTGAGTTTGAAGTTATGAAAGCCGTCGCGCTAATCCGCGACGGCTTTTTTTGAGTTCAGAGGGTAAGCGCGGAGCGTGGGACTGTGGACCCCGGGTCAAGCCCGGGGTGACGGCATTGGTTGGTTTGTATGCTGAAGATAATACTGTCGCGTTAGTCTGCGGCGGTTTTTCTGGGGTAACGCAGGCATGAGGCGGGGAGCGACAGGGTGGCGGTCGTGCCTTGGCCCAGCGTGCTTTCGAGCCAGAATTTTCCGTGGTGAAGCTCCGTCAGGGATTTGGTGATCGAGAGGCCGAGGCCGGTGCCGCCGTGCTGGCGGGCGGTGCCATCGTCAACCTGGCCGAAGGGCTCGAGCACTTCCTCAAGTTTGTCGGCGGGGATGCCGATGCCAGTATCGCTGACGGATAATTCGAGACTTCCATCGCCACCGAGGCGGGCGGCGACGGTGATGCGGCCACAGCGCGGCGTGAATTTGGAGGCGTTGGACAGAAGGTTCAGCATGATCTGGCGCATGGCGCGAATGTCGGCATGGACGGGCGGCAGATGCGGGTCGGCGTCGAGGACGACTGTGATCTCTTTTTCGGTCGTACGGGGGCGGACGATCTCGATCGACCAGTGCAGGATCTCGGCAAGGTCCATGTCCTGCTCTTCGAGAACATAGCGGCCGGCTTCGATCTTGGAGATGTCGAGAATGTCGTCGATGACGCTTAGCAGATGCGCGCCGCTATCATTGATGTCCTTGGCATATTCGGTGTAGCGGTCCGAACCGAGAGGGCCGAAGAGCTGATTGTGCATGATTTCGGAGAAACCGATGATGGCGTTTAGCGGCGTGCGCAACTCATGGCTCATATTGGCGAGGAATTTCGTCTTGGCGCGATTGGCGAGTTCGGCGATGCGGGTGGCCTCGCGCAAATCCTGTTCGGCGCGGCGGCGATTGACGGCGATGCCCGCGAGCTGAGTGGCGCCGAGCAGGTAGGCGGATTCCCAGGCATTGGGCGCGCGCGGCTCTTTCAGATAAACGGCGATGGCGCCGATGCCGCCGGTGCCGGTGGTGGAGAGAATGTTCTGAAGCCAGAGGGCGCGAACGCCGAAGGCGCGCGAAAATTCGCGGACATCGGGTTCATTGCTTTCAGCGGAGAGATCGGGAATGACGACGCGCTGGGTCGAACCGGCGATGGCGCGGCCGAAGCCGCGGTTCTTGTTGTTTTCCCAGAAGGTTTCGACGGCGGCGCGGAAAGTGGGCGGAAAGCTCGACGTGGCGCAGACGCTGAGGTGGTAGTTTTCGTCGATGAGATAGACGGCGACGCTGAAACTGGGATTGGCCTCTTCGACGCCCTGGGCGACGAGCAGCATGACGTCGTCTATGGAGACGCCGGTGGCTAGCGCCTCAAGGACGCGCAACTGGCTGGACAGTTCCATCTGGCTGCGCTTGCGCTCGGTGATGTCGCGCAGGTTGAGCACATAGCCGGCGATATTTGGATCGTTGCGCAGATCGGTGACGGAGGCTTCGAACCAGTGGGCCTTGTCATTGAGGTTGCGGGTGTGGAATTCGAGATGTTCGCCGGGCGGTGTCTGGCCGCCGCTTGAATTCAGGGTTTGGCGGACGCGGTCGCTTTCGGCACCTTGCAGGAAAGAGAGGGTGGAGCGGCCGATCATTTCTTCCGGCTTGAAGCCGATGGTGCGCACGGAAGGCGAGGCATAAGTGATGATGTTGTCGAGGTCGGTGACGATGATGCCGTCGAAGGCGTTTTCGACCAGTGCGCGGAAACGCTCCTCGCGGCGGCTGAGTTCGGCATTGGCTTCCTCGGCATGCAGGCGGGCGGCTTCGGATGTGTCGCGCGCGGCGGCGAGATCGACGATCAGGTCGCCGTTATGCATGCGCAGCTTCAGCGCGTCTTCGGCGGCGAGGCGCGACTGACGGGCCATACGGAGGAGATAGAGATAGGTGAGGGCAAAGCCGAGCCCCAGCGCCTGCAATGTCGATGAGCCGAAGGCGAGGCAGCCGATGATAGCGGTGGCGGCTGTCGGCACCGAGCAGGTGTAAAAGACGGCGCGGCGCGACGGGGCGCTCAGCGACGTGGCGACGACGTGAATGATCTGGATGAGGATGAGGCCGAGATTCTGGATCTCGTTGGCGGGTTGCCAGAAGAGCGGCACCATGCCGACCCAGACCGTGTTCATCAGCAGGTAGCGCGTGGCGGCGGCTCGGGTCCAGCCACGGGCGTCGTCATGGGCATCGCGAAAGAAGCGCCGCTGGAAGAACGCGTATTCCACTTGCAGCAGGCAGAGGACGAGCCACCAGGCAAGGATCGTGGCGGAACTGTAGGTGCTGTTGAAATAGAGCGCGAAGGCGCCGCTGACGGCGGGATAGAGCAACGGGACTGCGCGATAGCTCCGCATCACGGACCTGAGCAGATCAAGTCCGATTTCGTCCTGCCGGGTCGCGGTGACCTGCATCGGGCCCTCCCGTCCGTGGCGCTGTCATACGGGTTTGTCCGCCGTAATCATGCGCCAGACGTCTTGAGCGGGTATTTTGCGGCAGGCGCGTAAATATTCCCTGAACGGGCGTCAGTATGGATCGTTCATATCGTTGACGATCGGTGCTGGCTTGCGCGGTGCGCGGCGCGCGCGGACGCGGCAGGTTGCCGCCGTTTTGGCGTTGAGTTGATCCGTCGCCGTCCAATAGGTGGGCAGCCAGGCGTCGGCGCGGCCGCGGGCTTGCACCTGCTCCTCGGAGGTGAGGGTATCGCGCATTTGCTGGCTGACGGACTTGTCGGGCTGGACGCCGAGCGAGAGCAGGGAGGGGTTTTTTGTATAGAGGTAGGTCCAGAGGCCCGCTTCGGCGTTGTTCTGCGGCACGCCCTTGCCGTCGAGATAGAGATGCGCCAGTTCCTTCTGGGCGTCGGGCCAGCCGCCATCGGCGGCGCGCTTCAGCCAGGTGAGGCCTTCGGCGGCCTGGCCGGAGCGCATCAGGCATTGGCCGAGCACCGTCTGGGCGCCCTCATAGCCGTGGCCGCGATAGGCAAAGCAGGTCAGCGGCTCGATATTGTTGGCGCAGTCGCCCTTGGCGGCGGCTTCCAGCGTGTCGGAGTAGAAAGTGCTGGCCGGATCGAGTTCGCGCGCGGTGGGAACGAGATTGCCCTGATCGTCGCGGCGATGGCCGCCGCCCGCATTGCAGGAGGCGACGAAAATGGTGGCGGCGGCGAGGAGGGAGAGGATTGCGGGCAGGCGCAGCGTCGAGCGTCCGGCGATGGTCATGGATATGTTTCCCCCTCTATGCGCGAGGAGGCCAGCTCTCCGCGTTCATGGATTTCAACGGCAATAGTCGTGATGTCCGTCGTTCGATGTGGGCCTGACGGCTTTCCGCGCCACGGCGGCATGGTGTTGTGATTTTGCCGCGACTGCAAGTCAGCTTTGCGCGAGGGCTTGGCCCGTCTCGCGAATGGCGGCGAGTTGGCGTGGATCGACCAGCAGGGCAGAGAGGGCGAAATCGGCGACAAGGCGGGCCTGAAGCCCGGCATTTGCGGGGGGCTGGCCCGCTGCGATGTCGATGGGCGTTTCGTCGAGGCTCATCACGAGGCGGGCGAGGAGGCGCGGATCGCCGGGGCGGAAATCGCCAGCCTCGATGCCGAGGGCGATCAGCCGGGCATAGGTTTCGATCAGGCGTTCGCGGGCGGCGCGCACGGCGGCAAAGCGCGGCTGGGCAAGCTCGGGCAACAGAAAGATCGCCTTGGTGGCGGGCGCGGTTCTGGAGAGGAAGGCCGTGTCGGCATGGATGGCGGCATAGAGGCGGGCGGGGGCGGGGGCGCTCAATGCCTCGATGCGTGCGAAAGCGGCCAGCGGCTCTGAAAGGCCTGCCATATATAGCTCTTCAAGGATCGCATCCTTGGTCTTGAAATAGTGAAAGAGCGTCGGCTGGCGCAGACCCGCGGCGGTGGCGATGGCTTGCGTAGAGGTGCCCGCAAAGCCGCGCCGGACAAAGAGGGCGGCGGCGGCATCGAGAATGTCGCGCCGGGTGTCGAGGCTTGCCTTCCGCCCATTCGCGCGGGGACGCCCGGCATTGCGGTGGGGATTGGGGGCGGTTAGCGTCATTAATAATTTCTATCATCTGATAGGTATTGACTCAAGGGGCGCGGCTGGCGAGGTTCAGGGTAACTTTTCGTGACCTTTGGCGATGAACCGGAGCCGAGCCATGCCGTATTCGACCTTGAGCTCTTCGAGCCCGTTCGATCAGTTGCGCGCCGTGGCGGCGTCGCCTGTGGAGGCGGCGTTTTCGGTGCCGCCTGTCTGCTACATGGATGAGGGGTTTTTCGAGGCGGAGCGGCGGGAGATTTTTGCTCGCGACTGGCTCTGCATCGGACCCGCTGCCGCTATGCCGGAGCCCGGCGATTATATTGCCGCCGATGTGCCCGGCGCGGCCTTGATGGCGGTGCGCCAGAAGGATGGCGGCATCAAAGTGCTGAGCCGCGTTTGTCGCCATCGCGGGGCGCTGGTGGCGGAAGCGGGCGCGGGCCATGCGGGCGTTTTCACATGCCCCTATCATCGCTGGACTTACGAATTGAACGGCGTGCTGCGTGGCGCACCGGCGATGGAGGGCAATGAAAATTTTCGCCGGGCCGATTGCGCGCTGCCGGAGTTCAGAAGCGAGGTCTGGGAGGGTTTTGTTTTCGTCTCGCTTGATCGGGATGCTGCGCCGCTTGCGCCTTCTCTTGCGCCGCTATCGGGGATGCTTGGCGAATATGGGCTTAGTGACTGGCGGCCAGCTTTCGAGATCGACCCGCTTTTCTGGGACATCAATTGGAAGATCGCTTTCGAGAACGCCGCCGAGAGCTACCACCATATCGGCTTTCACCCCGAGACGCTGGACCCTGCACTGCCGGGGCTTGGCACACGGACGGGGCCCGGAGGCGAGGCTTACAATTTTCACATCGTGCCGGGGGCCGAGGGGTTTTGTTTTTCCGATGTGGCGGGCGCGGGGCTTGGCGCGGAGGCGATGTCGCGGTTTTTCATCTGCGCCGTCTATCCCGGTTTTGTGCTGGTGATGGCGGGTGCCAATGCGGTGTGGTTTGCGATCTCGCCGCTCGGCGTGGGCAGGACGAGCCTGCGTATCGGGCAGTTGAACCCGCCGGGCTATTTCGAAGCGCCCGGTCTTGAGGGCCGGATTGCGGGCGACCGGGCGGTGCTTGAGGCCATTCTGGCAGAAGACAAACACGGTTGCGCGCTGGTGCAGCGCGGGCTTGCGATGCCTGATGCGGCGGCGGGGCCGCTGTCGCCGCTTGAGCGGCCCATTGCGGAGTTTGTGCGTTATCTCGCGCGCCGTTTCGGCTGAGGGGCGTATTGGATCAGGACCGTGAGCACGGTGGCCTCGCCCTTCGAGACGCGGCTTTGCCGCTCCTCAGGGTGGGGGGGTGGTTTTGTGGCGGTTTGCTCTTCGTCGCGGCTTCCGGATTGCTTCGCTGGCGCTCGCAATGACGGGTGATGTGCGCAGCCGATGAGCTTGGACGCGGCGGGAGTTTACGCAGGGGAATTCCGCGCTTCGACCTGTGCTCATGCGACAGCTTATCTGGGTGTTTGACCACGCATGGCTGTTCTTCGATACTCCGCGCGTTTTGGGCCGCATTCTGGGGCCCGCGCTGCCTTTATGTTAAGGTGGCGTCAGCTAAACGAGTGAAAGTCAGACGCATGGCCAGCAAGAAGACCGTCAAGGATTGGGAAGCATCGGTCGAAAAGCAGACCAAGGGCGCGGGCGTTTCCTCCCTCGTCTGGCACACGCCGGAAGGCATCGACGTGAAGCCGCTTTATACGGCGGAAGACCTTGAGCGCATCGCGGCGGAAGGCTTTGACGCGAACACCTTGCCGGGCTTTGGCCCGTTCACGCGCGGGCCGCAAGCGACCATGTATGCGGGCCGCCCCTGGACCATCCGCCAATATGCGGGCTTCTCGACCGCCGAAGAATCCAATGCTTTCTACCGGCGCAACCTCGCAGCGGGCCAGAAGGGTCTCTCGGTTGCGTTCGATCTTGCCACCCATCGCGGCTATGACAGCGATCATCCGCGCGTCGTCGGCGATGTGGGC
>CAZLLB010000182.1:0-6998 GCA_964560165.1 uncultured Parvibaculum sp. | reverse complement strand
GTTGGTTTCGCGATGCGCCAATACCTCGGCTTCGAGGCGCGCTCGTATATCGCCTGAGACGACATGCACCTTCCATGGCTGAATGTTCGTGCCCGACGGTGCGCGGGAGGCGAGTTCGAGGATTTCGCGCACGAGACCCAGGGGAACGGGATCTGGCTTGAACGCGCGGACGGATTTGCGCGCGCGCAAGGCTTCGTCGATATGCATGGGGCTCACTCCGGCAAGACAAATTTCGATGTGTGAGTGGTAGCAGGGGCGTCGGCGGGCGGCAAACCGGATCGAGCCGTGGCGGCGCGGTAAGAAGGTGGGTTGCATGGGGAGATCTGGGCACTACTTCTTCAGGGCTTGGGCGCTTGTCTGGAGTGCCAAGCGGCACCTGATCGGAAATGTTTGATGGCGAAGCGAAAGATGGTGGAGGGGCGGCCCGATTGGCTGATGCCGCTCAACGATCCGCGCGACGAGGAGCTCCTCAGCGCGGCTTTCGACGTGTTTACGGAAAAAGGGTTTCGTGGCGCGACGATGCTTGAGGTCGCGGCGCGGGCGCAGGCGTCGAAGGTGACGCTCGACCGGCGGTTTGAAAGCAAGGAGAGCCTGCTTTGCTCGCTGCTGGCCTGGGGCTGCCGCCGCGATATGCTGGAGCCGGAAGAGATCGAGCGCTTGTCGGCAGGCGATCCGGTCGAGATGCTCAACACCTATGCACTGACGGTGCTCACCATGATGATGCGGCCCGAGGCGCTGGCGCTCTATCGCATCGTTGTCGCGGAAGGCGGGCGACTACCAGAGGTCGGGCGGATCTTCGACAGTTTCACGCGCGAGCCGAGCATCGAGATGATGCGCGTCATCGGCGAGCGGCTTGTCGCCACCGGGGTTTGCGCCATCGAAAACCATGGCGAGTTTGCTGACGATTTCATAGGCCTTCTGCGCGGTGATTTCTTTCAGAAGGCGGTGATCGGCGCGGGCCGCTTGCCCAGACGCGCCGCCATCGAGGCACATGCGCGGCGCGCCACGGCGCGGCTGTTGAAAGCATATGCCGTCCACTGATTTCTTGACTTTCAGTCAGAAGACGAGGGCCGAAGAACTTATTGATTTAAGTGCTGATTGTTTCGGGTGCATCATCGCGGACGAACGATGCATGGGAGGAACAATCAATGTCTTTTCATTTTGGGCCGGATAATCCCGCAGCGACTTATGTTGCCCACGCCTATGAAGAGTCTGGCGTCGATCTCGGCGAAGTGACGATGAATTATGCCGTCGCGGGCGGGCCTGACAAACCGGCTCTGCTTCTCATTCCGGGCCAGACTGAAAGCTGGTGGGGCTATGAGAAAGCGATGGAGCATCTCGCTCGGAGCTTTCAGGTCTTTGCCGTCGATTTGCGTGGTCAGGGCCGCTCCACCCGTACGCCGGGGCGCTACACACTCGACAATATGGGCAATGACCTTGTGCGGTTTATCGATCTTGTGATCGGGCGACCGACAATCGTCAGCGGGCTTTCATCCGGCGGTGTTCTCTCTGCATGGCTATCGGCCTATGCCAAGCCCGGCACGGTTCGGGGATGTCTCTACGAAGACCCGCCGTTGTTCAGCTCCGAGGTCAATACTTCCTGTGGTCAGTCGATCAGGCAGGGTATCGGCCCGATGTTTGCGCTCTTCAGCAAATATCTCGGCGATCAGTGGAGCATCGGCGATTGGAAAGGAATGCAGGCGGCGACGAAAAAGGAGCTTCCGGCCTGGATGGCGGGCTTCATGGTGCCGAGCGATGAGCCGCCACAAACCTTGAAGGAATACGATCCCGAATGGGGCAAGGCATTCTGGACCGGCGCGGTCGCCGCGAGCTGCGACCACGCGCGGATGCTGTCGAGCGTCAAGGTGCCGGTTCTCTTGACCCATCATTTTCGTATGGTGGATGAGGCGAGCGGAATGCTGATGGGCGCCTTGTCGGATGTGCAGGCGAACCGCGTGCGCGAATTGGTGACGGCAACCGGACAGCCGATCGGCTATCAGTCATTTCCTGAGATGGGCCACTCCATGCATGGTCAGGACCCCGAGCTTTTTTCGGGTGTGCTTACAAAATGGGCGGAGGCCCTTTCGCAGACGGCATAAAAGCCGCGCCGGCTTCAGGGCGTGGCTTGCTGGATTGCCACGCCCCTTCGGGGCCAGCAGTGACGTTGTTAGAGGCCGAGGACCGCCTTCGCCATGATGTTGCGCTGGACTTCGTTGGTGCCGGCATAGATCGAGCCAGCGCGGTCGTTCAAATATTTAGCCATGACCGGCCAGCTATGCATCGGGCCGATGGGGGCTTGATTGCCTTTGGGCGCGACGAAGCCCGGCACGGGGCCGCCGGGCCGCGTTGCGTGGGGCTGATAGGGCATCGCATAGGCGGCGACGGCTTCGAGCGCCAGTTCGGTGAGGCGTTGCGAGATTTCGGTGCCGCGTGTTTTGAGCAGCGAGGATTCCGCGCCTGGCGCTTGCCCGTTCGATAGCGCCGACATGATGCGGTGTTCGGTGAATTCGAGCGCCGAGATTTCGACATTGGCGGCGGCGATCTTGGCGGCGAAATCCGGCTCGTCGATAAGCCGCGCGCCGCCCGTGAGTTCAGCTTGTGCAATGTCGCGGATGCGGTTGAGGCGCGTCGTCAGGCCCGGCGCATAGGCATGGCCGCCGCGCTCGAACTGCATCAGATATTTCGCCACCGTCCAGCCTTCGCCGACCTTGCCGACGACATTGGCTTTGGGAACCTTCACGTCGGTGAAGAAAACCTGATTTTGAATATGTTCGCCCGAGAGCATGATCAGCGGCTCGACCTTGACGCCGGGCGTGTTCATGTCGATCAGCAGGAAGGTGATGCCGCGCTGGGGGATGTCTTCCTTGGAAGTGCGGACCAGATTGAAAATCCAGTTGGCGTAATTGGCGTGCGTCGTCCAGATCTTTTGGCCGTTGCAGAGGAAGTGATCACCCTTGTCCACCGCGCTCATCTGGAGCGAGGCGAGGTCGGAGCCTGAACCGGGCTCGGAATAGCCCTGACACCAGAAATCCGCGCCGTTCAACATGCGCGGCAGGTAATGCGCCTTCTGCTCCGGCGTGCCGTAGCCGATCAGCACCGGGCCGCACATGCCAAGGCCCATGGGCGAGAGGGAGGGTGCGCCTGCGCTCGAAAGCTCGCTGGAGAAGATGTAGTGCTGGGCGACGGACCAGTCACAGCCACCATATTGAACGGGCCAGGCGGGCGCGACCCAGCCCTTTTCATAGAGCGCCTTGTGCCATGCCATCGTCGTTTCGTAATCGGCATAAACGCTGGTCATTAATTTGCCTGTCTCGCGCAGGTCGGGCGTCAGCTTTTCATCAAGAAAACGGCGCACCTCGTCGCGGAAGGTGGCGTCTTTGGCGCTCAAGGACAGGTCCATGGAAATCTCCCCAATATTCGTTGCGGGAAGACTAGGGCTGCCGGTCCATAAGCGCAAAATGCGCTGGCGAGAGGTGCAAAAACGTAGCGTTCCCCATTGGCGGGACAGAAAGTTTCACGTACACCTTGCCCCGAATCTGAAAAAGGCCCGGTGAAAGGCCCCATGTCGTCAGTGCGTGAAGAACTTCAGGAGCCCGAGGGCGCCGTAGCCCCTCTGGGCGAGACGGCGACAACGCCTGCCGAGCGCAAACGCGCCTTCCAGATCCTTTTCCTTTGTCAGCTTGCGGGCGGCATGGGGCAGACGCTTGTTTATGCGGTGCTGCCGCCGATTGCGCGCCATCTCGGGATCAGCGATTTCGGGACGACGATGATCTATTCGCTGTCGTCGCTGCTGTGGATCGTGACCAGCCCCTTCTGGGGACGGCGCAGCGATATTGTTGGCCGCAAGCCCATCATGCTGCTGGGGCTTACCGCCTTTGCCGTTTCGACGCTGATTTTTGCCTGCCTCGTGCTTGTCGCCCTGTGGGGCTGGCTCTCCATGGCGATCGTGTTTCCGTTGCTGATGGTGTCGCGCGCGATTTTCGGCGGCCTTGGCTCTGGCAATGGATCGGCCGCACAAGCCTATGTGGCTGATCGCACGACGCGCAGCGAGCGTGCGGCGGGGGTTGCCGCTCTCGGCGCGGCTTTCGGCATCGGCACGGCCATCGGGCCGGGCGTTGCGGCCGCCTTTGCCGAAATTCACATCGTTGCGCCCTTCTTTGCGGTTGCGGCGCTGGCTTTTGTCAGCGTCGGGCTGATCTGGTTCTATTTGCCAGAACGCACAAGGCCTTCGCAGCGCGTGTCGGAGAAGCAGCAGAAGCGGCGCGCGGCGCTCAAATGGCATGACAAGCAGGCGCTGCCCTGGGTCGTCATCAGCATCATCATCAGCTTCGCGCAGACGATCATCATGCAGCTCTGCGCCTTCTATTTCATCGACGTGCTGAAACTACAGTCGGACGACGCCATGCAGATGGTCGGTGTCGGGCTGATGGCCATGGCAATGGCGGCGCTGTTTGCGCAGATCGGGCTTATTCAGCGCTTCAATCTCTCGGTGCAGTTTCTGCTGCGCTGGGGGTCGGTCGCGACGATGTTCTCGTTTGTGGGCCTCATCATCGGCGGCTCGTACGGCGTGCTGGTGGCGGCGCTGACTTTGGCGGGATTTGGTTTCGGGTTGTTGCGCCCCGGTTTGCAAGCGGGGGGGTCGCTCTCGGTTTCGCGCCGTGATCAGGGGGCAATGGCGGGGTTCATCTCCGGCACATCGGCAACCGGCATGATCCTGACGCCGTTTATTTTTCTCAACTCGTTTATCGGCTTCAACGTCTATGCGTGGATGCATCAGGCACCGTTCATGGTCGGGCTGCTGCTTGTCATGCTGATTCTGGCGTTTTCGATCTTCCATCCGGCGATGAAGGGGCTCGACCAGAAGGCCGACGATTATGAAGACGAGGAAGACGGGATCGGGCTTCAGTAAGCGGCGTTATGCACCGGCGCACCGCCAAGCGTCAGCAGGTGCGCGCACATGAAGACGATGACCAGCACCGCGATGAAGAGGAAGGGCGTCGTGGGAATGCGCATCTTTCCGAATTCGTGAGGCCGCCTTTCCAGCCAGATCGACAGGCCGATGACGACGGCTGAAAAGCCGATGATCGCAAGCGTGATATTGAGGGAAAGGCCCTCACCCATGCGAGATGTCGCCAAGCGCGCCTTCGGTTTCCCATTGCGCCATCAAGCCGCCGACCGATGCCGCGAAGGCATGGGGCTGGTCGAGCATGATGTGATGCTGGGCTCCGGGCACGGTGAAGACCGGACGATGGGGCGCAAGATCGCGGAGGAAAGCGACGGAGGCCGAATCGTAGTCCTTGCTCTCAAGGCCGAACATGGTGGCCGAGGGGCAGGCGAGGTTTTTGTAGATCTCGGCGTGGTCGCTGCCCATCTGCAGGCCGTTGAACAATTCGGCGTCGAATTTCCAGGTCCAGCCTGCTTCGCTTGAGGGACGACGACCGGGATTGTCGCCGATCTTGACCTCGCGCAGGCTCAACCCGCCGATATAGTCGGTGATGAACCCATTGGCGCAGGGCTGAAGCGGCGCGAGGCGGAAACGCGCTTTGGCCGTCTCGAAATCGGGATAGATGCGCGTGGGCTTGCGCGTCCGGTCATCGAGGAACCATTCGCGCATCGTTTCGGGCGAGCGGACGGTGAAGTCAGCGAGGATGAGCCCGCCGAGGCGGGCGCTGTAATGTTTGCCAGCCATCAGCGTCGTGAAGCCGCCAAAGGAATGGCCGACGATGACAGGCTTGGGGCCGAGCTTTGCGTCGAAGGCGACCGCGCCGATTTCGTGGGCGAAGGTGTCGCGGGTGTAGTGGGGCCGCCAGTCGCTATCGCCCATGCCGCCGAGGTCCATGGAGGCTACGTTGTAGCGATGGGCAAGCAGCGGCGCGATGAAGGCGAACCAATGGGCGTGGGCGCCATTGCCATGCACGAAGAGGATGCCGGGGCGTTTGGGGTCGTTATTGCCCCAGCGCAGGTAGTGGATGCTCGTTCCGTCCACTGTGACGCGGCGACTCTCATAAGGCACGGCGAGCGCCTCGCGGAACCATTGCGGCTGGTGGTGGATGATGTCCTCGTCCGGCAGGAAGCGTGCGGCAGGCTCGGTGAGGTAATTCTGGGGCTTTTCGTAGGCCATTTGGGACCGGATTTGCTTGGCGGGCAGCAAAAGTGACGCCCGCGCCAATTTCATGTTGGCCATGGTCTAACCCGATTTCCCGCCTCGGAAAAGTACCTGTTCGAGTCAGGTTGACAGGGCGGGCCCCGCCCCTTAGGTTCCGCGCCAGTTCAAGGGTGTTCCGGCAGAAACCGGAGGCGGGGCCTATGGCCGATCGCAGTGCTCTTCCCAAATTCAGGCCCTGAAGGTTTCGTCATGAAAATCCGTAACTCATTGAAATCGCTGCGTCTCCGCCATCGCGACAATCGCCTTGTGCGCCGCAAGGGCCGCGTTTACATCATCAACAAGACCAACCCGCGCTATAAAGCCCGTCAGGGCTGAGGCGTTCGGTTTGCGCGAGGCGGCTTTGTCGCTCGCGTCTGTCTGATTTAGGCCGTCCCTTCGGGGGCGGCCTTTTTCATTTTCGGAGGAGAAATGAGCGACAAGCTCGACACAGTGGTTTTCGATATCGGCAATGTGCTTGTTGGCTGGGACCCGAGGCATCTCTATCGCAAGGTTTTTGCCACGGAAGCCGAGGTTGAGCGGTTTCTCGCGGAGATTTGTACGCTGGAATGGCACCTCGCGCATGATTACGGCGTCTCTTTTGAGGAAAACGGGCGGAAGCTCAAGGCGCTGCATCCAGATCACGCCGATCTCATCGACATGTGGCATGGGCGCTATGCGGAGATGATTCCCGGTCGTGTTCCGGGCACGGCGGATTTGCTGCATGAAATGGGCGACCGCGGCGTGACGCTGCATGGGCTCACCAATATGCCGACCACGGTCTTTGCCTATTTGCGCGAGACCTATCGCGAGTTGCAGCGTTTTGAAGTGACTGTGGTGTCGGGGGATGAAGGCG
>CAZLLB010000181.1:0-6999 GCA_964560165.1 uncultured Parvibaculum sp. | reverse complement strand
CGCCGCTCTGGGAAGAGGTGCAGACCGAATTGATGGAACGCCTCGACAAGATCACGGTTGACGATCTTTGCCGCCGCGCCGAGACGGCAGGCGTCGGCAACGGCACGCCGACCGCCGATTTCACGATCTAGCCATTTCACGATCCAGTAACGGGAGCCCAGCATGAGCGACATCAAGAAGCCAGGTCGTGGACGCGTTTACGACAGCATCATCGACACTATCGGCGACACGCCGCTGGTGCGCCTCAATCGCATGGCGAAGGAAGCGGGGTCGGTCGCCGACATTCTGCTGAAGCTCGAATTCTTCAATCCGCTGGCGAGCGTCAAGGACCGCATCGGCGTTGCGATGATCGAGTCGCTTGAGCGCGAAGGCAAAATTCTTCCCGACACGCTGATCGTCGAGCCGACATCGGGCAACACGGGCATCGCGCTCGCTTTCGTCTGCGCCGCCAAGGGCTATAAGCTCGTTCTCTGCATGCCCGAAAGCATGTCGATTGAACGGCGCAAGATGCTGGCGCTGCTCGGCGCGCAGATCGAACTCACGCCCGCCGACAAGGGCATGAAAGGCTCGATGGCGCGGGCCGAAGAAATTATGGAGAAGTATCCAAACTCCGTCATGCCGCGCCAGTTCGACAATCCCGCCAATCCCGAAATCCACAAGCGGACCACGGCGGAGGAAATCTGGAACGACACGGCAGGTGCAGTCGATGCCGTCATCTCCGGCGTCGGCACGGGCGGCACATTCACGGGCGTCGGCGAATTGCTGAAGCCGCGCAAGCCCGGCTTGCTCATGATCGCGGTCGAGCCTGAAGACAGTCCCGTCCTTTCGGGCGGCCAGCCCGGCCCACACAAAATTCAAGGCCTCGGCGCGGGTTTCATTCCGGGCAATCTCGACAGATCGCTGATCGACGAGGTCATCACCATCGGCAATGAAACCGCCTTCGAGACGGCGCGTCAGGCCGCGCGCATGGAAGGTATTCCTTGCGGCATTTCGTCTGGGGCCGCCATTGCCGCTGCGCTTGAAGTCGGCATACGCCCCGAGATGAAGGGCAAAACCATCGTCACCATCATCCCGTCCTTCGCCGAACGCTATCTATCGACGGCACTCTTCGACGGGTTATAAGACACCCGGCCGCTGGGCCCCAGTCGCCATCCCGGCCTTGTGCCGGGATGCGAGGCGCGGCCCGCCCTCGCATTTCAGGCCACGATCCGATCTGGAGCTTTCGTGCTGCAAAAACTCAAACTCGACGGATTTCTTGTCGCGCTTCTTGCCGCCGTCGTGCTCGCCGTCATCTGGCCAGCACCCGGCGCGACCGGCAGTCCGCTACACGTCGAATGGGTTTCGACCTACGGTATTTCAGTCGTCTTCTTTCTCTACGGGCTAACGCTCGCGCCAGAAAAAATGCGCGCGGGCTTTGCCAAATGGCGCGTCCATGTCGCGGTGCAGCTCGGCACCTTCGTGCTTTTTCCAGCCGTCGTTCTCGCCATATTGCTGCTCGTCTCTTCGCATCTGCCCGAAGAAGTGTCGCTCGGCTTCTTCTATCTCGCCGTCTTGCCCGGCACCGTTTCTTCCGCCGTCGCCATGACATCGCTGGCGCGCGGCAATGTGCCGGTCTCCATTTTCAACGCGACCACTTCGAGCTTTCTCGGCGTCTTCATCACGCCGCTGCTGATGGCCTGGTACATGAACACGACCGGCCATTCGCTACCGCTCGGCGCGGTGATCGTGAAGATCATGTTGCTGGTGCTGCTGCCCATCGCGCTCGGGCAGATCGCGCATCGCTGGCTTTCGGGCTGGGCAGCGCGCAACGGCTCATGGCTCAAGCTCATCGACCGCGCTGTCATCATCGCCATCGTCTATAATTCGTTTTGCGACTCGATCCTTGCCGGCATCTGGAGCGATCACGACATCGCGCTGCTTGCCGAAATGATCATCGGCTCCATCGCGCTCTTCTTCCTCATCTATGCGCTGATGGAAGTCGTCTGCCGCGTCATGGGCTTTGATCGCGAAGACAGCATCGCCTGCCTCTTCTGCGCCTCGAAAAAGTCACTGGCGACGGGCGTGCCCTTGTCGAGCGTGATCTTCGGCGCGACGCCGATGCTCGGCCTCATCATCGCGCCGCTGATGATCTATCACTTCTTCCAGCTCGTGATCGTCAGCGTCATCGCCAATCGCTACGCCCATGATGGCAAGGCTGTGGCGGTCGAGAGCTAGGGCGGATCGATATTCGGGTCATCCACCAGTCAAGCTCCTCAGGTAAGGCGAGAATTTTTTGGCCAGGATTCTTTTCGTCATTGCGAGCCCTCGGGTCTGCGCGAAGCTCAGCCCAAGGACAAGCTCCGCGAAGCCATCCAGCTCTTTCCTGGCGGCTTTCTGGATTGCCACGCCCCTCCGGGGCTCGCAATGACAACAAAAAATGCCGCGTCGCCCCGGGACTTGTTCGCAGGCCACCCAGGCATCGACGGTGGATGGAAGAAGATGAACCCCGGGTCAAGCCCGCGTTGACGCCGAAGGGTAAGGACTACTTCGCGGTCGCTCTCGGTGACGGGAAACCGAGGTGGCTATCCTTAAGCCCGCGTCCGCATCGGCGTCGGCAAAGTCGCCTCCTCCGCACCCGGCCCGAGCTTCACCGACACGTCATGCGCCGCTATCGGCTCGCCGCATTCAGAACAGGTGAGCACGCCTTCCGTCACATGCCCGCAAGGCTTGTGAACACGCAGCAGCGGCGGGCCTGCATCGCCCGCCATATATTTGTCGCCCCATTGCGCCAGCGTCACCATCACCGGATAGAGATCGCGGCCTTTTTCGGTGAGGCGATATTCCTCGCGGCGCGGGCGTTCCTGATAGGCCGATTTCGAAAGCACATCGGCCTCCGTCAATTTCTTCAGCCGGTCAGCAAGCACATGGCGTGCGATGCGCAAGCGCGCCTCGAATTCCTCAAAGCGCCGCGTGCCGAGAAAACATTCGCGCAGCACCAGCAGCGTCCAGCGGTCGCCGATCACCGACAGGGTGCGGGCGACGGAGCAGGCTTCGCGGTCGAGGTCTTCCCAACGCATTTTGGCTGTCCTTCCGTTGCTGCCAGTTTAGCTTGACAGGTTCTTTTTTGGAACCCATCTTTCAATGGGTTCTATTTCAGAACTTGTTGTGCCGGAACGCCCAAAGGACATGCCCATGACAAAGCCTATCGCCCTCATCACCGGCGTCGGCCCCGGAACAGGCGCGGCCATGGCGCGGCGCTTTGCGCAAGGCGGCTACAGTGTCGCCATGCTGGCGCGGGATCGCGCGCGGCTTGCCGATCTCGAAAAAGAACTGCCCGGCGCGCAGGGTTTCGTCTGCGACGTGGCGGATGAAGCCCAGGTCGATACCACCATCGAGGCCGTTCGCGCGCAACTCGGCGTGCCTGAAATCTTCATTCACAATGCAGTCGGCGGCGGCTGGGGCAATTTTCTTGAGATCAAGCCCGAGCTTCTCAATCGCAATTTCCAGATCAACACAATGGGCCTGCTCTATTTCGCCCAGCGCCTCGCGCCCGCCATGATCGCGGCTGGCAAGGGTGCGATCATCGCCACCGGCAACACATCGGCGCAGCGCGGCCGGGCGAATTTCGCGGGGTTCGCGCCCACCAAGGCGGCGCAGCGCATTCTCGCCGAAGCCATGGCGCGCGATCTCGGGCCCAAGGGCGTTCACGTCGCCTATGTCGTGATCGACGCGGTGATCGACGTTCCATGGACGCGCGAAAGGTTTCGCCAAGCCAAGGATGATTTCTTCATCAAGCCCGCCGCCATCGCCGATGAGGTCTGGCACGTCGCGCATCAGCCGCGCAGCGCATGGTCCTTCAATGTCGAGATCCGTCCATTCGGCGAGACGTGGTGAACGGCAGCGGATATTGACGCGACCGGCTTCCGGCTTCATAGCAATGAGAATGACGCAGAATATTTACGACGATGAAGATTTCTTCGCGGGCTACGGCACCCTGCCGCGCTCGATCGAAGGGCTTGCCGCTGCGCCTGAATGGCCGTCGCTGCGCGCGATGTTGCCTGACGTGGCGGGTCTCGACATCGTCGATCTCGGTTGCGGCTTCGGTTGGTTCTGCCGCTTCGCGCGTGAGCATGGCGCAGCGCAGGTGCAAGGTTTCGACGTTTCGGAAAAGATGCTAGCCCGCGCCCGCGAGACGACGCCTGACGCCGCGATCAGCTACACGCGCGCCGATCTTGAAACACTGGCGCTTCCGCCCGCCTCCACCGACCTCGTCTATAGCTCACTCGCTTTCCACTATATCGAACATCTCGATCGGCTCTTTGGCGAAATTTTCCGCGCGCTGCGCCCCGGCGGACGCTTCGTCTTTTCAGTCGAGCATCCGATCTTCACCGCGCCGCGCGCGCCCGGCTGGATCGATGATGCCACGGGCCGCAAGGTCTGGCCGGTCGATCAATATCTCGTCGAAGGGCCGCGCGAGACGGACTGGCTCGCCAAGGGCGTCATCAAGCAGCACCGCACCGTCGGCACTTACGTCAACATGCTGGTGGCCCATGGCTTCGCGCTTTCACATGTCGAGGAATGGAAGCCGACAGAGGCGCAGATCGCCGCCGCGCCCCAACTCGCCATCGAGCTTGAGCGTCCGATGTTCCTTCTGATCTCCGCCCGTTCGCCAAACTGAAATGTGTTTATTGAGGACCTCTTGTGAATACGACCGCAATTAAAGCAGACCCCGTCTTCTCGCAGGACGGCGACGACTGGCAACCCCACGCCGAAGCCGCAGGCCCATTTCGCGGTCTTCATGGCGGCGCGGTATCGGGCCTCACCGTTGGCGTGATGGAAGAAAAAGCGCGCGCCGAAGGCTGGGGTGTTGCGCTTACCGCGTCGGTATTCATCCTGCGCCCGGCACCGCTTGAAAAATTGCAGGTCAAAGTCGAGCCGCTGCGCATCGGCGGGCGCATCGCGATGGTGGAGAGCCTGTTGTTTTCCGGCGAGAAGCTGATTGCCAAGGCAACCGGCGCTTTCGTCAAACCCATAGAAGCGCCTGAGCTTGCGCGTGTGGCACAACCCGCTACGCCGATCGATCCTTCTTCCATGTCGCCATGGCAGCGGACACAAGGCCCACAGCACACCACTTTCTTCGACGCGCTCGATATTCGCGACGATGGGCGCGGCACGAAATGGGGGCGCATGAAGCGACCCATGCTGCCTTTCGATACGCCCTTCGCCAGCCTCTTCGCGCTCGCCGATAACGGCACGCCTTATTGGCTATCTGGCACCGAGTTCTGGCCGCCCCCGTGGGGCTTTCCCAATATCGACATCACGGTGCATGTCTCGCGCATACCTGTCGGCCCCTGGGTCGGCGTCGCGCCCTTCTCCGACTGGCGCGCCGACGGCATGGGCCTGACCGACGCGCAGCTTTTCGATGAGCAAGGCGTGCTAGGACGCGGCTGTCAGACGGTGGTTGTCACGCCGCGTTGAAAGAAAGGCCCTCAAACATGCCCCAGCACCTTATGCGGCGTGTAAGGCTCCTCCAACGCCGCCTTATCTTCCGTTGACAGAGCAATTTCCAGCGCGCCCAGCGCGTCGTCAAGGTGCTCAAGCTTCGACGCACCGATGATCGGCGCCGTGACGGTGGGATTAGCCAGCACCCAGGCCAGCGCCGTCTGCATCGGTTTCACGCCGAGCTTTTTCGCGATCTCGACATTGCGGTCGGCGACCGCGAAGTCGCTATCGCCGTAATACATCTGCTCGGCAAAGGGATCCGATTTCGAGCGCGTCGTGTCGCCGCCGCCCTGACGGTGCCGATTGCCCGCGAGGAAGCCACGCGCCAGCGGGCTCCATGGAATGACGCCGATGCCTTCCTCCTTGCAGAGGGGCAGCATCTCGCGCTCTTCCTCGCGATAGATGAGATTGTAGTGATCCTGCATCGACACGAATTTCACCCAGCCGTTCTTCTCCGCTGTGCGCAAATATTTCGAGAACTGCCAGGCGTACATGGATGACGCGCCGATATAACGCACCTTGCCCGCGCGCACGAGATCGGAAAGCGCCTCCGCCGTTTCCTCGTAAGGCGTCGAGGGATCGAAGCGGTGGATCTGGTAGAGGTCGATATAATCGAGGCCGAGGCGTTTCAGCGAGCGGTCGCAAGCATCCATGATGTGCTTGCGCGACAACCCGCGGCGATTGGGCTTCAGCCCCACCGTGCCGTTGAAGCATTTGGTGGCGATCACCACATCTTCACGATCCTTGACGAGGGAGCGGATCGCCGCTCCGACAATTTCCTCGGAGACGCCATTGGAATAGACATCCGCCGTGTCGAAGAAATTGATACCCGCCGCCAGTGCCTTTTCAAAAAACGGCATGGCCTCTTTTTCTTCCAGCACCCAGTCGCGCCAGCTTTTTGCGCCATAGGTCATGGTGCCGAGACAAAGCCTCGAGACGCGCAAGCCCGTCGCCCCGAGCCGCACATATTTCATTTTCACCGCCATGGGGCTGCTCCCTCTGATCGAATTGTGAATGCGATCATGTTAGGCCTGTGGGAAGGGCCGGGGCCAGACTAGGATGGACAAGTTTCCGTGAGCATGGCGCGGAGGAAACAGGAGACCGAAACATGTCGCTGACAGACGCCGAGCTTGAACGCTATGCGCGCCACATCGTCCTCAAGGAGATCGGAGGACCGGGGCAGCGCAAGCTGATGAATGCCCGCGTGCTGGTCATTGGCGCAGGCGGGCTAGGTGCGCCCTGCCTCATGTATCTCGCCGCCGCAGGCATCGGTACGCTCGGCATCATCGATGCCGACACCGTGTCGCTCTCCAATCTGCAACGCCAGATCATTCACGACACGCAGAGCATCGGCTTGCCGAAAGTCGAAAGCGCCGAGGCGACCATCGCCCGCCTCAATCCGCATGTGCGCGTCGTCAAACATGCCGAGCGGCTGACGCCCGCCAATGCGCATGAGATCATCTCGGGCTATGACATCGTCGCCGATGGCTGCGACAATTTCGAGACGCGCTTTCTCGT
>CAZLLB010000180.1:0-7009 GCA_964560165.1 uncultured Parvibaculum sp. | reverse complement strand
TCATTCATTATTCGGTCGTCTGGTGGAACACGCTGCATCAGCCCGCCAGCGTCTTTCGCATCGACGGGCCGACTATCGCAAGTTCCATGCTGGTGCCGCTTTTCATTATGGCATTCGGCTTCACATTCTTTTTTGCGACGCTGTTACTCGTGCGTATGCGCGCCGAAATTCTGCGCCGCCGCGTGCGCGCCTTGCGCCTTGCGCGGGTGAGCGCATGAGCATGGCGCATTATTTAGACATGGGCGGCTATGCCGTTTTCATCTGGCCGTCTTATGCTATTGCCGCCGTGGTGATGATTGCCCTCGTCATTGCGAGCCTGCGCGATCTCGCGCGCCAGCGGCGCTTGCTCGTCGCGCTCGAAAGCAGCGGCGCACGCAAAAGGGCGCCTGCGCGGCGCGCCGATCGTCCTTCTGCGGAAGATTCAAAATGAAATCGAGTTTGTCATGAGGTGGCGCGCGCTTCTGCCTGCGGGCGTCTTCTTCATCATGGCCGGGTTGTTTCTGGCTGCCATCTTTCGCGGCGATCCATCCAAAGTGCCCTCGGCGCTGATCGGGCGCGATGTGCCGGTCTTCTCGCTTCCCGCGATCGATGGGCTCGACGTTGCGGGTTTCAGCAATACGGATTTCGGCAATGGCCAGCCCGTCATCGTCAATGTCTGGGCGTCATGGTGTGTGCCATGCCGCG
This sequence comes from uncultured Parvibaculum sp., assembly GCA_964560165.1. Taxonomy (GTDB): domain Bacteria; phylum Pseudomonadota; class Alphaproteobacteria; order Parvibaculales; family Parvibaculaceae; genus Parvibaculum. The sequence goes on along the minus strand of CAZLLB010000180.1, from coordinate 6,325 downwards.
AAGAACATGCCGAGCTTTCGGCGTTGAAGGGTCTGACGACCGCGCCGATCTACGGGATCAATTACAAGGACTCGGCGCAGGCGGCGCGTCTCTTTCTCAGCGAACTCGGCAATCCGTTCACACGGATCGGTGCCGACACCAAAGGGCGCACGTCGATTGATTGGGGTGTCTATGGCGTTCCCGAAACCTACATCGTCGATGGCAAGGGTCGCATCGCCTACAAACATGTAGGCCCACTCACACCACAGATTGTAGATAACGAAATTCTGCCTGCCCTGCGCGCCGCGACAATCCGCTGAATTTCAAGCAGATCGTCGCAAGCGGCATTGGCGGTGCCGGTATCAGGCCTTGCGCTTCGTGGCGCGCTTGGCGGCCGGGCGCTTGCGGGCGGCAGGTGTCGCGACGCGGCGGGTGGCGCGAGCGCGCACCGGCTTGTCTGCGTCCTTGGCATCGCCGATGGCGGAAGCCAGATGGCTCAGTCCACGCATCAAATCCGCCTGGGCGGTTTTCGGCAGGAGTTCCAGTAGAGCTTTTTCGGCTGCAATTGCGCGGGGCAGCGTGCCTGTCAGGGCGCGGCGACCGGCGGCGGTCAGGCGCACCGCATTGGCGCGGGCGTCTTCGGCGGTACGCTTGCGAGCGAGCAGGCCGTTTTTAATCATGCGGCTGATCATGTCTGCAAGCGTTGAGCGATCAATGCCCGTGCGATTGACGAGATCCGTCTGGCTCAGGCCTTCTTCTTCGTTCACCGCGAACAGAACGATGAACTGGCGCGGTGTGATTGCGCTGTCGCCCATCTGTTGGACGAACTGGTCATAGGCGAATTGCTGGGCGCGCCGAAGCAAGTGGCTGAGGGATGTTTCGAGGTCGTAGCTTCCCGCCGACTTCTTGCCTGCCATATTTTATATCCTCCGGATGACTAAATTCTCGAACCGTCTTCTTACCTAGACCGGTTCCTAAGAGAGGGACTCGTGAGCCATTGTGTGACCTGCTCGAACCAGCGCCCCCCGCACTTTCCTCATATGCACCCACGTTGGGGTTTTACGCAAGTCCACTTCGCAATGAAAACGACATGACTCGCTCTCCGAATGCGGAGGATATAATCAAAATTCGATTTTCCGCATAATGCACGAATGCGGAACGTGCAATTTGGAGTAATCCCCCCGGTGAGTTCCGTGGGCTGATGAACGAGAAAGCTGAAATGACAAGTTCATTCGACGAACAAAATGGCGGCGGAATCGACAAGAACAATTTTGTCGGTAAGGAGACGGCCAAACCCGCCGCCCGGCCCGGCGCCATGAAGCACCGCGAACCGGGATCGGCGATGGGTATGTCTTTCAGCCGGCGTGTTCCAACGGGAGACAGCCTGCCGCGCGATATCTGCGACAGTTGCGGTTTCATCCATTATGACAATCCCAAGCTCGTCGTCGGCTCGGTCGTCACCCATGAGGGCCGGTTTCTGCTCTGCCGCCGCGCCATCGAACCGCGCAAGGGGTTCTGGACGCTGCCCGCCGGTTTCATGGAACACGGAGAGACGGTGGAGGAGGGCGCGCGGCGCGAAGCGCGCGAGGAAGCCAATGCCGATATTCGCATCCGCGATCTGCTGGCTGTTTACAGCATACCCCGCATTGCACAAGTGCAGATCATGTACCGCGCGGAGTTAGCCGCGCCCGAGATTTCGCCCGGCGTGGAGAGCCTCGAAGTGGGCCTCTTCGCCTGGGAGGATATTCCGTGGGGCGAGCTTGCTTTTCCCAGTGTCCACTGGGCTTTGACGCAGTTTCGCTCCGTGGCGGATCAGACGGTCATAACACCGTTTGTGAATCCTGAAGGCGAGAACGGTAATATGTTTCCGACCCGCCCGCCGGAGGCCTGAACTGATCACGCCGCCGTGATACGCAATTTGCGTCGAAGGCGGGCTGGCGTCATTCGTCCGTTCGCGGCATTCTCCCCCCTCTAAAAGTTGAGCGGGGGAGATACGATGTCTGAGGAAGCGGTTGCGGGAGCGCGCAAGCGCGGCATGACGTCAGATGAGCGGCGCGTGATTTTTGCCTCGTCGCTCGGCACCATGTTCGAGTGGTACGATTTTTTCGTCTATGGCGCGCTCGCCGCGATCTTCTCCAAGCAGTTTTTCGCCGGTGTGAATGACACGGCGGCTTTCATCTTCGCGCTGCTCGTCTTTGCCGCCGGTTTCGCCGTTCGGCCTTTCGGTGCGCTGGTTTTCGGGCGGCTCGGCGATCTGGTCGGTCGCAAATATACTTTCCTCGTCACAATCCTGATCATGGGCGCTTCGACCTTTCTGGTCGGCCTGCTGCCTACCTATGAAACGGTCGGCATCCTCGCGCCCATAGCCCTTGTCGTCCTGCGCATGCTTCAGGGCCTGGCCATCGGCGGCGAATATGGCGGTGCGGCGACCTATGTTGCCGAGCACTCGCCGCCCGGCAAGCGCGGCGCTTACACGTCATGGATTCAAATGACGGCCACGGTCGGGCTCTTCCTGTCGCTGATCGTCATCATGGGTTGCCGGGCTACGATGTCGCCGGAGGCTTTCTCCGATTGGGGCTGGCGCATTCCCTTCCTGCTATCCGCCGTGCTGCTCGGCGTCTCGGTCTGGATCAGGCTCAGGCTCGACGAGTCGCCCGCCTTCACCAAAATGAAGCAGGAGGGCAAGGGGTCCAAGGCGCCGCTCCGCGAGAGCTTCACGCGTTGGTCCAATCTCAAGATCGTGTTGCTGGCGCTGGTCGGGCTTTCCATGGGCGAAGCCGTCGTTTGGTACACAGGCCAATTTTATGCGCTGATCTTTCTGACGCAGGTGCTGAAGGTCGATCCGCAGACGGCGGCGATCCTCGTCGCGGGCGGGCTTGTCATCGGCACGCCCTTCTTCGTTGTCTTCGGCGCGCTCTCCGATACGATCGGGCGAAAGCCGATCATCATGGCGGGCTGTCTCTTTGCCGCGCTCGCCTATATGCCGATCTTTCAGGGCATCACGCATTACGCCAATCCGGCGCTTGAGCTGGCGCAATTGACCGCGCCCGTCACCGTCTCCGCCGATCCCGGCGAATGTTCGCTGCAATTCAATCCGGTCGGCACAGCCGCCTTCACGTCATCTTGCGACGTCGCCAAAAGCGCGCTGGTCAAACGCGGTGTGCCCTATTCCAATGAAGAACTGCCGACAGGCAAGACCGCGCTCATTCATGTCGGCGGCGCGATCATAGATTCCTACGACGCCAAGGCGCATGACGCGCCCGCCAAGGCTGCCAAATTTGAGGCCGCATTGGCCACGGCGCTGGATGAAGCGCGTTATCCGGCCAAAGCCGAAGCCGCTTCCATCAACGAACCGATGGTGATGCTGCTGATCGGCATTCTGGTCATTTTCGGCGCCATGACCTATGGCCCCATTGCGGCCATGCTGGTCGAGCTATTCCCGACGCGTATCCGCTACTCCTCGCTGTCGCTGCCCTATCACATCGGCAATGGCTGGTTCGGCGGCTTCATGCCGCCCATCGCCTTCGCCGTCATCGCAGCGACCGGCAACATGTATGATGGGCTCTGGTATCCCATCATCATCGCGGGCGTGTGCTTCGTCGTCGGCGTGATCTTTCTGCCGGAAACGAAAGATCGCGACATCATGAAGGACTAGACGTGGAAGGATTGGAGATGTGAGGCACGCGCGGGCCGAGGCTCTGGATTATCTGGAGCCGTTGATTGTCGAATTGCGGTCCATCGAGGGGCTCACCGAGAAATCGCGCGCCGTCTTTTATCGCAAGTCGCAATCCTTTGTGCATTTCCACGAAGACCCTGAAGGTCTCTTCGCCGATCTGCGCGACGGTGCGGACTTCACGCGCCATCGGGTCACGACTGCAGCGGATCGGCGAAAATTTCTCGCCGCCGTCAAGCGCGCCTTCGCAGCGACGGGTAACTAGTCGGCCGCTTTGGGATCGGTGTCCCCGCTCTTTGCTGCATAGCGCGTCAGCACGCCCACCTGCGCCATGGCAAAGACGATCGTCAGCGGCATGATGCCGAAGAGTTTGAAGTTCACCCAGAAGTCGGTGGAGAAATTCCGCCAGATGACTTCGTTCAGAATCGCGAGCACGACGAAAAAGAAACCCCAGCGCCGCGTCAGCACCATCCAGCCTTCATCGGTGAGGTCCATCGCGCCGTCGAAAAGCTGTTTCAGCAGCGGTTTGCCGAAAGCGGCGGCGCCAAGCAGCGCGACGGCGAAAAGCGAATTCACCAGCGTCGGCTTCAGCTTGATGAAAACATCATCATGCAGCACCAACGTCAATGTGCCGAAGACCAACACGAAAACGCCGGTGACGAGCGGCATGGTCGGGATGCGGCGAAACTTCGCGTAGGAAAAACCGAGCGACAGCGCGATGGCCACCATGAAAGCGCCGGTGGCGTAATAGATGTTCTGCTTCGGGTCGTTGCCGAAGATCATCTGCGCGCGCGCATTCATCAGGAAGAAGACCACGAGCGGCCCAAGCTCGAGCCCCATGCGCAGCAATTGTCCGCCCTGCCGATTTTTCTGATTGCTCATGTCGCTCAATTGGCTCCGGTGATGGCGCGGGCGAAAGCATCGGCGTCGAAAGGTTGCAGATCATCGATCTGCTCGCCAATGCCGATCAGGTGGACAGGAAGGCCGAACCGCTTGGCGATGGCGACCAGAATACCGCCGCGCGCCGTGCCGTCCAGTTTCGTCATCACGAGGCCGGTGACATGTGCGGTCTGGCCGAAAATATCGACCTGATTGATCGCGTTCTGGCCGGTCGTCGCATCCAGCACCAGCAGCGTCGCATGGGGTGCGTCGGCGTCGAGCTTGCGGATCACGCGGACGATCTTTTCAAGCTCGGACATCAGATCCGCCTTGTTCTGCAAGCGGCCCGCCGTGTCGATCAGCAGCAGATCAGTCTTTTCGTCTCTCGCGCGCGCAAGAGCCTCATAGGCAAGCCCTGCCGCATCGCCGCCGATCTTCGTCGAGACGACCGGCGCATTGAGACGCTGGCCCCAGACTTTCAATTGCTCGACGGCGGCGGCGCGGAACGTATCACCTGCCGCCAGCATCACGCTCTTGCCGTCGGCCTGCGCGCGCGCCGCTATCTTTGCCGCTGTCGTCGTCTTGCCCGCGCCGTTGACGCCCACCATCAGCACGACGAAAGGCTTCTTCGTCTCGTCGATGACGAGCGGCTTGGCGACCGGTGCCAGCACTTTGGAAATTTCACTGGCGACGATGGATCGGATTTCCTCCGCCGTCACTTCCTTGTCGTGTCGATCCTTGCCCACCGCTTCGACGATGGAGGCCGCCGTGTCGAGGCCGAGATCGGCGGCGATCAGCAATTCCTCCAGCTCGTCCAGCGTTGCGCGGTCGAGCTTCTTCTTTGTGAAAATGCCGGTGATGCCGTCGGAGATCGTGCGCGTGGAGCGCGACAGCCCCTCTTTCATGCGCTTGAAGAAGGATCTCTTCTTCTGCTGTTCTGGCGTGTCCGTCTCGTTCATGCGGCTACGCGGCCTTCAAAGCTCTGGCCGTCATGGGCAGCAAGGCGCACCGACAGAATGTCGCCTGCATGGTGGTCTGTGCCCGCAAGTCTGACCGGCGTGAACTGATGCGTGCGGCCGAGATGTTCGCTTTCCATCAGCACCGGCGCGGTGTGTCCGAGCCCGGCATCGAGATGGAGGGCAAGTCGCTCCGCGCCCTTGATGCGCAGGCGCTCGGCGCGCGTCTTGATCAGGCCGCGATCGAGTTGCGGCATACGCGCGGCGGGTGTGCCGGGGCGGGGGCTGAAGGGAAAGACATGCAGCCATGTCAGCCCGCATTCGTCCACGAGCCGCATCGTATTTTCAAACATCTCATCCGTTTCGGTTGGAAAACCGGCAATGAAATCCGCACCGAAGACAATGTCGGGGCGCAGGCGGCGCGCTTCCTCGCAGAAGCGGATCGAATCCTCGCGCAGATGCCGCCGCTTCATGCGCTTCAAAATCATATTGTCGCCAGCCTGTAACGAAAGATGCAGATGCGGCATCAAACGCTCCTCGTCGGCGATCAGGCGCATCAGCGCCTCGTCGGCTTCAATCGAATCGATCGACGAAATGCGCAGGCGCTGCAATTCCGGCACGAGCTTCAGAATACGCGCCGCCAGTTGCCCAAGGCTCGGCGTGCCGGGCAGATCCGCGCCGTAAGACGTGATGTCCACGCCCGTCAGCACAACTTCGCGATAGCCGTTCTCGACGAGGGTGCGCACCTGCGTCACGATTTCGCCCGCTGGCACGCTGCGCGAATTTCCGCGGCCATAGGGGATGATGCAGAAGGTGCAGCGATGGTCGCAGCCGTTCT
>CAZLLB010000179.1:0-7061 GCA_964560165.1 uncultured Parvibaculum sp. | reverse complement strand
AGGGAACCTGGGCCGCCCGCCCCGCGGAATCAAGAGCCAGACGATGCAATCCATCCACACCCCCCCTCCCCTCGCCTCCGCCCCGCGGGGGGGCCGGTTTGCGCCCTGCAAACCGGGCAGGGGGCACGGCGCATCCATATGACAGACTTGCAAACGTCCACCCGCGAAGACCAGATCCGCGCCTTCCTCGCGCGCGCGGGCTGGGGCGATGCGCGCCGCGCGCCGCTGGCGGGCGATGCCTCGACGCGCCGCTACGAGCGTCTTGCCGGTCCGCGCGGCCCCGCCGTGCTGATGGATTGGCCGAGCGCGCCCGAGGCCGCCGTGCCTTCGGGCCAGCTCTCCTACAGCCAGATCGCGCATCTCGCCGTCGATTGCCGCCCCTTCGTCGCGGTCGGCGAGTATCTGCGCGGGCAGGGCCTCGCCGCGCCTGAAATTTTCGCTCGCGACATCGAAAACGGATTGCTGCTGCTCGAAGACCTTGGCGATGATCTCTATGGCCCCGCTATTGATGCAGGCCATGGCCCGGACGGCGAAACGCTCGACGAAATGTACCGCGCCGCCATCGACGTGCTGATCGCGCTGCAAGCGGGCGATGCGCCGCGCACGCTTCCCGTTGGCGATGGCACGACGCATGAGGTGCCGCATTTCGATGACAGCGTCTTCCGCGCCGAAATCGACATTCTGCTCGACTGGTATTTTCCGGTCGTCCTGAACCGCGAAGCCGATGCAGGCCTCCGCGCCGAGTATCATGCGATCTGGACGGGCCTGCGCTCGCTGATCGAGGCCGGACCCCGCGCGCTTTTCCTGCGCGATTTCCATTCGCCCAACATGCTCTGGCTGCCGGGAGGCAAGGGCGCGACGCGCGTTGGGCTCATCGATTTTCAAGACGCGCTGATCGGCTCGCGCGCTTATGACGTTGTCTCCGTCTTGCAGGATGCGCGCAAGGATGTGCCCGTTGCGCGCGAGCAGACGATGCTGGCGCTCTATGTCGCGCGCGCAAAAAATGAGTTGCCGAATTTCGACGAGGCGGAGTTTCGCGCAGGCTATGCCGCGCTTGGCGCTGAGCGTTCGCTACGCCTCATCGGTCTTTGGCCGCGCCTGTTGAAGCGCGATAACAAGCCGCATTACATGGCCCATATGCCACGCACCATGGGCTATCTCCGCCGCAACCTCGCCCATCCCGCGCTCGCGCCGCTCAAGACATGGCTCGACGCGCATGTGTTGCGCGACGCCTGATCGGAACTTTCATGCAGATCAAACGGGCAATGGTGATGGCGGCGGGCAAGGGAACGCGCATGCGTCCCTTGACCGATACATTGCCCAAGCCGCTCGTCCCCTTCATGGGTCGTCCGCTGATCGACCATGTGCTCGATCGCCTTGAGCAGGCAGGCGTCGAAGAGGTGATCGTCAACATTCATCACTTCGCCGACATGCTGGAAGCGCATGTGCTGAAGCGCCGCTCGCTGCACATCGTCATTTCCGACGAGCGCGACAGGCTGCTCGACACAGGCGGCGGCGCGAAACGCGCGCTGCATCTTCTGGGTGACGATCCGATCATCACCTTCAATTCAGATAGCGTCTGGGTCGAGGGTTCAGGTTCAAATCTCCGCAGGCTGATGGATGCGTTCGACCCTGAGCGCATGGATGCGTTTTTGATGATCGCCGACGCCGCCAGCACCATCGGCTATGTCGGTCGCGGCGATTTCCATATGGACCCGCTCGGCGCACTCACCCGTCGCGGTCCGTCCGAAACCGTGCCTTACATGTTTTCCGGGGTGCAGATCGTAAAGCCCGCGCTTTTCGCCGATGGCCCCGAAGGTGCTTTTTCCACAAACCTCATCTGGGACCGCCTCATTGAGCGCGGCGCGCTCTTCGGTCAGCGCATGTCCGGCATCTGGATGCATGTCGGCACGCCCGAAGACCTCGCCTCCGCAGAGAGTTTTGTCCGCGCCCTCTGAAAAATGACCCCCACCCGGCGAGGGGCTACACTGGTGCCATGTCTCACGATTCGCCGCGCGTTTTCACTATCCCGGCCGGTACGCCGTTTCTCGACGCGCTGGCCCGCGCCCTTATCACCGATCCGACGCTCGGGGGACAACTTGGGGCCTCGGTCGAGCTTGCCGACATCAAAATTCTTCTCCCCACCCGCCGTGCCGTCCGCGCGTTGGCCGACGCGTTTTTGCGCGCGGGCGAAGGGCGGGCATTACTTCTTCCCGACATCCAGCCCCTCGGCGATGTGGATGAAGATGAGCTTATTCTTGCAGGCAACGGCGACAGGCGTCTGGCGGGCAACTTCGGGCAACCCATAGGCCAACTCGAGCGCCAGCTACATTTGGCGCGCCTCATCCTCGATCTTGCAAAAACCCCTGATGAATCAGATGTTTGCCGCGCCGTAGCGCTTGCAGGCGACTTGGGGCGCTTTCTCGACATGGTGGAGACAGAGCGCGTGGATTTGTCCGGCCTCGCCGCAATCGTGCCCGACGAATTCGCCGAAAACTGGCAGCTGACCATCGAATTTCTGAAGGTCCTGACCGCCCGCTGGCCAGACGAACTCGCCCGTCTCGGCCTCCTCGATCCCGCTCATCGCCGCAACCTCCTGCTCGACGCCGAAGCCGAAAATCTGCGCGCCTCCCCGCCGAAAAACCCAATCATTGCAGCAGGTTCGACCGGTTCGATACCCGCGACAGCAACGCTTCTGGCCACCATCGCGCGCCTCCCCAATGGCGCTGTCGTGCTGCCCGGTCTCGACACTGATCTTGATACGGACAGTTGGGATGCTGTCTCCCATTCCCATCCGCAATACGGCATGAAGCAACTGCTGACGCACATGGGCGCGGAGCGAGACGACGTCGCGCTCTGGCCCGAATGCGCGGCATCGCCATCGCAATCTGTACGCGGACGTCTGCTCTCCGAAGCATTGCGGCCCGCTGAAACAACCGAACTCTGGCGCACCCGGCTCGACGCATTGCGCCCCGATGTTGATGCGGCGATCTCAAGCCTCTTCATATGCGAAGTCGAAACGCTTCGCGGCGAGTCTGAAGCCATCGCCATGATGATGCGCGAGGCGCTCGAAACGCCCGAAAAAACCGCTGCTCTCGTCACGCCGGATCGTGCGCTTGCCCGTCGCGTCGCCATGAATCTTCGCCGCTGGAATATCGAGGTGGACGATTCTGGCGGCAAACCACTTGCGCAAACATCGCCCGTCGCTTTCCTCCGCCTTGTCGCTGAAATGGTTACGCAGGATTTCGCCCCCGTCGCCTTGCTAGCCTGCCTCAAGCATCCGCTCGCGGCGCTCGGCTATGAGACGGCGCATCTGCGTTCCGATATCCGCAATCTCGAACGTACCCTGCTGCGCGGCCCCCGCCCCGCGCCCGGTATCGAAGGCTTGCGTAAGGCGCTTGCACAAGAGAAAGCAAAAAACGAGACGCGCGAGTTCGACGAACTTGAGCGATTGATCGATCGCCTCGAGGCCGCCTGCGCGCCGTTGCAAGCCGTCTTTGCAATGCCCGACGCATTGCTCGCCGATCTCGTGCGCGCACATATCGAATGCGCGGAAACGCTCGCAGGCGATGAAAAGGCCGCAGGCAAAACGCGCCTTTGGGATAAGGAAGAAGGCGAAGCCGCCGCGAACTTCGTCAGCGAGTTGATCGAGGCCGCGCCCGCACTCGATGCTATCGACACGCGACGTTACGCGCGGCTCTTTTCCGATCTCGGTGCCGCCCGCGTTCTGCGTCCGCGCTTCGGCTTGCATCCGCGTCTCTTCATCTGGGGCCCGCTTGAAGCGCGATTGCAACACGCCGATCGCGTGATCCTCGGCGGTCTCAATGAGGGCGCGTGGCCTGCGGAAGCCAATATCGATCCCTGGCTCAATCGCCCGATGCGAAAATCTCTCGGCCTTGAACCGCCCGAGCGCCGGATCGGCCTCTCCGCGCATGATTTCGTCCAAGGTGCGAGCGCGTCGGAAGTCATGCTGACACGCGCCTTGAAGGTCGATGGAGCACCAACGGTTGCATCGCGCTGGCTGCTGCGGTTGCAAGGCCTGTTGAAGGGCATGGACAAAAGCGCCGCGCTCGACGCATCGCATTGGCAGCAATGGGCGGCGGCGCTGGACGAACCCGCCTCGGTTGCCGCGATTGAAAAGCCGAAACCACGCCCATTTCTCAAGGCGCGCCCCACGCGCTTCCGCGTCACCGAAATCGAAACGCTGATCCGCGACCCCTATGCCGTTTACGCGCGCAAAATTCTCGGCCTCGAAGTGTTGAAGCCACTCGACGATGATGTCGCCGCTGCCGAACGCGGTACGATCATTCACGAGGTGCTGGAGAAATTCGCCCGCGCATTTCCGGCGGCCCTGCCCGACGATGCGCTCGAACAATTGCTCGGCATCGGCACCGAGGTTTTCCGCTCGACCATCGACCGCCCCGGCGTCGCCGCCTTCTGGTGGCCGCGCTTCCAGCGTATTGCGCATTGGATCGTGGACTACGAACGCGCCCATCGTGAGGCGATGCAACTTGCTCATGCGGAAGTGAAGGGCACTACCATCATCGAAGGCCTGACGCGCGAGACAACGCTTTCAGCACGCGCCGACCGTATCGACGAAATGACAGACGGAACGCTCGCCATCATCGACTACAAGACCGGCCAGATTCCAAGCGCCAGGCAAGTGAAAGAAGGTTTTGCGCCGCAGCTTCCTCTTGAAGCGGCAATGGCGGCGCGTGGCGGTTTTGAAAATCTCTCTCCCGCCACCACGTCGCGGCTCCTCTTCCTGCGTTTGACGGGCGGCGAAACGGCGGGAGAACGACGCTTGATCTCGCCCGACGATCTTGTCGAGGAAACATGGGCAAACCTTGTCGCCTTGCTCACGCAATATGAAAACGAAGACACGCCCTATCTCTCGCGCCCACGCCCGATGTTTCAGAGCCGCTTCGGTGATTACGATCATCTCGCCCGCGTCAGAGAATGGTCCGCAAGCGGCGAGGGCGGCGAATGACGTCTGCGCCTGAACAGAAAAGACAGCCCGCCTCCGACGACGCGCAAGCGCGCGCCTCCGACCCCAAAGCCACCGTCTGGGTGTCAGCTAACGCGGGCTCAGGAAAAACACACGCGCTGACGACGCGCGTGACACGCCTCCTTCTCGATGGCACCGATCCCGAACGCATCCTCTGTCTCACCTTCACCAAGGCAGCGGCGGCCGAGATGGCGAGCCGTCTTTATCAACGCCTCGGCGACTGGGCGATGGCGAGTGACGAGATGCTGGCACTGGAAATCGCAAAGATCGAAGGGCCGATACCCGACGAGGCGAAGCTGACACGCGCCCGGCGTCTCTTTGCCCGCGCCATAGAAACGCCGGGCGGCCTGAAGATTCAAACGATTCACGCCTTTTGTGAGCGCCTGCTTGGCCGCTTCCCGCTTGAGGCAAAAGTCCCGCCGAACTTCGACATTCTGGATGAGCGCAGCGCCGCCGAGCTTTTGCAAGGCGTGCGCGATGCTGTGTTGAGCCGCGCGCGTGAGGACGGTGAAAGTCCTCTCGGCCTCGCGCTTTCCCATGTTGTTGGGCGTATCGATGAAACCGTCTTCGACAAGCTGATGCGAGAGATTGCGGGCAAGCGCGCGAGCTTTGCGCGATTGACCGACCGCCATGGCGGCGTCGAAGGCGTGGCCGGCGCGATCCGCGTGGCGTTGGGCGTCGCGCCGGACGAGACGGTTGAAAGTGCGCGCGCCGAACTTTTCGAGCCGCCCGCATTTCCTGAAACGCCATTGCGCGCCTGTCTCGAAGCTTTGCGCACCGGCACTGTCACGGATCAGAAACAGGCGGCAAAACTCGCCACGGTGCTCGGCGCAGGCGATGCACGCGACGTGGTGCGCGACACCTATCTCGAAATCTTTCTGACCGGCGAAGGTGAACCGCGCAAGAGCATCATCACCAAGAAGCAGGGCGAGAAATATCCCGACATCGTCGAGATATTGGTGGCCGAACAGCTTCGCGTCATCGACCATGTGACACGATTGAAATCGGTGCAGGTAGCGCAAGCGAGCGAAGCGATCCTGCGTCTCGCCGACGAAATCCTGAAAGGCTTTGCCGAGGCCAAGCGTCGCCGCGCCTATCTCGATTACGAAGACCTGATCGCGCGAACACGCGAGCTGCTCATGACCAGCGCCATGGCCCCTTGGGTGCTCTACAAGCTCGATGGCGGCATAGATCACATTCTGGTCGATGAGGCGCAGGACACGAGCCCCGATCAATGGGATGTGATTTCGGAACTCACCGTTGAATTTTTTTCCGGCGCGGGTGCGCGCGGCACAGCGCGAACGATCTTTGTCGTCGGCGATGAGAAACAGTCTATTTTTTCCTTTCAGGGCGCGGACCCAAAACGCTTCGATGAGATGCGCCGTCATTTCGAACGCAGCGTCAAAGCCGCCGAACTTGTCTGGTCGCCGGTCTCACTGGTGCGCTCCTTCCGCTCGACGCCTGAAGTGCTGCGTGCCGTCGATGCGGTTTTTGCCCGCGCGGGCGAGGGGCTGACAGCATCGGGCGAAGTCGATACGCATGTCGCGGTACGCGACCTCGATGCGGGACTTGTCGAACTCTGGGATCTGGAGCGCCCCGATGAGGAGGCCAAGCCCGATCCATGGGATGCGCCGCTCGATTATCTGAGCGAATCCGATCCGCGAGCCCGCCTTGCAGAGCGGATCGCGCTGACGATTGCGGACTGGATAGACACGGGCGAAACGCTTGTCTCCAAAGGCCGTCCGATCCGTCCGGGCGATATTCTGATCCTGGTGCGCCGTCGCGATGCTTTCGTGACGGAAATGATCCGGCGATTGAAAAAGAAAAACGTCGCCGTCGCCGGTGCCGATCGCATGGTGCTGACCGATGAGATCGCGGTGATGGATCTGATGGCGCTGGGGCGCTTTGTATTGTTGCCCGAAGACGATCTGACGCTCGCGACGCTTCTGAAAAGCCCGCTGGTGGGGCTCAATGAAAATGAATTATTTGAGCTTGCCTGGGATCGCGGCAAGCGCACTCTCTCGCAGACGCTGCAAAAACGCGCGGAAGAGAA
>CAZLLB010000178.1:0-7136 GCA_964560165.1 uncultured Parvibaculum sp. | reverse complement strand
CGACGCCAAATCCGTCGCAAATTCAGCGCGACCAACGCCGACGCAACCCTCACCCTCCCAAGCCCGGAGGGAGAGGGGAAATACGAGGTGCATCCCTTCTAGCCCTCTCCCTCTAGGAGAGGGTCGGGTGAGGGCCTTGCGTCCATCAGCTTCGCCAGCGCGGGCTCATGTGGCGCGACGCCCGCCGCAGCCCCGGCACGGTCGGCTTCGCTCATATGCTGGCCGAGCTTCCATTTGCCTTCGATGCGCGTCATCGGCATTTCAAAGGCGACAATGGCGGTGAGCATTTGCTCGATAAGCTCCGCGGCGACGCGATCCATGGTCCAGGGCTGCGGGGTATCGGTTTCGAATTTCGCGGTGAGGGCGGCAACGACCTCACGCGCACGGGTCTTGTCGAGAAGACGCGGCGCGCCGGTCACATGCACGGCGACATAGTTCCATGTCGGCACACGGTTCGGGCTCGCATACCAGTTGGGCGAGATATAGCCATGCGGCCCCTGAAAAATGGCAAGCGCCTCATGTGAACCGTCGAAGAGCTTCCAATGCGGATTGGCGCGCGCCATATGCGCAACGAGAAAAGCCTCGCCGCCGCGCTGCTCGATCAGGAACGGCAGATGCGAGGCGAAGGGCGCGCCCTCACCCGCTGAAACCAGAGTGCCGAAAGGATTGGCCTCGATCAGCGCCCGCGACGTGTCGCTATCGGCCTGCACGAATTGCGGCGGTATATACATCTCAGTTCACCTTTGGGGTGAGGGATATGCCACCGCCTCGCCCATCCTTTGCTCGATTGGAATGACGCCGGCCCAGACGGGCCGATCCATGTCTTCGGCATCGTCATTCGGCCCGCCCACGCGGACCTTGGCCGCGACATCGACAAGCGCGATGCGCAAAACTTCGGTTGCTTTCAATTCCTGTGCGTTAGCCGCCCGTGCTTCCATCGCCCGCCCCGGCTTGACGCGCTCGGTGAAGAGATCGAGCGCAGCGGGTTTCTCATCCGCTGACAAAGCCACGCCGCGCCCATGCACCATTACCGAGCGATAGTTCATCGAGTGATGAAAGGCCGACCGCGCCAGCACCAGCCCGTCGAGCAGCGTCACCGTCAGGCAAAGCGACGCGCCGCCCGCTAGCACACGCATGAAGCGGCTTTTGCGCGAACCATGCACCAGCACACTCTCGCCATCGCGGACATAGAACATCGGCAATGCCACCGGCCCCGTCTCCGCAGCGAAAGCGACATGCGCGACATAACCCGCATCGAGAATGGCATGCGCCGTCTCGCGGTCGTAATGCGCGCGCTGCGCAACCTGCCGAACGCAATGGCGCGCCGCTGTCGGATAGTCGGTCACGGACTTAGCCTTCCAGCATCCGCTTGGGTCGCGCCAGCAATTCGCCGCCGCAATTGGGGCAGACGCCGCTCATCTGCGTCGCGCAATCCGGGCAGAAGGTACATTCGAAGCTACAGATAAGCGCCTCGCCCTTTTTCGGCGTCGGGGCATGGCATTTTTCGCATTCGGCCTTCATCTCGAGCATGAGTCTTCTCCATATTTGCTGGTACTTTGACAGAAAGTGGACCTGTCAAAAGATCCATTTAGCGTAATACTATAGAACCACATAAATTGCCCGGACCAACCGCCATGCTCCGCTCACCCCTGCCGCTCGGCACATTGGATCTCGACCCCAAAGCTCCCTCGCCGCTTTACCGCCAGCTTTATGACGGATTGCGCAGTGCGATCCTCGAAGGGCGGCTGGCTTCGGGAGCGCGGCTTCCCTCCTCGCGCCTGCTCGCCGCCGATCTCGGCGTGGGGCGCAACACGGTGCTCTCGGCTTATGAGCAGTTGGCGGCCGAAGGCTATCTCGAAGGCCAGGTGGGCGCGGGTACGCGCGTCGCAGCGATCCTGCCCGACCGGCTGCTCGAAGTGGGCAAAAGCGCGGCGCGGAAAAACCTCCGCGATCTTGCCGAGACAAATGCGCTGTCGGAACGCGGCAAGCGCCTCGCCTCGATCCGGCGCGCCGCGCCGCGCTACGACCGGGGCGAAGGCCGCGCCTTTCAGCACGGGCTTCCCGCCATCGACCAGTTTCCCGGAACGCTATGGAGCCGCCTGCTGGCGCGCCGCGCCCGCGACCCGAGAAATGGCCTCTTCGGCTATGAGACGGGCGAAGGCTTTGGCCCCCTGCGCGAGGCGATAGCTGCCCATGCAGGCGCGGCGCGCGGCGTCGTCTGCACGCCCGAGCAAGTAATCGTAACGACGGGCGCGCAAGCCGCACTTGATCTCGCCGCGCGCATGGTGATCGATCCGGGTGACGCGGTCTGGCTCGAGGAGCCGGGCTATCTCGGCGCGCGCGGCGCATTTCTCGGCGCGGGTGCAACGCTGGCGGCTGTGCCGGTCGATGATGAAGGCCTCGACATCCAGGCGGGCATCGCGCTCGAACCAAAACCGCGCCTCATCTATGTGACGCCTTCGCATCAGTTTCCGCTCGGCATGACGCTGTCACTGCAACGCCGCCTGGCGCTGCTCGAAATTGCGCGCGCCCAAAGCGCCTGGATTCTCGAAGATGATTATGACAGCGAGTATCGCTACACAGGCCGCCCGCTTGCGGCCCTGCAAGGATTGGATCGTTCGGGCCGTGTGCTCTACATGGGCACCTTTGCCAAGACGCTCTTTCCTTCGTTGAAGATCGGCTATCTCATTGTGCCCGATGCGCTGATCGACGCCTTTCGCACGGCAATCCGCATCACCGGCCACGTACCAGCGCCCGCCATTCAGGCGGCTTTGGCCGACTTCATAAATGAAGGTCACTACGGGGCGCATGTGCGCCGGATGCGCGCTGTCTATGCGTCGCGGCGCGCCTGCCTGATCGACACCATCCAAACTGAACTCGGAAATTTCCTCGAGGCTGCGCCCGGCGATGGCGGTATGCAGATGACCGCCTGTTTCCGCGATGGAATCGACGACCGCAGGGCTGCCGCGCTCGCCGCCGAGGCCGATATTCATGTCTCCGCGCTCAGCAATTATTATCTCGGCGAGCGACGTAGAAGCGGCCTCTATATGGGCTTTGCGGCAATTCCAGAAACACGAATCGTCAAAGCGGCGCACCGCCTTGCTTGCGTTTTTGACGCGGCGGGCCTCGGCAAGCGCGGTGCCGCGTGAGCCAACGGAAATTTATGATACCGCTTCGCCACAGCTTTGCGTGAATGTGCAGGCGAGCGAGGAAGGCGCGGAACCCAAGCGCCACCTCGTCTCTTTATCTGCTGCATACCAGCGGAGTTATTCCGATGCATGTCACGCGTCGCGCGCGCCGATTGGCGCCGCCGCAAATTCGCCTTCTCCTCGCCGCCGCCACGATAGTCGGCGCGGGCGCTGCCTGTCTTGCTGCGCTTGTTGCTTATGGCTGGGGCATGTCCGCGAGCGATACCACGGCGCAAGACAGCCCTAACATGATCCTTACCATCCTCATCCTCGCATTGATCGGCTTCGTGTTCTGGCTCTGGCGCCAGCTCGCCGCAGCTCGGGAGGAAACGGTCCACCACCGCAAGTTTTTTAAATAACGAGGATCTCTTGTAATTGCGTGGTTGCCAACTTTACTACAACCGCTCAGCAACCAACCGGGCTCCCGCACTTCTTGAGAACAATCTCTATTTCAGTGTTCTTTAACGTTAACTACGCAGCCCGTTTGGCTGCTATCTCTGTACGGAAAAATAAAGTAATGCTTGCAGTGTGCTTGATGCATGACGAGCGACCAATTGGCACGACAGTCGAAGGACTTGGAATTGGGACTTGAACATTATCGCCGCACGGTCAGCGAGAATAAGCGGGCTTCGATTCTGAAAGCCGGTCGCGAGAATTTCTTGCGCAATGGCTACAGCCGCGCGGCAGTCGCCGAGATCGCGCGCGAGGCAGATGTTTCGACCGCGACCCTCTACAAGCATTTCTCTTCCAAGGAGGAACTTTTCGCCGCCGTTGTTCGTGAGGCCTATGGCGATCTCGGAGGCGAGTTCAACCACGCCGATAAAAGCGCGTCGCAGATCGATACGAACACTGATCTGCGAAAAATGTTTCGCGACATGACGCATCAATATCTGACGGCACAATTCGACCATGGTGCAAATGCGCTGTTGCGCATCGTCATCGCCGAAGTGCCGACGACGCCGAAAATTGCACTCGATACCTATGAATTCATCATCATGCGTCGCGCGGTGGGCCTGAAGAAAATGTTCGATGATCTGATCGAACGCAAGCTGATGAAACCCCATGACACGGAAATGGGCGTCAACTTCATCGCCGGCATGATCAAGGAAGCCTTCATCTGGCCAGCGCTTTTCGACGCGGATGCAAAGGTGCCCGCCAATGCCGACGACATCATCTACGAAGCGATCGACATTTATCTGGCGCGTTACGGCACCTGACAAAATCCAGACTCAGCGCGTGGCGACGAAGGCGTAGCGATTGACGCTGAAGAAGAATTCGCCGCGCTCCGCCAGCCGCAACTGATCATCATACCAGCCCTGCACCTCATCGGCGCCAAGCCCGTGCCTTGCGCTATTGGCCTGCGCGTAGCTGCGAATGGAGCGCATGATGCCCGCGGCATAGCTGACGGGCTGCCAATGGGCGGCAAGCATCGGCACAATCTCGACGCGCGCCACCGTGAAGCCCGCACGACGCAGCGCGGGCCCAAGCGTTGCGGGGAGATGCGGATTGGCGAGATGCCCATCCCAGCAAGCAAGCACACGGCCCATGCGCGCCTCATCGCTCGAATGCCAGACGATGCTGCGCCAGTCCGTGTCAAGAATGACGGCCCGCCCGCCCGGCTTTAAAACGCGATGAAGCTCGGCAAGCGCCTTGCCGATCGGTGCGACATATTCATAAACCTGCGTCGATACGGCGGCGTTGAACGACGCATCGGGAAAAGCGAGCCTGCTCGCATCGCCCTCGACACATTCGGCCTGAGGCAGAGCGGCAAGCCGTGTGCGCGCCATGGTGAGCATGGCGGGCGCCGCATCGAGGCCGACGAGACGGCCCATCTCGCCGACCATGCGCGCCAGATCATGCGCAAGAAGGCCGGGGCCGACGCCTATGTCGAGAATACGCTCGCCGGGACGCGGGCTCAGCATCTCTATGACGCGGGCGCGCTGGGCCACGACATCAGGCGTCAAGTACATGGCTTCGACAGCCCGCGCCGCGGCCTCGCCAAATTCGATCATGTCGCTCATCCGAGCTTCTCCACCGTGCCAAATTCCTCGCGCGCCGGGCGCGCCAAGGCGCTGGCGATAGCCTGCGGCTTGTCGAGATCGGTGAAATACAACCTCTCTCCCGACAGCGTCTTCAGATCAAGCGCACCACCACCAAAGAGCCGTTGCGGCAGCGAGCGCCGCACATGGATCGACACGATTTCGCTCGCCCCGACATAAACTTCCTTCGGCCGTGCGAAACCGGATCGCGCATAAAGCGCCGCCTCTCCCTCCGCGCTCTCGCGCCGAACCGCGACCAGCAATACCCGCGCCCGGACGGCGGCAAAGAAGAACAGCAGCGGCACCCCCAAAGCCTCGACCGCCAGCGCCACCGCGCGCACGCCCCCAAGCACCGGATGATGCATCACTGCCCATCCATAAATGGCAGCCCAGACGACCGCGACGACAATGGACGGCAAATAGATCGTCCAATGGGCATGGGCGGCGGCAATGACGGAGGAAGGCGGCGGACTGGTCATGGGGCAAGGATCGCAGAGGCGAAGCCGGGTGGGAAGAGGCATCGCGCCGCCGCTACATTCGCGAACAAAGCTGATAGGGTCGCGCGTTCCCTTCCCTCCCCGATTTCCCCCGGCTTCCCCCAATGACCCGCGCTACCGCCGATCTTCTGCTTCTCGCCGCCGCACTGATCTGGGGGCTCGCCTTTGTTGGGCAAGCGACCGCGATGGAGCATATGGGGCCACTGACTTTTTCGGGGGTGCGTTTTTTGCTCGCGGCGCTGGTCGTCACGCCTTTCGCGCTGATGGAAGCGCGACGCAAGCCCGCCATTCCGCGCGAGCGTGCACCGGCGCTGATCGGAATTGGCGTGGTCTTCTTTCTCGGCGTCGTGACGCAGCAGATGGGGTTGCTCTCAACCAGCGTTACCAATGCCGGATTTCTGACCGCGCTCTACGTCATCATGGTGCCCGCGCTGGCCTGGGGCCTGCAGCACGTCTCGAAGCGCCGGGCTGCACGCGCAACAGTGCTGGCAAGCGCCGTGCCCGCCAGCCCGCTCGCCGAAACGCCGGTGACGGTGAACGGCTTCATCTGGCCCGCCGCCGCGATCTCCTTTGCGGGCACGTTCCTGCTCGGCGGCGGACGGATCGGCGGGCTGAACTGGGGCGACGGGCTCGTCATCATCGCCGCGTTTTTCTGGGCGGTACAAATTCTGGCGCTCGGCGCGCTTGCCTATGATTTACGCCGCCCACTGACCATCGCCTTCATACAATATGCCGTGACGGCGGTGCTGGGCATCGCCGCCGGTTTCATCTTCGAGACACCTGACCTCGCGGGCATTTTCGCGGCGTGGCGAGAGCTTGCTTATACTGGCATCGTCTCGGGCGGCATCGCCTTCACGCTGCAATCGATCGCGCAGGCGCATACGCCCGCATCGGATGCCGCAATCGTGGTATCATCTGAAAGCCTTTTTGCCGCCGCCTTCGGTGCATTGCTGCTCGGCGATCGCCTGGGGCTCGCGGGCTGGTGCGGCGCGGCGCTGGTGCTTTCCGCGGTGTTGCTGGTGCAACTTGGGCCAGTTTACCGGCGGCGCTGAGCGCCCTGCTGACACTCATTGTCAGCAAGTGTCAGGATGGCTCTTTTATTGCGCGCGTCGGCACTCCATATTGGGGCCATGGCGCGCAATAGCATTAAAGCTTTCGGGAAATATGCAGACAAGCCCCTCTCGTCGAAAGACGCGAAGGCAGCGGCAGGCTTTGCCGAAGCTGCGGGCGCGAGCTTTGTGCCCGAAAGCGCCATAGCAGACCGCGATCGATGGGCAGGTGCGCTGCAAGGCGACCCGGAGCACTGGCCACTTTTCGCGCCGCACCGCCCTGAGCGCCCGGAAAAATCCGAAGGCGGAAAACGGCTAAAGCTCGTTTCCGAATATGAACCGGCAGGCGACCAGCCCACCGCC
>CAZLLB010000177.1:0-7169 GCA_964560165.1 uncultured Parvibaculum sp. | reverse complement strand
CGCCGCCAAGCGAACGATAAAGATCGACGAGGCTTGTCAGACGGAGCAGGCGCGCATCGATAAGCGCTTGCTCGGCCGCAAAGAGCGAGCGTTGCGCGTCAAGCAAAGTGAGGTAGCTGTCGATGCCTTTGCGGTATCGATAATCAGATAGCGAGAAGCTACGTCGTGAAGCGGCCACGGCTGCCTCTTGCGCCTTGATCTGATCGTCGAGTGTTGCCCGTGCGGCCAAACCATCGGCGACTTCGCGGAAAGCGGTCTGGATCGTCTTTTCGTACCGGGCGACGGCAATTTTTTTGCGCACTTCGGCAACATCCAGATTAGCGATATTCCGCCCTGTGTCGAAGATCGGTATCGTGATCTGCGGCATGAAAGACCAGGACGACGAACCGGGGTCGAAGAGACCGGAAAGCTCGGTACTGGCTGTACCGAAGGCGCCGGTGAGCGAAATGCGCGGGAAGAACGCAGCGCGGGCCGCGCCGATATTGGCGTTCTCGGCCTCAAGCACTTTTTCGGCCGCGAGAATATCTGGCCGCCGCGCGATCAATTGCGATGGGAGCCCGGCGGAAACATCCCTGAGAAGCGCCTGAGCGTTCAGTGGTTGAGGTGCGGGCAAATCGGACGGCAGCGGCTCGCCCACGAGGAGCATCAGCGCATTGCGTGCCTGTTTGCCTTGGCGGTCGAAACGCGAGAGATCGGCGCGGGCCGATTGAACAAGCGCCTCGGACTGGCTCAATTCGAGGTCTGACGAAATACCTGCCGCGTACCGCCGGGCGATGAGATCGTGTGAGGCTTTGCGTGTCGCAAGCGTCTCGCGAACGAGCTGCAATTGCTCGTCTGCCGCTCTTTCGAGGAGATAGGCATTTGCAACTTCACCGATAAGGCTGATCTGCGTGCTTTTTCTCGCTTCGACTGTCGAAAGATATTGATAGAGCGCGGCGTCCTTCAGGCTGCGGACGCGACCGAAGAGATCGAGTTCGAAGGATGTGACGCCTAGACCGACGCTATATTCGTCGGTGATGTTCGATTGGCCGGGAAGCGAAAACTCGGCAGGTAGCCGCTGCCTTGTGCCGCTTGCGCTTCCGTTGAGGGTCGGAAGGAGATCGGCTCGCTGGATCCGATATTGCGCCCTCGCCTGCTCGATATTGAGGACCGCGATCCGCAAGTCACGATTATTAACGAGGGCCAGTTCGATCAGCTTTTGCAGACGCGGATCGCCGAAGAAATTCTTCCAGCCGATGTCGGCGGCGAGCTGTGCGCCCTCGCCTTTCTCGGTATCGGGCCAGATTGCGGCAACGGGCGCTACAGGACGCTCATAGTTCGGTGTCATGGTGCAACCAGCCAGAACTGATGCGATGGCTAAGGCAGGCAATAGATATTTCATATCAACGCTCCCCTGTGCGGGAGAAGAGGCGGCGGATCACCACGAAGAAGAGCGGTACGAGGAAGACCGCCAGCACCGTCGCCGTGATCATGCCGCCCATCACGCCTGTACCGATGGCGCGCTGGCTTGCCGAGCTTGCACCGCTTGCAATAGCCAGCGGCAACACACCCAGAATGAAAGCAAGCGATGTCATGATGATCGGACGGAACCGCAGCTTCGCTGCCTCAAACGCCGCCTCGACCAGACCCTTGCCTTGTGCCTGCAAGTCCTTGGCGAATTCGATGATCAGAATGGCGTTCTTCGCCGAGAGGCCGATGATGGTGATAAGGCCGACCTTGAAGTAAACGTCGTCCGGCATGCCACGCAGCGTGACGCCGATCACCGCCCCGATAATGCCGAGCGGGATCACAAGCAGCACAGAAAGCGGAATTGACCAGCTTTCGTAAAGCGCTGCCAGGCAGAGGAAAACGGCGAGGATGGAAAGCGCCAGCAATGCGGGCGCTTGTGCGCCGGACATTTTTTCCTGAAGCGATTGCCCCGTCCATTCATAACCAAAGCCCTGCGGAAGTTGCCCGACCAGTCTTTCCATCTCGGTCATGGCTTC
Source organism: uncultured Parvibaculum sp. (assembly GCA_964560165.1). Classification (GTDB taxonomy): domain Bacteria; phylum Pseudomonadota; class Alphaproteobacteria; order Parvibaculales; family Parvibaculaceae; genus Parvibaculum. Next base: position 5,184 of record CAZLLB010000177.1, on the reverse strand, counting down.
GCCCGTGCTATGGCCGGACGCGGCGTCGCCGCTAATCTTGATGGATGGATAGCCGTTATATCCGATGAGCTGGATGGGGCCGGTGCTCCACTTCGGTTGGACGAAGCTCGAGAATGGCACCATCTTGCCGCTTGCATTGCGCACACGCAGTTTCATCAGATCAGCCATCTGCATGCGCTGCGCGGCGTCGGCCTGTACGACGACCCGCTGCATGCGCCCGCTATTGGGGAAGTCATTGACATAGGCCGAGCCCAGCGCCGTTGACAGGACGCCGCTTATCGCATCGAAGCTCACACCCAGCGCGTTGGCTTTCTGTCGATCGATATGCAACTCAAGCTGCGCGGCGTCTTCAAGTCCTTCGACCCGCACCTGATTGAGAACCGGACTTTTATTTGCAAGCCCGATCAGTTGATCGCGCGCGCTCATGAGAGCCTTGTGACCCATCTGACCGCGATCCTGAAGGCGGAGGGTGAAGCCTGTCGCGTTACCGAGTTCAGGAATGGGCGGTGGCACGATAGCGAAAGCCTTACCGTCCCTGATTTTCTCAAATGCCATATTGGCATTCTGCGCGATGGCTTCGGCGGATTCGTCCGAACCGCGTTTCGACCAATCGTCGAAGGTGACAAAAGCGAGCGCCGCATTCTGGCCCGTGCCGGAAAAGCTGAAGCCCATGATGCTGGTGACGTTGGCGACGCCCTTCTGCTTTTCGAAATGCTCTTCAAGCTGCTTGACCACGCCAAGCGTTCTGCCGCTTGTCGCCTCGGATGGAAGCTGAACGTCGGTGATCAGATAGCCTTGATCTTCGACCGGCAAGAACGAGGTCGGCAGCCTCAGATAGAGGAAGCCGAGCGCCACCACTATGGCGCCGTAAACCAGCATGTAGCGGCCCGTTCGCGCGAGGATCCTTGCGACGGTGCTCTCATATTTTCTGGCGGTGCGATTGAAGTGCCGGTTGAACCAGCCGAAAAAACCAGCCTTTTCGTGATGATGACCTGCTTCGACCGGCTTCAGCAGTGTTGCGCAAAGCGCTGGTGTCAGTGATAGCGCGAGGAATGCCGAGAACAGGACCGAGGTGACCATCGAGAGAGAAAACTGCTGATAGATCGCGCCGACTGCACCGCTGAAGAATGCCATCGGAATGAAAACCGAGGTCAGAACGACGGTGATGCCGATGACCGCGCCGGTGATCTGACCCATCGCCTTGCGCGTCGCTTCGCGCGGCGACAGCCCCTCTTCGCTCATGATGCGTTCGACATTTTCGACAACGACGATGGCGTCATCGACGATGATGCCGATCACCAGAACCATGCCGAACATAGTCAGCACGTTGATCGAGAAGCCCATCGCAAGCATGACGGCGAATGTACCGAGCAGCGAGACGGGCACGACGATGGTGGGGATCAGGGTGTAGCGGATATTTTGCAGGAAAAGCAGCATCACCAGAACGACGAGGATGACCGCTTCGATCAGCGTGTGCACCACCTGCTCGATCGAGAGGCCGACAAAGGTGGAGGTGTCGTAGGGGATCGCGTATTCGATGCCCGGCGGGAAAGTGCTTTTCAGTTCATCGAGCTTGGCGCGCACGGCCTTGGCTGTCTGGAGCGCATTGGCTTTGGGCGAAAGCTGAACGCCGATGGCAGCGCTCGGCTTGCTGTTGAGGCGCGATGAAAATTGATAGTCCTGTCCGCCGATTTCGATGCGCGCGACATCGCGCAGCCGGACGACGGAGCCGTTGGGATTTGCACGCAGGATGATGGCGCCGAATTCTTCGGTCGAAGCAAGTTGCCCCGGTACGACGATCGTTGCCGTGATCTGCTGGCCGGGCACGCTGGGCTGCGCACCGATTGCGCCTGAGGCAACCTGAATATTCTGCGTAGAAATGGCGTTAGAGACATCCTGCGCCGACAGCTTGAGCGATGAGAGCTTGTCGGGATCGATCCAGATGCGCATGGCGCGCTCGGTCGCGAAAAGCTGCGCTTTGCCGACGCCGGGAACGCGACGCACTTCGTTGATGACGTTGCGCGAAAGATAGTCGCCAAGCGCTACCTGATTGTAACTTCCATTTTCGGAAATCAGGCTGACAACCATTAGAAAATTCGACGTCGCCTTCTCGACCTGAATGCCTTGCTGGCTCACGGCCTGGGGCAAGCGCGGCTCGACCCGCTTGATGCGGTTCTGTACATCGACGGCGGCGAGATCTACATCAATGCCCGGTTCGAATGCCGCGTTGATCTGGACGATGCCATAGGCGTCGCTCTGCGACTCGAAATAGAGCAAGCCTTCCGCACCGTTGAGTTCGTCTTCGATGAGCTTGGTGACGCTTTCATAAAGCGTTTCAGCCGTAGCGCCGGGATAACGCACCACGATATTGATCGTCGGCGGCGCGATCGTGGGATATTGCGCGATGGGTAATTGCGGAATGGCGAGTATGCCGGCGAGAGAGATGAAGATCGCCACCACCCAGGCAAAGATCGGCCGGTCGATAAAGAAATTAGGCATCTGTCGGGGACCTTCCTACTGGTTCTGGGAAGGCTGAACGGCCTCGCCTGCGGCCAAATTGGGCTTCCAGGGCATCGGGATGATTTTCGCATCCGGCATGGTGGCTTGCTGGAAGCCTTCCACGATCACGCGCTCGCCCGGGCGCAATCCGTCAGTGACGATCCAGTTGTTGCCATACGCCTGCCCGATCTTGACCGGGCGCGTTTCGACCTGATTTTTCTCATCGACGAGGAGCACATGGCTGGTGCCACCTGCGCCATATTGCACGGCTTGTTGCGGAAGCAGGATGGCCTTGCTGTCGATACCCTGCTCCAGCCGGACGCGCACATACATGCCGGGTAAAAGCAGTTGCTCAGGATTGGGGAAGGCCGCGCGCAAGGTCACTTCGCCGGTGCTTTCATCGACAGTGATGTCGGAGAAAAGCATTTTGCCCGGCTGCGCATAGTCTGTTCCGTCGTCGAAGCGCAACGTCACTTTGGCCGCACCGGGTTCGACCTGCTGCATCCTGCCAGCGGCGAAGGCTTTTTTCAGCGCCATCAGATCGCTGACCGATTGCGTGAAATCGGCATAGACGGAATCAAGCTGCTGAATGGTGGCAAGTGGCGTCGCCTCGTTTTCACCGACGAGCGCCCCTTCGGTGACGAGCGCCCTGCCGATGCGGCCAGAGATCGGCGCGCGCACGGTCGCGTAACCGAGATTGAGTTCCGCACGCTCCAGACTTGCTTTGGCAGAGGCTACATCGGCTTGCGCCTGTTTCTGCGACGAGACCGCTTCGTCATATTCCTGTTTGCTGACCGCATTGACGGCAACGAGGTCTTTGTAGCGCCCGGCGAGGAGCCGCGCCTTGAAGGCATTGGCGTCGGCCTTCGCGAGGGCTGCCTTGGCGCTATCAACATCAGCCTGAAAAGGCGCGGGATCGATGCGGAAGAGAATGTCGCCCGCCTTCACATCCGAGCCTTCGCTGAAGACACGCTCCAGAATGACGCCGGCAACGCGGGCGCGCACTTCTGCGACACGCAGGGCGCTGAGGCGGCCGGGCAATTCGTTGACGATGGTGATCGGAGAGGTCGCGACGGTCATGACGCTGACTTCTGCGGGGGCTTGAGCCCGGTCCTCATCTTCCCCGCAGGCGGTGAGCCCAAAGAGGATGAAAAGACAGGCAGCGCCCGCGGCGAGGACTGATTGACTAGGGCGCATGAACTCTCTGCTCAAATGGTGAACCGTCGCACTGACACGTTGACGTAGGGGGTATCTCTCCCTCAGGGCCTTCAACGCGCGAAGTTCGCAATCGGGCCCCCGCTATGGTCAATGTCAGCACATCGGGTACGATGGCACTTGCATACATACGTTCTTGAATGTATGCAATAGAAAAAAGGGAGGTCATTGACTTATGGCGAGGCGGACAAAGGCAGAAGCAGAGCAAACTCGCGGAGATATCCTCGATGCGGCAGAGCACGTTTTTTTCTCAAAAGGGGTTCCGGCCACGTCTCTTGAGGACATAGCTCAGGCTGCCAATGTGACCCGCGGCGCAGTCTATTGGCACTTCAAGAACAAACCCGATGTGCTCGACGCTATGCTGGAGCGGGTGAGGTTTCCCCAGGAAGACGTCGTCGCAGGAATTTCGGCCGACACCACAGACAATGTTCTGGCCACGCTCGAGGAAGCATGCGTGGGGTGCCTCAAGCTGCTGAATGAGGACACACAGCGCCAGCGCGTCTTCACTATCTCAATGCTTCGATGCGACGCTGTTGTGGACATGCCCCAACGCCAGCGCGAAACCAACGCCCTCATGCTCGACAGGCTGATCCGCGGTTTCGAAATCGCCGCCGAAGACGGCACGCTGGCCACTCATTGGGAGCCGCGTATTGCAGCGCAGGTCGTTTCATCCCTGTGCCTTGGCCTCTTCCGCGATTGGCTGGAAGACACGAAGCGCTTCGATATAACCGACACCGGCATCACCGCTATACGCGCGCTCTTCAAATCGTTCCACGCCGCATAGAGATGCGCTGACCGATCAGACCGCCGCAGTAACCTGCACTTCGACCTTCCATTCCGGCTTCACCAGTGGCGACTGGATGCAGGCGCGGGCGGGCGGGTTGGCCGGGTCGATCCAGGCGTCCCAGACTTCGTTGAAGGGCCCATAGTCGGCCATGTCGGCCAGGAATATCTGCACGAAAAGAAGCTTCGATTTGTCGCTTCCCGCAGCGGCCAGCAACTCGTCGATCTGCTTGAGGACCTGCTCGCTCTGCCCCTTGATCGAGGCGGGACCATCGGCAGCCACCTGACCGGCCAGAATGACCCGGTCGCCATGCACAACACCCTCGCTCATACGCTTGCCGGGGCTGAGCCGTTTGATCGCCATTTGTCGCTTCCTTCATGCTGGCCGGACAGCCACGCCTGCCCGGCACCGGAGAGGCGATCTGATAACAGCCCCGCAGAACTGCCTCAAGCCCCTCCCCTTCCTAGCTGGTCTCACCGCAGCATAAAGAAGGCTGGCAAGCCGCGTACAAGCAGAAAGAAAAAGGCGGTCCCGAAGGACCGCCTTTCGCGACGACCAGAGCCGCCACGCTTTTCTACTCGTCCGTTCGACAGGACCGAAAGCGATCAGATCGCTTCCTTGAGGTCCTTCGCGACGCGGAAGGCGACCTTCTTCGACGCCTTGATCTTGATCGCTTCGCCGGTGGC
>CAZLLB010000176.1:0-7171 GCA_964560165.1 uncultured Parvibaculum sp. | reverse complement strand
CAGAGGGAGAGGGCCAGACAGAAACGGTCGCCTGTAAATCCCCTCTCCCTCTTGGGAGAGGGAGGGACCCGCGCTGAAAGCGTGGGAGGGTGAGGGCCTTGAAGCGAATGAAGAACAAATCCACTCCCCCAGAAATCCTCCCCGACCTCCTCGCCCCCAATCTCAACCTCGTTTTCGTCGGCACCGCAGCCGGTCACCGCTCCGCCGCCGAGCGCGCTTATTACGCCCATCCCGGCAACCGCTTCTGGCGCACAATCCACGAGATCGGCCTCACGCCGCGTCTCTACGGCCCTCATGAATTTCCCGAATTGCTGAAACTCAAGATCGGCTTCACCGACATGTCGAAAGTCGGCTCCGGCATGGATCATGAAATCGAGCCCGAGCATTTCGACGTGACGCTTTTTGAGACCAAGATGCGCCGCTATCGTCCCCGCGCCATCGCCTTCACCAGCAAGAAAGCCGCCAGCCTCTGGCTCGGCCAGCCCACCGGCCGCATCGAAACGGGCCGTCAGGCGCGCCAACTCCCCGATTTTCCAGAGGTTTTCGTTCTCACCTCGCCGTCGGGCGCGGCCACGCGCTATTGGGACATCGCCCCTTGGCGGACGCTTGCCGTCTGGCTCGCCCGCCCGGAAACATGGTGCAGCTCCCGCGCCTTTTGCGGAGAGCGCCCGAACCCCATATCATAGGTCAGACCCCGCTTTATTCGCGCGCGATCCCCTCGCCAAACTCGCTACATTTTCGCGGATCGCGCTTATGGAGGATCACCATGTTCAGTCTGCGCAAGAAAGCCGAAATGCCGCGCGCCGCCGAGGCGCTGAAAGGCCGCGACTTTGCGATCCCGACGGCGGACAAGCACTTCATCAACGGCGCGCCGCTCAAAGGCCCTTATCCGGCAGATGCGCAAGTCGCGCTGTTCGGCCTTGGCTGCTTCTGGGGCGCGGAGCGCAAGTTCTGGCAGGTGCCGGGCGTTCTCGTCACCGCGTCGGGATATGCGGCGGGCTACACGCCCAATCCGACCTATGAGGAAGTCTGCTCCGGCCGCACTGGCCACAACGAAGTTGTCTTCGTCGTCTTCGATCCCAAGAAAGTATCTTACGAGGAATTGCTGAAAACCTTCTGGGAGAGCCACAACCCCACGCAAGGCATGCGGCAGGGCAATGACATCGGCACGCAATATCGCTCCGGCGTCTATGTCTTCAACGAGGCGCAGCGCAAAGCTGCGGAAGCCGCGCGCAAATCCTATGGCGAGGAACTGGTGAAGAACGGCTTCCCCGCCATCACCACCGAAATCGCCGATGCCGGTCCGTTCTATTTTGCCGAGGACTACCACCAGCAATATCTCGCCAAGAACCCAGCCGGCTATTGCGGCCTCGGCGGCACCGGCGTCACCTGCGCCATCGGCACCGGCGTCAGTGCGGATTAATTTGCGCCGCCGTCATCATTGGCTCACCAAAACCCTCATCCTGAGGAGCGAGCAACGCTCGCGTCTCGAAGGACGAGGCCCTGAGCACGCCGTCATCCTTCGAGACGGCGCGTTCCGCGCCTCCTCAGGATGAGGCATTAATTAGTCCCGCTTCCGCAGCCTCCCTCCTCACCCTGAGGAGGCGCACAGCGCCGTCTCGAAGGGCGAGGCCCCAACCCTCACCCCACGCGCGGCGCAACCAGATAGCGCCCGTACTTCACCACAAAAACGATAAACCCCGCGCTCCACAGCGCCCCCGCCAGCGCCACGCCATGCACATAATCAATCGGCAGCGCAGGCGCGGCAATGCGCAGCGCCGCGCCGAGATTGATCAGTACAAAGATCGTCACCGTGCCGCCGTCAGCCGCTAGCTTGCGCCCCGTATGCCCGAGCGAGGCGCGCGTCATCACGCCTGCCGTCATCACGCCGATAGCGCCCGCCGTCAGCGCGTGCAGCGCCGCGCCTGCATCCACCATTTGCGGCACCAACACCGAGCCGCCCAGCGCCAGCAGCGCCGCCGCGAGCCAGCCATAGCCCACATGTAAAATGAAGACGAGCGGCTCGCGTCCCGTGCGCTCGCCGCGCCAGCGCAGTAGTCGCACCAATTGCACCGCGCCTGCGGCTACAAGCAGCGCGCCCGCCACCGCCGCGTCGGGGAAAGCCGCCCAAGCCAGCATCGCAATTGCCGTCAGCGCCAGCGCTGCCTTGTCGGGCAGGCCGAAGGGTGCGGGCAAAGGCGCGCCCGCTTCCCGCGTCAGCCAGTTGCGCGTGAAAGCGGGTGTGATGCGTCCACCGATCACCGAGATCAGCACCGCCGCCACGGCGAGCGCGAGGCGCAGCCCATTCATCGGATCGCTTTCAGTTGCGAGCGCGACGTGGAAGAGAAGATTAGCGATCCAGAAAACCGTGAAGAGCCCCACGATGATCAGGTTCTTCCAGTTTTTTCCGGCGATGATTTCACGCGCCATCATCGCTGCGAGCACGGCGAAATAGAGCAGATCGACATCCGCCGCGATGCTGGTCGTGATCGTACCCGCAGCCGCCAGCGCCACCGCGATGCGTCCCGCCAACCAGAGCGCGACCAGCAGGCCAAGCGGCCAGCCGCAAATCGGTGGGCGCTTCGTCCATTCAGCAATGGCGGTCAGCGCGAAGCCGCCCATCACTGCGCCCAGATAGCCGAAGATCATTTCATGGGCGTGCCAATAAACCGGCGCCAGATTTCCGCCCGTCGGCACATGAAGTCCTTCGAGAAAGAAAACCCAGAGCGGCAGCGCAACGCCCGCAAAAAGCGCCGCACCCAGAAAGAACGGCCGGAAACCGGCGCTAAAGAAAATCGGCCCGTGATAGGGCCGCGCTGCGTTTTTCTGTGCCATGCCGTTTCCCCTCCATTCGCTCGCCTCTCACGGTGACAGGCTCGGTTCGTAAATGCACGTCATGCGCGCGCGACGCGTTGCCGCAACGCGCGCCTCAAGATGAGGTGAGTGGGTGGTTTGGGTGTGCCTCCCGCCAACTGCTGTCATTGCGAGCCCGAAGGGCGTGGCAATCCCGTGTTCTTTCGAAGAGTGCTGGATTGCTTCGTTGCGCTCGCAATGACGAAAGAAATGGGACAGCCGAAAAGCCCAAACTCCTCATCCTGAGGAGCGAGCAAAGCTCGCGTCTCGAAGGACGAGGCCCGCAGCGTGCCGCCGCGCGATCCTCATCACTCCACCGGCCCCAACACCTCATCGAAGAAGGCACGCATCGCCGCCCATGAGCGCCTGTCTGTCGGTTCGTGATAGGCGAATCCCGGCAGCCCCATCGCGTCCACCTCGCGGTTGGTAAAGCTGTGCCCTGCGCCGCCATAAATCTCCATGCGCCAGTCCACCTTGCCGGTCCGCATCTCCTTGATGAAGGCGTCGCGCTGTTCGCCGGGAATGATCGGATCCTCCGCACCAAGACAGACTATCACCTTGCAGCGGATATTCCTGGCGTCCTGCGGCGCGGTCGTCATCAGCCCGCTATGAAACCCCACCACGCCACAGACATCGGCCCCGCTGCGCGCCAGTTCCAGCACCGTCGTGCCGCCAAAGCAGAAGCCGATGGCGGCGGTGTGTTTGGGATCGACGTTCGGTTGCGCTTTCACGATATCGAGCGCCGCATTGGCGCGGGCGCGCAGGGTGGGGAGATCGCCCATCAGCCCGCCAATGATCGTCATCGCCTGATCGCGGCCAGTGATCGCTTCGCCGAACGTATCCATCGCAAAAGCGACATAGCCGAGTTCGGCCAGCATCCTCGCGCGCTCCTTCGGATGCCCGGTCATGCCGCCGCCTTCATGCGCCACAAGCACGCCCGCCGTCGCCTTCCCGCTCGATCCGTCGGCGAGGAAACCCGTGAATATCTTTCCGCCGACCGTGTATTCGATGTTCCCGGTTTTCATCGCTCCTCCCAAACGAAAATCCCCGCCGGGTTATGCCCGGCGGGGATAAGTCTGAGTTACGAAAAGCGGCTGCGCAACGGCGTTGCAGGCAACATCATTGCAGGCGTCTGGTCCGGCAGTGACGACAACGGCACGACAACTTAGGCAACAAGGCATCAAGCCTTGTTTCAGACGTTGGCGAGGGCCTCCTTGCGTGCGTCCGACTGGTCGCGGAGTTCGGCCTTCATCGCCTTTTGCAGCTTTTCGAAAGCGCGCACCTCGATCTGGCGCACGCGCTCGCGGCTGATGCCGTATTCCTGGCTCAGGTCTTCCAGCGTCGCCGGATCGTCCTTCAGGCGGCGCTCGGTCAGGATGTGCATCTCGCGTTCATTCAGCGTCTGCATGGCCTTGGACAGCATTTCGTGGCGATGGTTCATCTCCTGGCGGTCGCCGAGTTCGCTTTCCTGGTCGGCGCTGTCATCGACGAGCCAGTCCTGCCATTCGCCGCCCTCGGAATCCTGGCGCAGCGGCGCATTCAGCGAATTGTCGGGGCCGGACAAGCGACGGTTCATCGACACGACTTCGTCCTCGGTCACGCCAAGGCGGGTCGCGATCGTCGTCACGTGTTCAGGATGCAGGTCGCCTTCCTCGATCGCCTGAATCTGGCCTTTGACCTTGCGCAGGTTAAAGAAAAGCTTCTTCTGCGCCGCCGTCGTGCCCATCTTCACCAGCGACCAGGAGCGCAGGATATATTCCTGGATCGAGGCGCGGATCCACCACATCGCATAGGTCGCGAGGCGGAATCCTTTCTCCGGTTCGAAGCGCTTCACGGCTTGCATCAGGCCCACATTGCCTTCGGAAATCACTTCACCGATGGGCAGGCCATAGCCGCGATAGCCCATGGCGATCTTGGCCACGAGGCGCAGATGGCTCGTCACCATCTTGTGGGCGGCTTCGGAATCCTCATGCTCTTTCCAGCGCTTGGCGAGCATGTATTCCTCCTGCGGCTCCAGCATCGGGAACTTGCGAATATCCTGGAGGTAGCGCGAAAGCGAAACTTCCGGACTTGGAGCCGGGATCAGTTTTGTCGGCGTGGACGTAGCCATAGTGTACCCCCTTCACGGCGGCCCCCTGGGCCGCGCGGTCCGCCTCGCGCGATATGCGCGGCGAACTGCGACACCCTATATAGGGGCGGGTTTGGGCCAAAAAAGGTCTCGGTGACGCCTTACATTGTATCTATTCTAATCTTTCACGCAAGTGACTATTTCGTAAGGCCGGTCACAGCTGCGTTACCAGCGCTTCAGAGCCTTTATGAGTTTGCTCATGTCGGCAGGCGGGGGGGCGTCGAAGCCCAGCATTTCAAGCGTTGTGGGGTGCTCAAAGCCCAGATGGTGGGCATGAAGCGCCTGCCTGCCGAGTTCGTCCAAGGCTGTCTGCGCCTCAAGCGGCAGCCTCGCGCGGCGGGTTTTCTGGGCGCCGCCATAGGTTTGGTCGGCAAGCACCGGATGGCCTATCGACGTCATGTGAACGCGGATCTGGTGGGTCCGTCCCGTCTCCAGTCTGCATTCGACGAGGCTCACGACGGTAGGCTCGCCAAAGCTTTCGCCCACCTTGTAATGGGTGATCGCCTCGCGCCCGCCGTGTTTGACCACCGCCATTTTCGAGCGATTGGTCTTCGAGCGGTTGATATTGGCTTCCACTCTGCCGACCTTGGGCAGCGGCTGGCCCCAGACCAGCGCCGTATAGGCACGCGTCAGCTTGCCGTCGCGGCCATGCGCGGCGAATTGCTCACTCAGGGCGCGGTGGGTGCGGTCGTTCTTGGCCACGACCATCAGCCCGCTCGTGTCCTTGTCGAGGCGGTGGACAATGCCCGGCCGCCGCTCACCGCCAATGCCTGAAAGCGTTGCGCCGCAATGGGCGAGCAGCGCATTCACCAGCGTCAAGTCGTAATTGCCGGCAGCGGGATGAACCACGAGACCCGCCGGTTTCATCACGACGATCAGATCCTTGTCCTCAAAGACGATGTCGAGCGGGATGTCCTGCGCCTGCGGGCGCGCATCCACGGGGGCGGGCACATCGACCGTGAATTCCTCGCCCTCCTTCACGCGATAGGAGGCATCGGCCAGTGTTTTCGCCGCGCCGCTCTCGATACGCGAGACACGGCCCTCGTCGAGCAGGGTTTTCAGCCGCGCGCGTGACAGCGGCTCGTCAGCCGCCTTGCTCCCAAGGGCCTCAGTGAGATACTTGTCGAGGCGCGTTCCAGCCGCTTCCGGCTCGACGGTCACGGCGTAGCGGCGAGCGCCCGTTGCGTCTTCCGAAAAGCTCGTTTTTTCTTCTGATGAGGATGTCATGCCCGAAGATACCGTCCCGCCGTCCGAGATGGAAATCCCGCCCGCGCCGCGCATGCTCGTGCTCAAGGGGGCGGTCATCGTCATGGGCATCCTTCTCGTCGCCGGTTTCGGGCTCGTCGTCACTACCATCGTCAAACGCGCTTCCAATCCGCAATCCGTCGCCGCGCAAGTGGGGCCCGGCGGGCGTTTCGGCCTTAGCGAAATCAACGTCGCAGCCAGCGACCACGTTCGGACATTGACCATGAACGAAGACCGCATGGCCATTCATATCGCGGGTGAGAAGGGCGAGGAAATCATCATCGTCAACGTCAAGACAGGCGCTGAACTCGGCCGCTTCCGTCTGCGCCCGCTCACAGGCCTCGCCACCAACGATCACCGCTGATCACAGCCGCCTTCGAGCGATGTAACGCGTCAGGCCGCGTGCATCCGCTTGCTCTGTCCGTCGATTTTTTTGGGGAGGGGAGGGTGCCGCCAGCACCTTGGGGAGGAGGGAGGATGGCGCTGGCGGCAACTAAGAAAGCCAAGATCGGGGAGGAGGATCGATCAACTTTCGTAAGTCGTTTATCGAGGGTTCGTGACAAAATGTCAAAGCCTGAAATGCTGCATCGCAAAATGATCAGATGTCGGACTTACACTGTTATAGATCAAGCAAGATATTGATTTCATTGTATAAATTAGTGAAATTTCACATAGGATTAATACACCTATATAAAAACTGCGCCGGTTTGCCGCAGTGCATGGATGCATTTTTAGGGCGTGTACCCTAGCTCCGCAATCCGCGTTTTGAGGCTCCCGGTGGCGTGAAAGCGCGTCGCGTCGATCCGTGATAGAGCTTGCTTGCGTTCCGCTGCCGTCTTATACGGAACGCCCAAATGGCTATGTCTCCTTCGTCTAGCGGTCAGGACGTCGCCCTCTCACGGCGAAAACAGGGGTTCGATTCCCCTAGGAGATACCAGCCTTTTT
>CAZLLB010000175.1:0-7221 GCA_964560165.1 uncultured Parvibaculum sp. | reverse complement strand
TGCCCCCGCGAGAGGTCCACCCGATGAGCGCCTTTCTTCTCGGACATGAGCCTGCCGTCAGGCTCGCTAGCTTCGCGGGCGTGCTCGGCATCATGGCGCTCTGGGAACTGGCCGCGCCGCGCCGCCCGCTGCTGCGCGGGCGGCGGCGCTGGCTCGCCAATCTCTGCCTGAGCGCGACGGGAACGCTGCTGCTCAGACTGGCGCTGCCGATGCTCGCAGTGGGCGTGGCGGTATGGGCGCAGGAGACGGGATGGGGCGTCTTCAATCACCTCAATACGCCGCTTGCGATTTCATTGCCGGTAACACTCATTGCGCTCGATCTGCTGATTTACGGCCAGCATGTCGCTTTCCACCGGATCGGTATTTTCTGGCGGCTGCATCAGGTTCACCATGCCGACCCCGATATCGACGCGACGACGGGGTTGCGTTTTCATCCGCTTGAAATACTCATCAGCATGCTCATCAAGATGATGGCGGTCATCGCGCTCGGTGCGCCGCCGGTGGCGGTTCTGCTTTTTGAAATCCTGCTCAACGGAACGTCGATATTCAATCACGCCAATGTGCGGCTCGGCGAAAAGGCCGATCGCCTGCTGCGTCGCTTCATCGTGACGCCCGACATGCACCGCGTGCATCACTCAGTCGAGCGCGATGAGCATGATAGTAATTTCGGCTTCAACCTGTCCTTGTGGGACCGGCTTTTCGGCACCTATCGCGCCTGCCCACGCGGCGGACAAACGGGTGTACGGATCGGGCTTGCGCATCTTGGCGACATCAAGCCGACGCATTTTTTCTGGGCTCTTGCCCTGCCCTTCTTCAAGGAGAGCACGCGATGAAGCGGCTTTGCCTGCTGCGCCACGCCAAGTCCGACTGGAGCGATCCGGCAAGTGACGATTTCAGCCGACCGCTCAATGCGCGCGGCGCAAAAGCGGCCGACTTCATGGCGGATTATATTGCCGCCTCGCCCTATCGGCCTGACGCCATCTTGTGCTCAACCGCAAAGCGGGCGACGCAAACGCTGGCACCGCTGGCGCGCCGTCTCGGCGGGGGCGCACCGATCATCTATCGCGATGCGCTGTACCACGCGATGCCGGATGTGATGCTCGATGAAATCCATACCGCGCCCGCCGACGCTTCGAACCTGCTTGTCGTCGCGCATAATCCGGGCCTGGTGCTGCTCGCCATGGCGCTGGCCTCCGATCCTGATGGAGAGGTTGCGGCTCGCGTCGCGCATGGCGTTCCCACTGGCGGGCTCATCGTTTTCGAATTCGATTGCGAATGGGCGGAAATTGCCGATGGTGCGGGAGAGACCGTATTCTTCGGCCGCCCTCGCGATCTGATGGCGAAAGAAGACTGACGTCTAACGAATGGCCTGACCGAAATAGCGAAGGGCGATGCCTTTCTGCGTTCCGTCGGCTTTCATCCGGGTCAGCGTCTTGTCGATCTCCGCGCGCAAGGCCTCATCGTCGGAACGGACGGCCACGCCCGCGCCTTCGCCGAAATAGATCGGATCGGCATAGTCGCCGCCGACGAGGCGGCAACACTCGGCACCCTTGCCGTTCATGGTCCATCTCAGAAGTGCATTGCGATCGGCAAAGAGAAGATCGGCGCGGCCATTGGCAAGCGATGTTTCAGCGATGGCGAGCGAGCCGACATCCAGGATGATCGAATCCGGGAAACGCGCTTTCAGAAAAGCCTCATGCGTCGATCCCGTCTCGACAACGATGCGGCGTCCGGCCAGCGCCTCGGCGCTTGCACCGGCAAGGCGCGCATCGCGGCGCGCGGCGAAATGGCCGGGCGTGGTGTAATAGGGCTGAGTGAAGGCGATGTCGGCATCGACATTGTGGCGGCCATGCGAGGGGACGAGCATGGAGGCGATAACGGCGTCGGCCTCGCCGCGTTTCAGCGCGGGTAGAAGATCGTTCCACGCACGCGCCTCGATACTGCATTCGCGTTCCAGATGCGCGCAAAGCGCCTTGGCCATATCGACGTCGAAGCCGGTAAGCTCGCCCTCGCCGTTGCGATAGTTGAAAGGCGGATAGACGCCCTCTGTCAGAATACGCAATCGGGCTTTGGCGGGCGCGGCGGGCGTCTCCAGCACCACAGGTTCGGCGCGCCGGGGTTTGGGCTTGGGCGTTATGGGAGCCGTCTCGGATACTTCGGGTGATTGGGGTGTTTGGGATGTCTCGACGTCGGGCGGGGTTTGCGGGGCAGCGGACAGTTTCTGCCAGGATGAGAGTTTCCACGGCAGCGGTGTTCCTTCGTAATTACGCCCCAGCGCACCGGCGATGACGACGATTGCGATCAGATTGACGAATAACAACAGTCGCATGCGCCTACTCTCGATCTACTGCTCCGCGGTCCCCGCGTTGGCGCGTCTGTACCAAAATGCAACGAGACAAGGGAAAGCCGTATCGGCTAGGGACGCCTGCCCTGTCTTCTCCATTCATTCAGTATTTACAGAGCAAGGGATGTGCCTCTCCGCCCTGATCTTTCGGCTTATTTCTATGGTAAAATGCCCATAATAATCTCATTCATTATTTTACTTAATGTGGCGGCCATCCGGGGAGGCAACCGCTTTGAGTAAACTTCAGCGGGAGCGGGCGAGTGGATGGCGAGGGGGATGCGGTGGCGGGCGGAAAACCCGCGCCGGGGGAATTTGTCTTGGGCGGACTGGCCGAGGCGAGCGCCGTTTTCGATCATTCGCGATTTGACGCCGCCAGGCCGCTGATCGGCGAAATGGCCGTTGGCGCGGGCATGATGGGCAGCGAGGCGGTACGCGGCCTGCTGGCACTCCAGCGGCGATGGGGCACGCGCCTCGGCGACATCATGATCAGCACGGGCGGCATTGAGCCCAAGCAACTTGCCCGGCTGGTCGGCAAGCAGAGCGGTGCCCGTTATGTCGATCTGAGGCTCAACCCTCCCGACCCGACGCTGGCCAAGGCCGCCGATCTCGATTTCTACATTGCCGCGCGGTGCCTGCCCTGGTGCTTGATCGACAGCGAGGTGGTTTATGTCGCCGCCGATCCCGATCAGGCGCGCAAGGCCATTGCGGCGCATGAGGGGCGGCCCTGCCGCGTACATATCGCCTCGACGCGCGACATCGACCATATGCTTCAGGCGCTCTTTCACGAGACGCTGAGCGAGCGGGCCCGGTTCGATCTATCGAGGGAAAGACCCGAGGATTCCGCCAGCCGCCGCATGAGTTCGGCGCAGGTCTGGTCGCTGTGTATTTTTCTGGCGTTGATAGGCGTATTTCTGTGGCGCTCGCCCGGAACCGTGATGATCGGCGTCAATATCGCGCTGGGGCTGTGCTTTCTCTCGGTCGCGGCGCTGCGATGCGCTTCCATCTTTGTCGGGCTCATGGGCGCGCGTACCGCCGAAGAACTTGCCTATGAACAGGGCGGCGAGATGAAGGACGCGGACCTGCCAGTCTATACGGTCATGGTGCCGCTCTTTCGCGAGGCAAAAGTTCTGCCGATCCTTGCCGATGCCTTGCGCAAGTTTGACTACCCAGCCTCAAAGCTCGATATCAAACTGGTTTTCGAGGAGCTGGACGTCGAGACATGGGAAGCGGCCAAGGCGCTACGCCTGCCGGGCAATTTTGAATTCATCCGTGTTCCCCATAGCCTGCCGCTGACGAAGCCCAAGGCCTGCAACTTCGCACTACCTTTCGCGCGCGGCGAGTTTCTGGTCGTATTCGATGCGGAGGATGCGCCCGAGCCCGATCAGTTGAAACGCGCTATCGCCGCTTTTCGCCTTGGTGATGAAAAGCTGGTCTGCGTGCAGGCACAGCTCAACTACTACAATGTTTTCGAGAACTGGCTGACACGGCAATTTGCGCTCGAATATGCCGCGTTTTTCGATCTGCTGCTGCCGACGCTGGCAAAACTCGGGTTGCCCATTCCGCTCGGCGGCACTTCCACGCATTTCCGCACCGCCTTGCTACGCGGCACGGGCGCTTGGGACCCATTCAACGTCACAGAGGACGCCGATCTCGGCATGCGCTTTGCGATGCTAGGGCTTAGGACCGGCATCATCCGCTCGACGACACACGAAGAAGCGAACTGCCGCCTCGACAACTGGCTTCGCCAGCGCTCGCGCTGGATCAAGGGCTGGATACAAACCTATCTCGTGCGGATGCGCCATCCCATCCGGCTCTATCGAGCGCTCGGACTGAAAGGCTTCCTTGGGTTTCAGGTCGTCATCGGCGGCTTTTCGCTGTCGAGCATCGTGCATCCGTTTTTCTATGTGTCCACAGTCGCCGCCGTGCTGACCATGCAGACTTTTCCGGGCACGAGCATGTTCACCTCGCTGCGCGACGGCACGCTGGTGGCCTTTTTCAACCTCCTCGTTTTGATCTCCGGCTATGGCATCACTATTGTGGCCGGCATGACGGCGGCGGCGGCGCGCGGCTTGCGGCCACTCGTCCTGTCGGCATTGATGATGCCCGCCTACTGGATGCTGATTTCAGTTGGCGCACACAAGGCGCTGTTTCAATTCGTGGTGCGGCCCTTTCACTGGGAAAAAACCCATCATGGAATCAGCCGCCTGACGCGCGGACGGCTGGCGCGCCTCAAAATAACACCGGACCGGCCGGGAACGCCGCCGCGCTAACCAGTCTCTAATATTTTGAGCAGATGCTCGCGACATTCAGCGAGTATTCCGCATGCCCATCGACACCAAGCCCGCGTTAAAATCCGCCTCCGACTTTCTGGACAAAAAGTCCTATGGCGATCTTTCCATACTTGTTGTGGAAGACACCGCCCACATGGCGAGCCTCGTTTGCGGCATTTTGAAATCCATGGGCGCAGGCAAGATCTACGAAGCGCGCAACGGGGATGCGGCTCTCAGTATTCTGGCCCATTACCCTGTGCAGGTTGCGCTGATCGACGATCTCGAACCGCCGCTGGACGGGCTTGCCGTCGTCAAGACGCTGCGCACGGCTCAGGCCCGGTTTCCGGCCGATCTGCCGGTGATCTATCTGACGAGCAAGACCAGCAAAAGCGAGGTTCTGACGGCGCGCGATGCAGGCGTCACCGAAGTCCTGTCCAAGCCCTTCTCCGCCACCCAGCTCATCATCCGCATTGAATCCGTGCTGAAAAAACCCCGGTCGCTGGTCAAAAGCGAGGGGTTCGTCGGGCCGGACCGGCGGCGGCGCGAGAAAACACCGGACGAAGACCGCCGCCGCCCCCTTGACGGCGAATAGGCTGCCTCGACGCCGCCATATTTCTAAACCTTTCGATAACTTCAGGTGGCCATACTTCTCGGGAATCCTTTACCGATGACGGGTAGTAGAGCCATGGCCGGGAAAATGGTGGATGAAACTGCAACGCTGACCGAGCTTGGCCCGGAGCAATTGCGCGTTCTCAATACGCTGGTTATCGTCGATAACCTGCCGATGCTCGGCATCTTCCGCAACGTGCTGAGCGAGCTTGGCATCCGCAATATCTGGCATGGCCGTTCGGCGCAGGAAGTCGTCGAGATATTGATGACCGAGCCCATCGATCTCGTCATCATCGACGATTATGCGCCGCTCGACGGCGTCAAATTCCTCAACACACTCCGCAAGGGCAGCTCAAAGCTGCCAAATGCCGTGCCCGTGATGTTCGTGACGGCGGTGGCCGAGCGCGAGCGCATCGTCGCCGCGCGCGATGCGGGTGCCAATGAAATCATGCTGAAGCCTTTCACCGCTGCGCAACTGACAGCGCGCCTGACGACCACGGTGAAGAAGCCGCGCGAATTTGTGGAGGCCAAGGCCTATGTGGGTCCCGACCGCCGCCGCCGCCGCGACGACGGCGCGACATTCGAGCGCCGCGACGGCGACCGCGGCGCGCGCAAGGACCGGCGCGACGGCTGACCGCTTCAGGCGCAGGCGTCGCCATAGGTGTCGCGCAAAAGATTCTTCTGCACTTTTCCCATCGTGTTGCGCGGCAGGCTTTCGACGAAGAAAGCGCGCTTGGGCACTTTATAATTGGCGATCTTGTCCTTGAGGCGAGCAAGCAGCGTCGCCTCGTCAAGCGCCGCGCCCTTGTTCAGCACCACAACTGCAACGCCCGCCTCGCCGAAGTCATGATGCGCGACGCCGACGATCGCCGATTCATCGACCTCCGCCATGTCGTCGATCAGCCCCTCGATCTCTTTGGGATAGACATTGTAGCCGCCCGAGATGATGAGGTCCTTGGCGCGGCCGACGAGATGCACATAACCATCGGTATCAATCAGCGCCACGTCGCCGGTCTTGAACCAACCGCCTTCGGCAAATTCCTCCGCCGTCTTTTCCGGCATCCGCCAATAGCCGCTGAAAACATTCGGCCCGCGCACCTGAAGATCGCCGATCTCGCCGTGGCGCAGTTCGCGCCCTTCCTCGTTCATCACTCTCGCCTCGACGCCGGGCAGCGGAAAGCCGACCGTGCCCGCGCGGCGCTCGCCGTCATAAGGGTTCGATGTGTTCATGCCCGTCTCGGTCATGCCGTAACGCTCAAGAATGGCAAGCCCGGTGCGGGCCTTGAACGCCTCGAATGTTTCAGCAAGCAGCGGCGCCGAGCCTGATGTGAAAAGGCGCATGCCGCGCACGAGCCTGGCGTCGAAGCCCTCGCCATCGAGGAGCCGCGTGTAAAAAGTCGGAACGCCCATGAAGACCGTGGCGTTTGGCAATTGGTGCAGGATTTCCGTCCGGTCGAATTTTGCCATCCAGATCATGCGCGCGCCCGACAGAAGCGCCGTATGGCAGGCGACGAAAAGCCCATGCGCGTGAAAAATCGGCAAGGCATGCAGCAACACGTCGCTCTCGCTGAAGCCCCATGCGTCGCGCAGCGCGATACCGTTGGCAGCGAGATTGCCATGGCTCAACATCGCGCCCTTTGGTTTGCCAGTCGTGCCGGAGGTGTAGAGGATCGCTGCAAGGTCATCGGACTTGCAATCGACAATGGGGCGCGCGTCGCGCACCTTCGCGGCTTCTTCCGCAAAGCTGCCATGCCCGTTGCCGTCGAGCGTGAGCACCCGCAGCGCGCCATGACGAGCCGCGATTTCCGTCATCTCACCTTCGCGCGCGGGCTCGCAGACGATCAGCGCTGGCTCGGCATTGCCGACGAGATAATCGACTTCATCGGTGCGATAGGCCGTGTTCATCGGCAGGAAGACAAATCCGCCGCGCAGGCAAGCAAGATAGAGAAACAATGCCTCGGGCGATTTTTCGACCTGCACCACCACGCGGTCGCCGCG
>CAZLLB010000174.1:0-7302 GCA_964560165.1 uncultured Parvibaculum sp. | reverse complement strand
GATGGTTCGACCGGTCAGGCCATAAAGCGCAGGGCGCCGATGCTCCAGCCGGAGCTTTCGGGCGATTTCGCCACCCTCATGGTCTGGGCCGACAGCCACCGTCGCATGAAGATCCGCACCAATGCCGAAACGCCGCTCGATGCGGCGACGGCCCGCAAATTCGGCGCCGAAGGCATCGGCCTCTGCCGCACCGAGCACATGTTCTTCGACGAGACGCGCATCGTCGCCGTCCGCCAGATGATCCTGGCCGACGACCCCACGGGCCGCAAAGCGCCGCTGGAGAAGATCCTGCCCATGCAGCGCGACGATTTCCGCCAGCTTTTCGTGATCATGAAGGGCCTGCCGGTGACGATCCGCCTACTGGACCCGCCGCTCCACGAATTCCTGCCCAAGACGCCTGAAGAGATCGCACAGGTCTCCGTCTCGACCGGAATACCGGCCGACAAGCTCGCGCGCCGCGTGCAGGACCTGCATGAATTCAACCCCATGCTCGGCCATCGCGGTTGCCGTCTCGGCATCACCTACCCGGAAATCTACGAAATGCAGGCCCGGGCGATCTTCGAGGCCGCCATCGAGGCCGCCAAGGAGACCGGCAGCCCGGTTATCCCCGAGATCATGGTCCCTCTGGTCGCAATGAAGGGCGAACTCGACATGCTGAAGGCGAAGATCATCGCCGTCGCCGAATCGGTCGAAAAAGAGCAGGGCGCGAAACTCTCCTACCAGATCGGCACCATGATCGAACTTCCCCGCGCCGCGCTCATGGCCCGCCAGATCGCCGAATCGGCTGAGTTTTTCTCCTTTGGAACCAATGACTTGACGCAAACGACCTATGGCATCAGCCGGGACGATGCGGCCAGTTTCATCAACGACTACATCACCAAGAAGGTCATTTCGCAGGACCCCTTCGTTTCTCTGGACACCGAAGGCGTGGGCGAACTGGTCAGAATCGCCGCCGAAAGGGGCCGCATCACCCGCCCCGATATCAAACTCGGCATCTGCGGCGAGCATGGCGGCGACCCGGCCTCCATCGCCTTCTGCGAGGAAGTGGGCCTGAGCTACGTCTCCTGCTCGCCCTACCGCGTGCCGATCGCCCGGCTGGCCGCCGCCCAGTCGGCGATCTCGCTGGCGACCGAGCGCGACGTCTGAAACCTCGGTTGAGATGGACTGAAAAGGGGCCCTTCGAGGCCCCTTTTTGCTGTCCGAAATTAACCTTTTCAGCCCCATTTTGGCACCGTTTTCCGCCAGTTTTTGATGCCTTCCCCGACGTCGCCCAACCCCTATTCCGGGCTGTTTTGCGACCTCAAAAATGCTGTATGAAAACGATAATCAGTCAACGGACAAATGAATATGAAATTCGCAACGGAAAATATATATGACGTATAGGGATTATATAATTCTAACTGCATGAAAGGTGTTTCATCTCGCTTCATTGCGCATGAGGCGGAGCATAAAAAATCGTTTCATCTTAGGCGCATACATATTATTTCGCCGCTGTCGCGTCTTTTTTCTGCCGTAGTTGCAAGCGATGTAATTTGAAACAGTACGTACACCGATGCACGCGCTGCGACGATTCCGCGCAATAAACCGATAAATAATTGCACGAAAAGACCGAAATCCCCCGTTTATTTGCTATCGAAAATGGCGGGATTTCAACGACTTGTGAAAAACGCATCGAGTCGCAGAGATGAAACGGTTGTCGCCTCGTTAGGGGTGTGTTAGTTCGATGCCACTTGTTAAGTGTGTGAATGCCCAGGTGTCGGGACGGCATCGGGCTCTGGCACGTACAGCGGCGCTGTCCGCAGTACTTCGGGAGACCCTAAGGAGGGGCAAGGCAAATCGCCGGTGGCGAGGTGCTCCGAGGACTGAGAGAACAACGAGCGGTCGGATTGGAGAACGATGCGTAGACTTCTGGAATGGCTCGATATGAGCCATATGCTTTCAGGCACGGCTCATATCGCGGTTGGTTTATTTTGCCTTACCGCCGTATCGGGCGCCCTTGTCAGCAGCATGACGGCGACTGAAGCGATGCCCACAGCGGCAGCGGGGAGCAACATCATTGCGTCCGCGCTCGTGCCCGCACCGGACACGACCGCATCAGGCGCGCAAGCTCTTCAAGCCAGCCTCGCTGCGGATGCTTCCGCCTCGATCACGGTGCCCGCGGTTTTCCGCAGCGCCGATGCGACAGCGGTTCTGCTGCACAATGCGGTGGTCTCGCCACCCGTGCTGAACATCAAGCTCAGCGATCTCGAAAAAGAACGCCGCTGCCTTACCGAAGGCATCTACTTTGAAGCGCGTGGCGAAAGCGCCGTAGGGCAGCTCGCCATCGCCGAGGTCATCCTCAACCGCGTCGCGTCGGGCCGCTATCCCGCCAACATTTGCGGCGTGGTGTTTCAAGGCGCGAAATCGAACCAGTGCCAGTTCTCTTTCGCCTGCAATGGCGACATGAAGAAGCCGCGCGATCCCGTCGCCTGGCGCAAGGCGCAGCGTCTCGCGCATTACGTTCTCGCGGGCAAGGTGCGTAACACCATCGTCGGTTCCGCCACTTTTTATCACGCCGCTTACGTGAACCCCTATTGGGCGCCGCGCATGGTGGAAGTGGTGAAGATCGGCCAACATATTTTCTATCGCAGCGCTGCCGACGAAGCGGTCGATCCGCAATCGTAATCGGCGCGTGTTGAAAATAAAAAAGGCGGAGCCCGGTGCTCCGCCTTTTTGTTTTCTGTTGTCACCGTGTGGCCTGCGGCCTCGCAACGATGACGAAATTAATTCTCCTACCCCTTGGCCTTTTGCGCGGCTTCGATGGCCTTGGCGATCGGCCCGGTCGTGGCGATCTGTTCACGGACCAGTTCGGGCATATTGCCTGCCGCCTTGTCGAGTTCGGCAAGTTCCGGCGGCACATACCAGTGCAGCTTGTCCGAGCCATAGGCTTCCCAGACGACCTTGGCGACATCCATCGGCGGGATGGCGCGGAACATGCCTTCTTTGGGCGCATTCTTGACTGCTTCCGGCGGCAGGATCGGTGTGTCGATGAGGCCTGGCAGCACGTCGGCGGCGCGCACACCATAGCGGCGGAACTCGATCGAAAGCGCTTCTGTCAGCCCCTTCACCGCATGTTTGGTGGCCGAGTAAACGGCGATGCCAGGCATGCCATAGGTCGCCGATGAGGAGGAGGTGGTGAAGCAGAGCGAGCCTGGCGTCGCCTTCAGCAGCCCGATGCCGGAATGAATGCCGTTGAGCACGCCGATGAAGTTCACCTGCACGACCTTCAAGCTGTCTTCGAACGGCATCTCGTCGAAAAAGCCGCCCGCGCCGATCCCGGCATTATTGTAGAGAATGTCCATCTCGCCAGCCGTCGCCGCGCCACATTCGGCCACCGCCGCTTCGAAATCCTTTTTGTCGGTGACGTCGAGCTTGCGGATAAGGCAGTTCTCGGCCCCCAACTCGCTCTCCAGAGCCTTCAGGCCCTCTGCGTTCTGGTCATAGGCCCCGACGAACCAGCCCTTGCCGTGAAAGAGCCGTGCCGTCTCCCGGCCCATGCCCGATGCAGCACCGGTGATGAAGATGGATTTCCGTCCGTTTGCGCTTCCCATAATGCCTCCCATGATTCTTTTGTGGAATTTCGCTGTACCGCATCCTAGTGAACGCGGGGCAGGGAGCGCCAGAGGCGAATGTCGAGGACGTTGGTTCATCGGGAGGCCAGCGCGCCCCACCCCCCAAGTCTCACTCTGAGGAGGCGCGTTCCGCAATCGCACCGGCTGTGATCAGGGGCCGGCACGGGCGCAATACACCGTCATTGCGAGCGAAGCGAAGCAATCCGGAACGACACACGCAGCAAGAACTGGATTGCCAAGGCCCGGCGGGCCTCGCAATGACGAGGGAGCGCTTCCAGCCAGACTGAGGCAGCTTAGACGGCTATCCCTGTGAAAGCGGCCCTGCCGAGCACGATAGGCTCAGGAGGCCGTCAGCGCGTCGAAATCGAGCCCCAGATCGAGGCAGGGGGCCGAATGGGTGATCCAGCCGCAGGAGATGAGATCGACGCCTGCCGCCGCTATGGCGGGGGCCGTCCTGGCCGTCACCCGGCCCGATGCCTCGGTGATCGCGCGTCCGCCGACGAGCTTCACCGCATGGGCAAGTTGCTCGGGCGTCATATTGTCGAGCAGCACGACTTCCACGCCGGTCGCCAGCGCCTCTTCAAGCTGATCGAGCGTATCGACCTCGACCTCGATCTTGACCATGTGCCCGGCCCGCGCACGTGCCCGTGTGATCGCCTCGCGGACGCCGCCCGCCACTGCGATATGATTGTCCTTGATCAGCACCGCGTCATCGAGGCCGAAGCGATGGTTCATGCCGCCGCCCGCCCGCACCGCATATTTCTCCAGCGCTCGCAGGCCCGGCGTCGTCTTGCGCGTACAGCACACACGCGCGCGCGTGCCTTCAATGGCGCGCGCGATTTCCCGCGTTGCCGTGGCGATGCCCGACAGATGCCCGAGAAAATTCAGCGCCACGCGCTCCGCCGTGATGATCGCTCGCGCCGAACCCTCGATGGCGGCGACGATTTCACCCGGCAGAACATCGGAGCCGTCGGGCTTTTCCATCGCCACCCGCAAATCCGCATCCATCATGCGAAAGGCCATGCGCGCGCAATCGAGGCCAGCAATGCGCCCATCCTCACGCGCGCGAATGAACACGCGCGCTTTCGCGGCGGCCGGGATCGTCGCTTCGGTGGTGATGTCGCCCGCGCGACCAAGATCCTCGGCAAGCGCTGCGCGCACCGCCGGCTCGATGAAGAAGGCGGGCAGGGGCTCGAGTATGGTCGATGTCATGCGCAGGAGCCTTCTTGTGCCGTGTCGAAGCCGGAAGCGGCCTCGTCGGAAATGCGCGCCGCATCGGCGAGCGTGAGAAATGTTCTGTGACGCCACACCTCGCGCGGCTCCGGGAAGTCGCTGCGAAAATGTCCGCCGCGACTTTCTTCCCGCGCCAGTGCGCCCGCCGCAATCAGCTTTGCCGTTGTGGCGATATTGATGAAGACATTTTTCGAGCCGCCCGCGCGCGCAAGCCGTTCAATCTCGGCAAGAGCGTGAACCATGCCCTCCCGGCTGCGGATGACGCCGACAGAAGCGGTCATGAGTTGACGAAGCTGCATCACCAGCAGCGGCGGCATCGGCATCGTGGCGTCGAGTTCCGTCGTCACGCCGATCTCGCCCGGCACCGCCAGCACCGAACCTGCAATATCGTCTGCTATGCGCGCGCCATAGACGACTGCCTCAAGCAGCGAATTAGATGCAAGGCGGTTCGCGCCATGCGCGCCGGTGGAGGAGACTTCGCCGCAAGCCCAAAGCCCATCAAGGCTCGTGCGTCCCGTTGCATCGACCTTGATGCCGCCCATGTGATAATGCGCAGCCGGTGCGACCGGGATCGGATCGCGCACCGGGTCTATGCCCATGCTGATGCAACTTTCATAGACGGTCGGAAAAGCCTCCGGCAGACGAGCCCCGAGCACACCGCGCGTATCGAGATAGACAGTCCGGCCCGCCGCGATCTCGCGATAGATGGCGCGCGCCACCACATCGCGGGGGCCAAGTTCGGCATCAGGATGCACGGCAGGCATGAAGCGGCGGCCTTGCCCATCAATCAGGATCGCGCCTTCGCCGCGCAGGGCTTCGGTGACGAGTGGAGCCGGATCGCGCGTGCCCGCAATTGCAGTCGGATGAAACTGCACGAATTCGGGATCGGCGATCACCGCGCCCGCCCGCGCAGCGATGGCGATGCCTTGCCCGCGCGCCTGCACCGGATTGGTCGTCACCGCAAAAAGCTGCCCCGCGCCGCCTGAGGCCAGAACTGTCGCCTGCGCCGTCACGGTGAGCGTGCGGCCTTCAGCGTCATGCGCGTGAACACCGGCAACGCGGCCCGCCGACATCACAAGTTCATAGGCCGAATAACCTTCGATGAGATTGATGGACGGCGTCGCCCGAACGGCGGCAACCAGCGCCGCCATGATGGCGCGCCCCGCGCGGTCGCCGCGCACACGCACGATGCGCCGGTGGCTATGTGCCGCCTCGCGTCCCAGCGACAGCTTGCCTTCAAGATCACGATCAAAGGGAACGCCGAGCCGCAGCAGGTCTTCGATGCGGTCGCCCGCCTCGCGCGCCATGGAGAGCATCGCCGCTTCATCGACAATGCCGGCACCTGCCGCCACCGTGTCGGCGGTATGCGATTCCGGCGTATCGCCAGCATCGACGGAGGCCGCAACGCCGCCTTGCGCCCACACACTCGACGCGCCATCGCCGAGCGGCGCGGCGGCCAGCACCGTGACGGCGCGGGGCGCAAGTTTCAGCGCCGTGAAAAGTCCAGCGAGCCCCGCGCCGACGATCAGGACGTCGCCGGCATCGACGATATTGCTCTCAGACATGATGGCTTTGGAGCCTTTGTGGTGGCGTCAGTTCTTGAGGTTGATCATCCGCTCGACGGAGAGACGCGCGCGGTCGGCAATCGCCGGATCGACGGTCACTTCCTCGCGCATATAGACGAGGCTTTCGAGAATGTTCTTCAGCGAGATGCGCTTCATATGCGGGCAGAGATTGCACGGACGCACGAATTCGACGTCCGGGTTCTCGACCGCCACGTTGTCGCTCATGGAGCATTCCGTCACCATGACGACGCGGGCGGGCTTGTTCTTCTTCACCCACTCGATCATGCCGCTGGTCGAGCCGGAGAAATCCGCTTCCGCGACAACGGCGGGCGGGCACTCGGGATGCGCGATGATGACGATATTCGGATCGTCCTTGCGATACTGGCGCAGCTCTTCCGGCGTGAAGCGCTCATGCACTTCGCAATGGCCCTTCCAGGCGATGACCTTCACCTTGGTCTGATTGGCAATGTTCTGCGCGAGATATTCGTCGGGGATGCAAAGCACGCGATCGACGCCGAAGCTCTCGACGATTTTGAGCGCATTGGACGAGGTGCAGCAGATATCGCTCTCGGCCTTCACCTCGGCTGACGTGTTGACATAGGTGATGATCGGCACGCCGGGATATTTCTGACGGAGAAGGCGTACGTCCGCGCCCGTGATCGAGTCGGCAAGCGAGCAACCGGCCCGCACATCGGGAATGAGAACGGTCTTCTGCGGATTGAGCAGCTTCGACGTCTCGGCCATGAAGTGCACGCCGCATTGCACGATCACCGAGGCGTCGACCTTGGTCGCTTCCTTGGCAAGCTGCAGCGAGTCGCCCGCAATGTCGGCAACGCCGTGGAAGATTTCCGGCGTCTGATAGTTATGCGCGAGAATGACGGCGTCGCGCTCCT
>CAZLLB010000173.1:0-7394 GCA_964560165.1 uncultured Parvibaculum sp. | reverse complement strand
CACGATCCGGGGGTCAATTGGAACTGCGCCTGGACGGCCCCGAGCACGTTCCCCCCGAGCGCCAGACCTAGACCGGTGATCCGGATCCCCGCGGCGGCTGTGAGAGCCCCAGCGTCTGGGTTCCCCCCGGCCACGGACACGACACGGCGACTGGCTGTCCATGCCTCGGCTACCGCTGGGCGGTTCTCCAGACGGACCCGGATCACCTCGGCGGTCACCTGCTGGAACAGGGCTGTCGCGTCCTCCTGGTCGGTGGGCTCCTGTGCGACGTCGATCCCCATTGATCGGACCTGTGCGAACGCTCGGTCAGTGATCCGGTCGAGACGCGGGGAAGCAGCCTCGACCGCAGCGCTGATGATGGCGTCTGAGTTCGGGATCTCCCCGTCGTACAACGCAGCCAGTTCGGCGTTGCTCACGTCGGCGGGGATCCCGATGTCCTTGCCCTGCGCCATGCTCCGGACCACGGCCCCGAGCCGCTCCAGCACCCGCTCCGAGGTATCCGTTACCAGATCCTGCACGGCATCGTAAGCCTGTGTGTCGACCGCGGCCAAGGCTCGACCGTCGATGGCGGGCGTGGCAGCGGCTGCCAGCGCGGGCTCACTGTTGGCCGGTGCATCACCCCCTCCGCTGGGGGCGGTTGTCGAACTGACTACCTCTCCCTGCACGGTCTTCCCCCCGGCCAGTACCTGTCGGATCTGGTCCACGAGAACGGGGAGCCCGGGGTTCTGCATGAGCGACGGCGCACCCTTGGCGAGATCAAGCGCCATCGTGACAGCGGCATCTACCTCGGCAGTGACGGGGGCGTCGTTCTCGTCGGCACCCAACTGAACCCGGGTCCACTCGGGGGAGACGATCCCGAGTTCCGCGGCCTGCAGAGCGTTCTCCGGAGACGGGCGACGCTGCAGCAGAGGTGCGGGATCCGGGTCGAGTTCCAGCAGCACCCCGGTATCCTGACTGCCCGCTGCCTGGAGGATGGCCTCCGCGAAGGCGCGCCCGATGGGCTCAGCCAGCGGCTCGATATGGCCGGTCCAGTTGTCCTCCTGCAGCAGCCACCCGGTCCAGTGATTGGCGTCGCCCATACCGAGCAGGACTTCCGGGGCGCGCCGGTTGCCAACTTTCGGCTTCCATTTTTTCGGTATTGCCGAGGACGAGATCGACCTCCGGCATTTTTGAGAATTCCTGCGGTGCGATTTGCGCCGCGCAGCCCGTCACGATGATGCGCGCGTCGGGGTGTTCGCGCCGTGCCTTGCGGATTGCCTGGCGCGCCTGGCGCACGGCCTCGTTCGTCACGGCGCATGTGTTGAACACAATCGCGCCCTCAAGCCCCGCCTTTTCAGCATGGCCCTTCATCACTTCGGATTCGTAAGTGTTGAGGCGGCAACCGAAGGTGACGATTTCCGTGCCGCCGTTTTTTGTGTGCTCGCTGCTCATGCGAAAGCCCCGCCGAGCAGGCGCTGGTCAAGCTCGCCTTCAAAGTCGAGCGTCGCCGGGCCGGTCATATAGATGTGATTGTCGCTTTCGCGCCATTCGAGGGCCAGGTCGCCGCCGGGCAGGCTGATCGTCACGTTGCGGCCCGTCAGGCGCTTTCGCGCGCTGGCCACCGCCGTCGCGCAAGCGGCCGTGCCGCAAGCCAGCGTCAGTCCCGCGCCGCGTTCCCAGACCTTGAGCTTGATGTGGTCGGGCGAGAGAACCTGCGCCACCGAAATATTGGCGCGCTCTGGAAAGAGCGGATGATTTTCGAGCATCGGCCCGATGCGCGCGAGGTCTATCGTATCGGGGTCGGCCACGAAAAAGATCGCATGAGGATTGCCGACATTGACCACGGCGGGCGAATGCATCAGCGGCGCGCCCAGCGGCCCCACTTCAAGCTCGATCCCGCGCGTGTCGTGGAATTCTTCCGAAAGCGGGATCTCGTTCCACTTCAGGCGCGGCTCGCCCATATCGACGGTGATCGTCTCGCCGGGACCGTGGCTTGCCACCGTGTCGCCGCCCAGCGTTTCGATGGTCACGGCGTCCTTGCCGCTCTCGTCGAGCAGCAATTGGCCGATGCAGCGCGCGGCATTGCCGCAGGCTTCCACGATGCCGCCATCCTGATTGCGAATGCCCATGAAGGCGTCGCCGCCATGGCGCGGATTTTCGATGGTGATGAACTGGTCGCAGCCGATGCCAGTCTCGCGGTCGGCGATGGCGCGCACCATGGTTTCGCTCAAGGGCAGGGCGTGTTGACGCAGGTCCAGCACGACGAAGTCGTTGCCGAGCCCGTTCATCTTTCGAAAGTGAACGCCGCTGCCTGCCATGATCGTCGCTATATGGCCCTTTTCGCCCCAAAATACCACTGGTTTGCAGGTGGGGGTCGCCGCTACTGTCGCGGCCCATCAGAAGGAAAGACCATGCAGACCCTGCTTCCCCTTGCCGAACAGATTGCCGTCCGGCTCAAAGCGCGCGGCGAGACGGTCGCCGTCTCCGAATCCTCGACCGGCGGCCTTGTTTCGGCGGCGCTTCTCTCGGTTCCGGGCGCTTCGGCTTATTTTCTGGGCGGCGCGGTCGTCTATACGAAAAAAGCTCGCGAAGTGCTGATCGACCTTCCTGCCGCCGCCATTATCGCCGCGGGCGCGCAGAAGCCATTGAGCGAGCCCTTCGTCACGCTGCTGGCGGGAACGCTCCGCGACCAGTTCTCCGCAAGCTGGGCGCTGGCCGAAATAGGTGCGACCGGGCCAGCCGGTAGCCGCTATGGCGATCCGGCGGGCACGGCCTGTATCGCACTGGCCGGTCCCGGCGGGCTCTTGAAGGCGCAGACGGTGCGGACCGGCGATCTCGACGACCGCGTCGCCAATATGCGCCGCTTCGCCGCCGCGAGCCTTCAGCTCCTGCTCGAAAATTTGAGCTGAATCATATTCCTGTGTCGATTTTGTGACTTTTATACAACTTGTTGATTTGATGTAGGTTAAGCGTGGAACCCGGCCTGAACCTCGCTGTTGGACAGGCATGAGCATTATCGACATCCATGAAGACGTCTTTTCGCATTTCGCATTTCAGGTTGATGTGCCGATGAGCACCGAGCGCGCGCGCGGCGTCAGCATCGGCCCGGTGGCAGGCTGGTGCCGGGAGGTCTTTGGTGCGCTGGGGCAGGGCTGGACCTATGTGACGCGCGGCGACACGATCCGTTTCTGCTTCCTCACCGAGGAAAACGCCGATCGCTTCGCCGATCGCTGGGGCGCCGGGCATTAGCTACCAGAGGCGCTGAACGCCAAAAGCGTCGAACAGTGTCTCGTTTGATATCAGCACCATATCTTCCGCCAGAGCCTGCGCGATCAGCATCCTGTCGAAGGGGTCTTTATGTGCTCCGGCAAGCGCGCCCGCATGCTGGCCATGCGCGACAGTCACCGGCAGTTCAGAAAAACCTTCGAGCCGGATAGCTTCCGCCACATCCCTCGCCACTTCGCCCACGCCTGCCGGAAGCTTGCCGATACGGTATTTTGTGGTGATTTCCCAAGCCGTCGCGGCGCTTACGAAAATCTTGTTTTGCGGGTTTCGCATCGCCTCGTTCGCCCGTCTCGGGAGAGACGGGTCGTTCAAGGTCCACCAGAGGAAAGCGTGGGTATCGAGAAGAAAATCCACGGATCATTGATCCCAGGCGTCGAGTTCGTCCTGTGGCAGCGGCTCAAAAAACTCCGGCCCAATCGTGAATTTCCCCTTCAGCCGTCCCGGAACGCGCTCTTTCTTGGCGGTGGCCATTGGCACCAGCCGGGCCACGGGAACCTTGCCCCGCGCGATCACGATTTCCTCGCCCGCTTCGACGCGGGCAAGGAGCTTTGAGAGCTCGGTCTTGGCGGTATGGACATTGACAGTTGTGGTCATCGTGGGACTCCTTAGCTAAGTTAGTCTAGCTAAGTTAGCTAAAGAGCGCCAATGCCGGTATCAAAGCAAGTTAGCGTTGACTTGTTTCGAGCCCAGCCCTAATTTCCGCCAACTTTCGGGACATTCTACCCCCCGATCCGCCCGAGGCATTGAGCCCGGGTCAACATCCGCCGGCGATATTCGCTCGCGGGTGCGTTTCTGCTTTGTATGGACCAACGGGCCAACCGCCACATGTTCGAGAACCTCTCAGGTCGCCTTGGCGACGTCTTCAGCAAACTCCGGGGCCGCGGCGCGCTCTCGGAGGGCGATGTTGACGACGCATTGCGTGAGGTGCGCCGTGCCCTGCTTGAGGCTGACGTGGCCCTGCCAGTGGTCAAGGATTTCATCGACAAGGTGAAGCCGCGCGCCATCGGTGCCGAAGTTCTGAAGTCCATCACGCCCGGCCAGCAGGTCATCAAGATCGTCCATGACGAGCTTGTCGAAATGCTTGGCGGTACGATGGACACTTCGATCTCGCTGGCCGCCGCCGCACCCGTTGCAATCTTGATGATCGGCCTTCAGGGTTCGGGCAAGACGACCTCCACGGCCAAGATCGCCCGGCGTTTCGAGCTGCGCGACAAGCGCCGTGTGCTGATGGCCTCGCTCGATACGCGTCGCCCCGCCGCACAGGAGCAGTTGAAGATTCTCGGCGAGCAGACGGGCGTCGCCACGCTGCCGATCATCGCCGGTCAGCAGCCCGTGCAGATTGCGCGCCGCGCCATCGAAGCGGCAAAGCTCGGCGGCTATGACATAGTCATGCTTGACACGGCAGGCCGCACGCATATCGACGAAGACCTGATGTCGGAAGTCGCCGAAGTGCGTGACGTCGCCGCCCCGCATGAAATCCTTCTCGTCGCCGACAGCCTCACGGGTCAGGACGCGGTCAATGTCGCGACCACCTTCAAGGCGCGTATCGGCGTCACCGGCATCGTCCTGACGCGAACGGATGGCGACGGTCGCGGTGGCGCGGCGCTCTCCATGCGCGCCGTCACGGGCGTTCCGATCAAATTGCTCGGCACCGGCGAAAAACTCGACGCGCTGGAAGATTTCCGCGCCGACCGCGTGGCGGGCCGCATTCTCGGCATGGGCGACGTTGTCAGCCTTGTCGAGAAAGCTGCCGAGACGATCGATGCCGACAAGGCGAACAAGATCGCCGCCAAGATGAAGAAGGGTCAATTCGACCTGGACGATATGGCCGAACAGCTTGCGCAGATGAAGCGCATGGGCGGCATGAAGGGTGTGCTCGGCATGTTGCCGGGCGTTGCCAAGGCGCAAGCCGCCGCCGCCAACGCGCATATGGATGACAGCGTCGTCAAGCGTCAGGCCGCGATCATTTCCTCCATGACGAAGGCCGAGCGCCGCAACCCCGCGCTTCTCAACGCCAGCCGCAAGCGTCGTGTCGCGGCGGGCTCTGGTACCGAAGTGCAAGAGATCAATCGTCTCCTGAAACTCCATCGCCAGATGGCCGACATGATGAAGAACATGGCGCGCCAGAAGGGTGGCGGGCTTCTCGGCAAGCTATTCGGCGGCGGCATGCCCGATCTGCCGCCCGACATCGCCAATAATCCCGAGGCGCTGAAAGACCTGCTGCCCAAGGGCGGTTTACCCGGCGCGCTTCCAGGACTTCCCGGCCTGCCCGGACGCGGCGGCTTCGGCGGATTGCCCGGTTTGCCAAGCGGCAAGGGCCTTCCCGGACTTCCCGGTTCCAAGGGTTCCGGCGGCAAGAAGAAATAGATTTCACGAGTTCCACAGTTCACTGAGCAAGTTTCACTAGAAGGTAGAAAACAATGTCCCTGAAAATTCGCCTCGCCCGTGGCGGTGCCAAGAAGCGTCCCTTTTACCGCGTCGTCATCGCCGACACGCGCTCGCCCCGCGACGGTCGTTTCATCGAAAAGATCGGCTCCTTCAATCCGGTGCTGCCGAAGGATCACAAGGATCGCCTCTTGCTTGATCTGGAACGCGCCAAGCATTGGCTTTCCGTGGGTGCGCTGCCGACCGATCGCGTCGCGCGTTTCCTCGATGCTGCGGGCCTTCTGAAGCGCACCGCGACGAACAACCCGGAAAAGGCCAAGCCCAAGGCGAAGGCGCAGGAGCGTCTCGAAGCCGAGCGTCTCGCTGCGGAAGCGGCGAAGGAAGCAGCTGCGGCACCCGTGGAAGCTCCGGCCGAGGCGTAAGCCTTCGGCTCCACGCCCATGTCGCAAGCCAAGCCCGGCGCTTCGCGTGTCTGCCTCGGCGTCGTCATCGGCGCGCATGGCGTGCGCGGTCTCGTCCGGGTGAAGCCCTTTACGGCAGAGCCACAGGCGGTCGCCGCTTATGGTCCGGTCGAGACGAAGGACGGCGCGCGGCGCTTCAGGATCGAGACGGCGGGCATGGCGAAGGACGCCGTGATCTGCAAGCTCGAAGGCGTCAGCGACCGCGACAAGGCGGAGGCGCTGCGGGGCACGGAGCTTTACGTGGACCGCGCGCGCCTGCCTGAGATGGACGAGGAGGAGGACGGTTTCTATTACGCCGACCTCATCGGCCTTCAGGCGGTGGGCCTCGACGGGCATGTTTATGGCCGCGTCGTCGGTGTCGAGAATTTCGGGGCGAGCGATCTCATCGAGATCGAGCGCCCCGAGGGCGGGCCGACCGTGCTGGTGCCTTTCACCGACGAGAACGTGCCCTCCGTCGAAATCGAGGCCGGGCATCTGGTTCTCGATCCGCCGGATGGCCTGTTTGATGAGAGCGGGCTTTCGCAGGATGGGGCCGATGAGTGAGAGCTGGTCTGCCCGTGTGCTGACGCTCTTCCCGGAAATGTTTCCGGGACCGCTCGGGTTGTCGCTGGCGGGCAAGGCGCTCGCTTCGGGCCTTTGGCGGCTCGATACGGTGGATATTCGAGATTCCGCCACCGACAGGCATCGTTCGGTGGACGACACGCCTTCGGGCGGCGGGGCTGGCATGGTGATGCGGGCCGATGTGGTGGCGGCGGCGGTCGATGCGGTCCATAAGGCCGGTCAACCGCTGATCTATCTAAGCCCTCGCGGCAAGCCTTTGACCCAGACGCGGGTCAGGGAATTGGCGCAAGGCCCCGGCGTCACGCTGCTGTGCGGGCGTTTTGAAGGTCTCGATCAGCGGGTGATCGAGAGCCGGGTTATGGAAGAAATAAACTTGGGAGACTTTGTTCTCTCGGGCGGCGAACCGGCGGCGCTGGCGCTTCTGGATGCGGTCGTCAGGCTGCTCCCCGGCGTCATGGGCAAGGAAGCCTCCGGGCAGGACGAGAGTTTCGAGGGCGGGCTTCTTGAGTACCCGCATTACACGCGACCCCAGACATTCGAGGGGCGCGAGATACCGGCGGTCCTGACATCGGGGGATCACGGCAAGATCAAGGCCTGGCGCCGCGCGCTGGCCGAAGAGACGACGAGGCAAAGAAGGCCCGACCTTTGGGAGAAATTTCTCGATGGTCGGCCCAAAGACAGTCGCAAGTCCGACTGAAGTGTGTTAGTGAAGCCCGCTTCCGG
>CAZLLB010000172.1:0-7440 GCA_964560165.1 uncultured Parvibaculum sp. | reverse complement strand
CCGGTATTCGCCGATGACATGGCGGCGACGCCCAAGCCCGTCAATGCGCCCGCCAATGCGCAAGGCGGGCCGGGCGCAGGTCTTGTCAGCGATCCCAATTATCGTCTTGGCGCGGGCGACCGTGTGCGCGTGACGGTTTTTGGCCAGGAGGATCTCTCAGGCACGTTCCAGGTTGACGGCGAGGGGAAAGTGGCACTGCCGCTTATCGGCAATGTTCAGGCAGGCGGCCTATCCGCAGGCGATTTTGAAAAGGCGATCTCGGGCGCGCTTAAGCCGGATTATCTCCAGGACCCGCGCGTCAGCGTCGAGGTGATGACCTATCGGCCCTTCTACATCGTCGGCGAAGTCAAAAACCCCGGCAACTACCCCTACACAAACGGCATGACGGTCATCAACGCGATCGCCATGGCGGGCGGCTTCACCTATCGCGCCAAGGATGACGATTTCGAGATCAAGCGTGCGGGCAAGCCTTCGGCGGAGGCGGAAGAGGCAAACCAGGAAACGCTCGTTCATCCCGGCGACGTCATCACCGTTCCAGAGAGGTGGTTCTGAATGAATCTTCCAGAGCAAGTTGCAGGCCCGCAGTCCGTTTTCGCGCGTCACAGAGATATCGCAGATATGGATGCCGGAGAATCCTCCGGCCCCTCCGAACTGGTCGGCGTGCTGCGCAAGCTTTGGCGGCAGAAACTTCTGATATTGGTGAGCACCGCCGTCCTGACGGCGGGCGGCTTTGCGTTGATCAATTCCATGACGCCGCTATTTTCCGCCACGGCGGAAGTGCTGATCGGGATGCAAAGCAGCAATGCGGGCGGAGCGCAGGCCGCGCTCGACAAGCTCGTCGTTGACCGCGATACGATCGAAAGTCAATCCCATGTCGTTGAATCCCGCGCTCTGGCCGAGCGTGTCGTGCATCGGCTGGGGCTCGACCATGACCCCGAATTCAATCCGGCGCTTCGACCGCCGTCGCTCCTTTCTCGTCTCAAGGCCAGCATTTTCGGCTCGCAAGCCGTGCCTGCCGACAGCGCCTCCCCACAGCAGGCGGACCGGGCGTTTCAGCGTGTCATATCCACACTCCTCTCCGCCGTCGATGCCACACCGGCTGACCGTTCGCATGTCCTTGAAATTACCGTTCGCTCGCAAAGCCCGCTCAAGGCGGCGCGCATCGTCAACGCTTTCGCCGATCTCTATATCGAGCAGCAACTCGTTTTGAAGGCGGAGACAACCGAGCGCGCCAATAAGTGGCTGTCTGGCCAACTCACGACGCTTCGCCAGCAGCTCGACAAGGATGAGCGCGCGGTCGAGGACTATCGGCGGCAAAATGGGCTTTACGCGACCAACACCGAATCCGTGACGTCGCAACAGATGGGCGAAATCAACACACAACTCGTCCTCGCCGAAAGCGCAAAGGCGGAAGCCGATGCCCAGCTTGGGCAGGCCAAGGCGATGCTGCGTGAGGGCAAGAGCGCAAAGAGCATCCCTCAGGTTCTGGCGTCTCCGATCATCCAGGCGCTCGAAGAAAAGCGGACGGAGATCGAGCAGCAGGCCGCCCAGCTTTCCGCCATCTATGGACCAAAGCATCCGCAGATCAGAAACATACGCGCCCAGATCGCGGACATAGATGCAAAGTCGAAGGCGCAGGTTGGCCAGATCGTCGCCAGCCTCCAGAACCAGCAAATAGCGGCGCAAGCGCGCTACAATGCCTTGAAGGCGAGCCTTGATCGCGCGCAAGGCCAGGTCGGGCAATCGAATGAGCAGTCGATCAAGCTGCACGAGCTGGAGAGAGAAGCAGATGCCAGCCGCCAGCTCTTTGAGAATTTCCTGCAAGGCTACAAGCAGAGTTCCGCCCAGCGCGATTTCCAGCAGCCCGATGCCTGGGTTATCTCTCAAGCGGGCATACCCGACCGGGCGGACTTTCCACCCAAGCTCGCCATCATCGCCGGTGCGATCCTTGCGGGATTGATGCTCGGCACCTTGCTCGCGCTACTGGCGGAAGCCCTCGATCGTTCCTTGCGCACAAGCGAGGATGTGGAGAAGGCGACCGGCCTGCCGACGCTGGCGATGGTCCCGGCTTTCAAACCTTCGGCGGCGGCAAGTCATGTTCTGCGCGATCCTACCTCGCCCTTCAGCGAGGCTGTGCGCAAACTTCACACCCGCCTTGTGCTGGCGCATAGCGGCGAAGCGCCCACCGTCATCATGATGACCTCGTCTGTGCCGGACGAAGGCAAGTCGCTTCTCAGTATTTCCATGGCACGTCTGCTCGCCTATACAGGCCGCCGCGTCATCATCGTTGATGGCGACCTGCGTCGTCCGACCATTCACACCCTGCTCGGACAAAGGCAGCAGGCGGGGCTTATTGATCTTCTCGACGGTGAAGCGACGCCTGACGAGGCCGTCTATCGCGATCCGGCATCGGGCCTTCACGCCATATTTGCCGGACGTGCTCCGGCGGATGCTGGCTACGTTCCAGATTTTGAACGCATGAACGCGCTCCTGAAGTCGCTGGCGCGTCACTATGAGATCGTCATTCTCGACACGCCGCCCGTGCTGGTCGGCAGCGAGGCGCTGCATTATTCCCGTTTGGCCGACACGACGATTTTTGTCAGCCGCTGGAAGCATACCTCTCAGGATGTCGTGGCAGACGCCACGAAGCAGATCCGCATGTCCGGTGGCCATATCGCAGGCGTCGCGCTCACGCAGGTCGATCCCAAGCTCTACAAACGCTATGCCTCCGTGGACCTCCACTACACCTATCGGCGCGGCGGCAATGCGCTTGCAACCAGAGCGGTGTAAGCGATGAAAACCCTTGCACCGACAAGTGAGAACGGCGCGCTCTTCGTCACGCAATATTACCGGCCTGAGCTGATCGGCTCCGGTCCCTATTGCGGCGATATGGCGGAGTGGCTGACGCATGAGCTGGAGGTGCGTGTTCTCACCGGCCGCCCGCATTATCCAGGCGACGCGATCTTCGCCGATTATCGAACAGGCGATCACGACCGTGAAATCCTCGACGGTGTCTCCATCACACGCGTTCCAAATCGCGTCGCGGGTGGCGGCGGCGCGTTGCGGCGCATGACGGTGGATGCGCATTTTCTGATGCGCAGCCTGTTCGAATTGGCGCGAGGCCGCGTGCGCCGCCAGAGTCATGTGGTTTCGCTCTGCCCCTCGATCCTGACTGTCATCCTCGGCACGATCATGACGCGTAAGGGCGGCAGGCATGTCGCGGTCATTCACGACATCGAATCTGGCCTTGCCGCCGGGCTCGGCATGATTGGTGGCAGCACGGTTCTATCTTGCCTGCGCGCCGTCGAGCGCGTGGCGCTCAACCGCACCGACCTGGTGCTCGTGCTATCGGAAAATATGCGCCAGCAGCTTCTCAATCGCGGTGTAAATGTGCCGATCAGCGTTCTCCCGATCTGGATCGACACCGATAAAATCTTTCCCAACGATCGACGGCGCTGCGCCCGGCCCATGACGGTCATCTATAGCGGCAATTTCGGCAAGAAGCAGTCGCTTGCACAAATTCTCGATCTGGCGAGCCTGTTGCAAACGGCGCGCCCCACCATTCGCATCGTCCTGCGCGGCGAAGGTCGCGAAGCCCGCAACCTCATCGAAACGGCGCAGTCGCTGGGTCTGCGCAATATAGAGTTCCGCCCGCTCCTGCCGCCCTCCCGTCTCAATGAAGCGCTGTCGGAAGGCGATATTCATCTCGTGCCGCAGAACCCGCAGGCCGCAGACTACGCCGTGCCGTCCAAGATATTCGCGATCATGGCAGCAGGGCGGCCTTTCATCGCCACAGCGGAGCCGGGTAGCCTCCTGTGCCATATGCAAAAAGAGACGGGCGCCTTTCTATGTGTGCCGCCGAATAATCCCGCAGCCTTTGCCGACGCGGTACTGGAACTGGCGGAAAACGATGGTTTGCGCGACGAACTTGGTGCGCGAGGGCGCGCGCATGTTCTCGCCCATCATGCCAAGCCGAAAGTACTGCACGACTTCATGTCGGCGGTGCGCGGCGTCGGCTGATGGAAAGCGCACCGCCACATGTGCTGATCTTCGAACCAGACCCGCATGGACATACGCGCGAATGGCTCGCGCATCTGCGGTACTTCGCAGAGCAGGAGCACCCCGGCTGGCGCATCACTTTTGTCGTGGCGCCAGAATTGGCGGCCGAGCTTGCCCCGTCCGCGCATATCGACATCGTGCCGCTTGGTGCGAGCGAAAACCGGCTTTGCCTGCACAGCTTCCTTCCCGTCAGCGGCTTTGTGCGCTGGTGGGTGATGCGCCGCCACCTGAAGCGCTCTGGAGCCGGGCATGGCGTCTTTCTCAGTCTCGATCATCTCTCCTTGCCCTTTGCGCTCGGCTTTCGAGCCGGGAGCAAGCCGATCAGCGGCATCCTTTTTCGGCCATCGACGCATTATCGCGAGCTTGATCCCGGCAATGCACCGAATGTGCGAGAGCGCATCCGCGATTTCAGAAAGCGCATTCTCTATGCGTTGATGCTGCGCAACGGTGCTGTGCGCAAGGTTCTTTCTCTCGATCTTTATTTTCCCGCTCATGCAAAGCATGTCTTCGCGCGAGGCTACAAAGTAGAAGCCATCGGTGATCCCGCCTTTCCGCTCGCTCCACCCGGCGCGATAGCACGAGATACGTCGAACGCCCGCACCACGTTCCTGCTCTTTGGCGCGCTTGCCGAGCGCAAAGGCATCCTCACCCTGCTCGCGGCCTTGCGCGAGATCGCTCCCGGCACGGCTGAGAAAATCTCCGTCATTATCGCCGGGCGCATTGAGCCGGAGATCGAAACGCTGGTTCAAGAATCCGCCGACGCATTACGCCATGCCCAACCGGCGCTACATCTAGCACTCGATAACCGGCACCTGCCGATGGATGAACTGAGCGCACTCATCCGCCGCTGCGATGTGGTGCTCGCGCCGTATAAAAGATTTGTCGGTTCGAGCGGTGTGCTTCTCTGGGCCGCCAATGCAGGCAAGCCTGTCATTACACAAAGTTACGGCCTGCTTGGAAAATTATGCCGCGAGCATGCGCTGGGCCTTTGCATCGACACATGCAATCCAGCAGCTCTCGCTGCCGCAATCGAAACGGCAGCCCGCAACCCGTCCCAACATTTCGATTCCGCCCGCGCGGCGACCTTCGCCGCTTCGCGCAAACCGCGCTGTTTTGCCGCCGCTCTATTCGACGCAATTTCCGACACCACCTCTTCGGGCGCAGCGGAAAGCGCGGCTGTTTTCAAGTCGCAGACTGGTCACGCTTCACCCTTGCGCTGATCACAACAACCTCCCCGGCGGGCATGGCAAAACACCTGCTCGCGTTCGGTTTCGCGATGCGTTCAGTGATCCAAAGCGAGGTTGACATGGCCGAGTTGTTTTCAGCGGTGGAGGCAGAGATCGGTTCCTCATCCGCCGCCCATAAGCCAGTGTCCGAGCCGATCGTTCGTGGATTGATGGCCGCTTATGACGTCGCCATCATTCTTGGCAGTGGCGCGCTCGCCTATGGCGTGTGGCTGATCAGCAAGCCCGATGCCCTATGGTCCGATTATGTGATGATCCTGCTTTTCGGATCGCTCATCGCGCTCAATCTCTTTCGCTTGTGGGGCGTCTATGAATTCGATGCGCTGCTCCAGCCCTCAAACAGCCTTCGCCGCCTCACCATGGGGTGGGCAAGCGTCGCCGTCACGCTGATCGCTATCGGCTTTCTGGCCAAATATTCCGAGGCCTATTCCCGCGTCTGGTCCGCCATCTGGTTTGTCATGGCATGGGCTGGACTTGCCGCCGGTCGCCTCGTTCTCTATGCGCGCAGTCGGACATGGATCGAGGAGGGGCGCTTGCGCCGCAACGTCGCCGTGATCGGTCTGGGGCCAACCACTCGTCGCCTGATCGATCATTTCGGCAATCAGGCGCAATCGGGCGTTTGCGTCGTCGGCATTTTCGACGATGACGACACGCAAGGTACCGTTCCTACACCGAAAGCCTATGCGGGCCGCCCGGTACTTGGCGATCTGGATGCGCTGGAGCGGTTCATTCGCAGGCATCCGCTCGACACTGTCATCATCGCCGTATCGCCGACCGAGGAAGAGCGCCTGCTTGCGATCACCGCCAAGCTGAAAACGCTGCCGGTCGATGTTCGCCTCTGCGCGGGGCTGATGAGCTTCCACCTGCCTCACGCAAATCTCACTCATATCGGCACACTGCCGCTGCTCAATGTTTTGAACAAGCCTCTATCCGATTGGCAATCGGTCCTGAAGGATGTCGAGGACCGCGTCGCATCGGCGCTTATTCTCGCGATGATTTCTCCAGTCATGCTCGGCATCGCCGCTCTCATCAAGTTCGACAGTCCCGGCCCCGTGTTCTTTCGCCAGAAACGCTATGGCTTCAACAATCAGCTCATCGAAATCTATAAATTCCGCACGATGTACGATGACCGGCGCGATGAAAACGCCGAACAGCTCACCCAGCGCGGCGACCCGCGCATCACCCGGCTCGGCGCAACGCTGCGCAAATACAGTCTCGATGAGCTGCCACAATTCCTCAACGTCGTGCGCGGCGAAATGTCGATTGTCGGCCCGCGCCCCCATGCGCTTTCGGCCAAGGCCGCCGGTCGGCTTTATGACGAGGCAGTGCGCGACTACGCCTCGCGCCATCGCGTCAAGCCCGGCATCACGGGCTGGGCGCAGGTCAATGGCTGGCGCGGCGAGACCGAAACGCTCGAGCAAATTCGCAAGCGCGTCGAATATGATCTCGTCTATATCGAAAAATGGTCGCTCTGGCTCGACATCAAGATCATCTGGATGACCGTGCTTGGCGGCTTCACCGGAAAGAACGCCTTTTGACCGGTTCAAAAATGCGCTGCCTCTGGCTGACCTGGATCGACCCGATGCCTGAGCATGACGGGCAAAGGATTTACTCCGGGCGTCTCATCGAAGCGCTAGCTGACGAAGGCGCCGAAGTGGATGTGTTGTGTTTCGAATGCGACGACTCCCCGCGCCGCGACGGCGATGGAAATGAAAACATTCGCTGGTGGCTCGTTCCCCAGCAGGAGCGGCCTGCTTGGCGGAGCTTCTTTTCGCACCTCCCGCATATCGCGCATCGCTCGGGAACATGGGCCATGCGCCACCGTTTCCGTCAGCTTCTCGCCCAGCGCCAATGGGACGCGATTATCATGGACGGGCTTTATTCCGGCTGGGCGCTCCCGTTACTTCACCATGAACATAGCGGCGAAGGAGCCAGCGGGCCTCGGCTCATTTACGTTTCGCACAATCACGAGGAAACAACGCGCGCCAATGTCGCTGGCAATTTCGACGGCAACGTCTTCAAGGGCATGGCGCTGCTTCGCGATGCCCGCAAGGCCGCCGAACTTGAGCGCGAGATGGTTGACCGGGCCGACGCCGTAACCGCCATCACGGCGGAAGACGCAGAGCACTTCTCGGCG
>CAZLLB010000171.1:0-7453 GCA_964560165.1 uncultured Parvibaculum sp. | reverse complement strand
CGAGGTAGCTCGTCAGATTTTTCGAAAACCGCCCGAAACTTGAGCCGCCACTGACAATCAGAAAATCAAACGCAGAAGCCGATTCGACGACGGGCCCGAGGGAAGCCGCATCGGCTTCGGCCAAAGAGGTCACGGACCAGGGATAAAGCCCGCGCGGCGTCAGAAGGATGGACCCTTCAAAACGCTGGGAAGCGAGGCGGAAACCAAGGTCGCCATAGGCCTCGATCAAAGGCTGCCCGTCGAAGCGAGGTTTCATCACGCCTTCTTGTCGGCGCTCGCCTTGTCGCGCCCGATCGCCCCCGAACCCCATTCGCGTGTGATGCCGATAGCCATCAACACAGGCGCGGCGACATAGATGGAGGAATAGGTGCCGACGATAATGCCGAAGATCATCGCGAAGGTGAAACTGCGGATAACTTCACCGCCGAAAACGAAGAGCGCAACGAGCGCCAGCAGCGTCGTCACCGAGGTCATGATCGTGCGCGACAATGTTTCGTTGATCGAAAGGTCGATCAATTCGCCTAGCTCCATCTTCTTGTACTTGCGCAGATTTTCTCGCATCCGGTCGAAAACGACGACTGTGTCGTTCATCGAATAACCCACGACGGTCAGCAGCGCCGCGATGGTCGTTAGATCGAATTCAAGCTGAAGAACCGAGAAAACGAGAATGGTCGCCATCACGTCATGAGCGATGGAAAGCACCGCGCCGAGGCCAAACTGCCATTCAAAGCGGAACCAGATATAGGCAAACATCGCCGCGACGGCGATCAAGACGGCCAGCGTCGCGGAACGGATCAATTCGCCCGACACCTGCGGACCGACGCTCTCGACGCGGCGATATTCAACCGACGTGCCGAGTTCTGCCTTGACCTTCTGAACAATAGCTTCGGAGCCGCTGCCCTCGTCCTGCGACTTGGCGGCGCCAATACGGATCAGCACATGTTTGTCGTCGCCGAAGCGCTGAAGCTGTACCTCTCCTATATTTAGACCGCTCAGGCGTTTACGCAGATCGGAAATATCGGCGTCGCCCTCGGTCGCAATCTCGATGACTGTTCCGCCTTCGAAGTCGATGCCGAAGTTGAAGCCCTTGATAAACATCATGGCAATGGCGGCAACCACGATAACCACAGAAATACCGACGGCTATGTGGCGATACTTGACGAAGGGAATCTTCGTGTTGTCCGGAACGATCTTCAAACGTCTCATGTGCTTGGCCTTCGTTCTGGTCAGAGTGAAATCGTCTTGGGACGCATACGGCGCACCCACGTTGACACGATAAGGCGGTTCACGGTGACGGCTGTGAAAACCGATGTGATGACACCGATGCCCAGGGTAACGGCGAAGCCACGCACCGGGCCAGAGCCGAGCTCGAAGAGAACGGCGGCGGAGATGAAATGCGTCACGTTGGCGTCAACGATGGGCGCCAGCGCGCGATTGTAACCTGCCTCTATCGCCGCTATCGGCGTTTTACCGGCCCTCAACTCTTCTCTTATTCGTTCGTAAATCAGCACGTTGGCATCAACTGCGGTGCCAATAGTCAAGATGATGCCCGCGATGCCGGGTAGCGTTAGTGTCGCCTGCAGGAGCGACAGGACGCCCATGATCAGAATGACGT
This sequence comes from uncultured Parvibaculum sp., assembly GCA_964560165.1. Lineage (GTDB taxonomy): Bacteria > Pseudomonadota > Alphaproteobacteria > Parvibaculales > Parvibaculaceae > Parvibaculum. Next base: position 5,838 of record CAZLLB010000171.1, on the reverse strand, counting down.
TGACGATCAGAGCCAGATTGGCAAAGACGCCAAACAGTCCATAGACGAGCATCATAAAGATGACGACGGCGAGAGCGCCGATGATAGAGGCAGCAACGCCAGCGCGGATCGAATCCGCACCAAGGCTCGCACCCACCGTCCGCTGCTCCAGAATATTCAACGGAGCCGGCAGAGCACCCGCGCGCAACAGAACGGCGAGATCGTTGGCTTGCTGCACCGTAAAGTTACCGCTGATCTGGCCGGAGCCACCGACAATCGCTTCACGGATAACCGGCGCGCTGATGACCTTGTTGTCGAGTACGATGGCGAAAGGCTTGCCAACATTGTTGCGCGTCACCTCGCCGAAGGTGCGGCCACCGGTTGAGTCAAAGCGGAAATTGACGACGGGCTCACCTGTTCGTCCATCAAAGGCGGGCTGCGCATCTGTGAGGCTGTCGCCGCCGACCATGACGCGGCGTTGCACCAGAATCGGCGTCGTCGGGCTCTCTGTCATGTAGAGAATTTCCGATCCTGCCGGGATCGTGTGGGTGGCCAGCGCCTGCTGCGCAGTAGTCGTCGAATCGACAAGGCGGAAATTCAGCTTTGCGGTTTGGCCGAGGATCGAGATGAGATGCTGCGGATCGTCGAGGCCCGGCACCTGAACCAGAATGCGGTCCTGCCCCTGCTGCTGAATCACCGGCTCGGTGGTGCCCAGCTCGTCGATGCGGCGGCGGACGATTTCCATCGACTGGAGAACCGCAGATTGCGAGCGAGCAAGCTTGGCAGCGTCCGTATTCGAAAACGAAATGAGATTTCCGGTTGCGACCACCTTGATGTCGCGCTCGGGAAGACCGCCGCTCAGCATATTGGCGGCGACCATGCTGCCGAGGCCTTCAAGGGCCTTCACCGCCTTATCGACATCTTCGGGTTTGGTAATGCGGACTGTGACGGCATCGCCGTTTATGCCAAGGCCGGTATAAGCGATCTTGTGTTCGAGAAGCGCCTTGCGAACATCATTTGTCTGCGCCTGCAAGCGATCCTTGTTGGCTGTTGCCGTATCGACCTGAAGCAGCAAATAGGAACCGCCGCGCAAATCGAGACCGAGATTGATCTGCTTGTGCGGCAGGAAGGACGGTATGGCCTCCAGAGCAGCTCTCGGCAGGAAGTTCGGCGCCGTATAGAAGACGCCCGCCAGCGTCACCAGCGCGATCAGCGCTATTTTCCAGCGTTCAAAATGAAGCATGTCGGCCCTCGTTCCCCCGGAGTGTCCGACCGTCGATCAAGACGGCGTATTGGCATTCGCCGGTACAGGTTCCGACTTGGAGCGCACTTCTGCGAGCGTGCTCTTCACGACGCGAATTTTTACGCCTTCTGCGATCTCGACCACAACCTCCAGGTCATCGGCCTTGCTCACCTTGCCAATGATACCGCCTGAGGTCACGACAACGTCGCCACGGCGCACATTGGACACCATGTTCTGGTGATCCTTCAGCCGCTTTTGCTGGGGCCGTAGCACGAGGAAATACATGATCGCAAAGAGTGCGATGAAGGGAAACAGCGAGATCAGAAAGTCGCCGCTGCCGCCGCCAGTGCCACCAAACATATGTCTCTCCAGTTGCGGCGCCGGAGCCCCGAAAAGGGTCAGCGCGGTCGCGTTCGGGCCGGACTATAACGGCAGGGTGTCGTTTTGCAAACGGGCTTGGAAAGCGAATCTTCAAGGCTTAAGCCCGGTCCCCGTTGAGCATTTTACCGCCGTGCGGACGGTGCTAGGGTCCGCCCGGCCCACATTCCAGCCCCTCTTCGAGAGACCATCCTCATGGGACAAACCGACATTACCCCCCTGCTCACCCGCATTGCAGACGCTCTGGAGCGCCTCGCGCCGCCGCTACCGGCCAGCGCCGGTCTCGATGCTGCCGACGCCTTTGTCTGGAATGCTGAACGCAGCGCGCTGGTTCCCGTGCCACACGTCTCCCGCGTCGGCCTGTCGCTGCTTAAAGGCGTAGATCGGGTTCGCGACATCCTCCTGGACAACACGCGACGCTTCGCACGCGGCCTGCCCGCCAATAATGCGCTGCTATGGGGCTCGCGCGGCATGGGCAAAAGTTCGCTGGTGAAGGCCGCACACGCGACAGTTAACGCCGAAGCGCCCGGCAGCCTGATCCTGATCGAGATCCATCGTGAGGATATAGAGAGCTTGCCGCGCCTGATGGCGCTACTGCGAGGCTCGACGAAACGTGCCCTGATCTTCTGCGACGACCTCTCCTTCGATCATGACGACACGAGCTACAAGTCGCTGAAGGCCGTGCTTGAAGGCGGCATCGAAGGCCGCCCGGCCAATGTCATATTCTATGCGACTTCCAATCGGCGTCATCTGATGCCGCGCGACATGATGGAGAACGAGCGCTCGACGGCTATCAACCCATCTGAAGCGGTTGAGGAAAAGGTTTCGCTGTCGGATCGCTTCGGTCTCTGGCTCGGTTTCCACAATTGCAGCCAGGAAGAATTTCTCGGCATGGTTGCAGGTTATGCAAAACATTACGGATTGGATGACCATCCCGAAGCGCTTCGTGCCCAAGCCATCGAATGGTCTGCAACGCGCGGATCACGGTCTGGCCGCGTCGCCTGGCAGTTCATACAGGATTATGCAGGCAGGCTTGGCAAGGTGCTCGACCAGTGAGTTCTAACCGCCAATGACGGTGCGAGGATCGACAGCCTTTGCGCCTTTGCGGACTTCAAAGTGCACCTGCGGCGAGGTGACACTACCTGTGTTGCCTGCCAGCGAAATGGTCTGGCCGCGCATCACTGTATCTCCGCGCTTGACCAGCAATTTGCTGTTGTGGGCATAAGCGGTCATCCAGCCGTTTGCATGGCGGACCAGCAGCAAATTGCCATAGCCCTTCAACTCATTGCCCGCATAGGCCACGACGCCGCTCTGCGCCGCATGTACGGGCGTGCCGGATGGGACCGCAATATTGATGCCGTCATTATGCAGGCCGTTCTCCTTTGAGCCGAAGGAGGAAATGATTTTGCCCTGCGCCGGCCAGACGAAATCGCCCGATGAGGAAGGCGGCGCTGGCAAGGGGGCCTTGGCCGCCGGTGAAGTCGTTGTGGTTGTCGTCGTCGCTGTGTAGGCACCGGGGCGGCTGACCGGAACGGCGCGTGGGCTCCCCTCCGCCGAGGCGACCTGCGTGTTGACCTTGGACGGAAGCTGCAAACGTTGCCCGACCTTGATGCGATAAGGCGCGGGCACGTTGTTCGTCCGCGTCAATGTCGCCATGTCAACGCCATAGGTGCGCGAGATGCTATAGACCGTATCGCCACGCTGAACGACATGGAAGCGCGCCGAGGGGATGGCCAGCCGCTGGCCCGCCTGTAAATCATAGGGCGGCTGAAGGTTGTTGGCCTCGATCAGTGAACGGATCGGAATGTTTTTCTCGCGGGAAATCCGATAAAGCGTTTCGCCCGGCTTCACGACATAGCTGCCACCGGCACCGCGTATCGGCGCGGGCATCGGCACCGCTTCCACATAGCCGTTGCCGCGGCTGCTTCGGGCTGCGCCTTCCTTGTCCCACCAATTATCCGATGCGCAACCGGCAAGCACGAACAGCAGCGCCGCGCAGGCGCTCAACCGCATCGTCTTGACCGCAGCTTGTTGAAGCATCGCCGGCTCTCCGTCCCCTTGCCCGAAGGGCTGTCAGGATTCTTTCGCCACACCCTCGACCAGCGGGACGAATCGGACGGGCATGAGATCTTCGCGTTTCACACCTTCCCCTGTCCGCTCGATCCGCACAAGGTTCTGATCGCCCCGCCCGCCCGCGATCCCCACGGGGACAATCATGATGCCGCCGGGCTTTAGCTGCTCAACGAGCTTTTGCGGCACCGAGGTCGCCGCGGCCGTGACGATGATTCGGTCGAAGGGTGCTTGCTCGACCCAACCTTCGGCACCATCGCCAACCTTCGACGTGATGTTGTGCAACCTCAATTCATCGAAACGCTTCACCGCGTCCTTCAATAGCGTCCGGTATCGCTCGATCGTATAAACGCGTCGGCAAAGCCTCGACAGCACAGCGGCTTGATAGCCCGAGCCGGTGCCAACCTCGAGCACCTTCATCCGATCGGTCACCTGCAATTGCTCGGTCATATAAGCGACGACGAAAGGCTGGCTGATCGTCTGGCCACATTCGATGGGCAGCGCGTGATCTTCGTAAGCCTGTTTGCGAAACGAGGTGTTGATGAATATCTCACGCGGAATACGCTCAAGCGTCGAGAGAATTTTCTTGTCTCGAATGCCCTGCCGACGCAGCGCCATGATCAGTTCGATCTTGCCCTGCTCGATGGCATCCATGGGATCGCCGTCAGGCTCGCTCCCGTTTCCATCGCCAGGCTGTCTGTTCATCGGGCCTTCATGCCTTCTCCAGCGCGGCAACCAGCGCGGCGCGCGTCTGTTTATGAGTGAGGTTCATGTGTAGCGGAGAGACAGAAATGAAACCGTCATAGATGGCGCGCAGATCCGTCCCCTTAGGCGGATTGCTCGGAATACGTTCAAAGCCGAGCCAGTAATAGGGATTGGCGCGCGCGTCGATGCGCTCCTCGACCGTGACGAGCGACTGGTCACGCTTGCCCTGCGACGTCACCTCCACACCTTTGACGGAAGCGGGCAACACATCAGGAAAATTGACGTTGATGAGCACGTCCTTCGGCCAGCCTGCCGCGATCAGCTTCCTGATGATACCGGGCGCGAAATGCTCCGCCGTGGACCATTTGACGAGGCGGCTTTCACCAAAGCCGAAAGCCTGGCTCAGTGCGATCGAGGGAATGCCGAGCTGCGTGCCTTCCATCGCCGCTGCGATGGTGCCCGAATAGGTCACATCATCAGCCACGTTCTGCCCGCGATTAATGCCGGAGAGAACGAGGTCTGGTTGCTTGTCCTTGATGACGTGGCGTACCGCCATCAGAACGCAATCGGAAGGCGTGCCTTTCACCGCGAATTTGCGCGGACCAAGTTTGCGAATGCGGATCGGGTTGGCCAGCGACAGCGAATGTGCCGAGCCGCTCTGCTCTTCCTCCGGCGCGGCGACCCAGACGTCATCGGAAATCTTCCGCGCGATGCGGGTCAGCGCCGCAAGGCCCGGTGCGTTAATGCCATCGTCATTGGTGACGAGAATACGAAGACCCGTCTTTTTCGCGGTTGTCTTAGCCATGAGCGATGCTGTCCTGACCGCCCATGTAAGGCTTCAATGCTTCGGGAATGGCGATGCTGCCATCGGCCTGCTGATAGGTTTCGAGGATCGCCACCATCGTCCGGCCAACGGCAAGGGCCGAACCGTTGAGCGTATGGACGAAACGTGTCGTCTTGCTTCCAGCCGGCTTATAGCGTGCCTGCATGCGCCTAGCCTGAAAGTCGCCGCAGACCGAGCAGGACGAGATTTCGCGAAAGGCATTCTGCCCCGGCAGCCAGACCTCGATGTCATAGGTCTTGCGGGCCGAAAAGCCCATGTCGCCGGTGCAGAGCGTGACGACACGATAATGCAGATCAAGCCGCTTCAGCACTTCCTCGGCACAGGCGAGCATCCGCTCATGCTCCTCGATGGCCTTTTCCGGCGCGGTGATCGAGACCAGTTCGACCTTCGGAAACTGATGCATGCGGATCAGGCCGCGTGTGTCGCGTCCCGCCGATCCAGCTTCGGCACGGAAACACGGCGTGTAGGCCGTGAAGCGCTTGGGGAGTTCTTCCTCATTGAGAATGCTCTCGCGCACCAGATTGGTCAGCGAAACTTCCGCCGTCGGGATCAGCCAGAACTTGTCCTGATCGTCGCGGCTCTGGCCCTTGAAGACGGCGAACTGGTCATCGGCAAATTT
>CAZLLB010000170.1:0-7474 GCA_964560165.1 uncultured Parvibaculum sp. | reverse complement strand
GTAATGTTGGCGCGCTCGAGTGCTGCTTCGGCGATCTTGCCGTTGAGCTTCTTCGGGCGCAGATCGACCAGCATCAGATGTGTGTCGGTGCCGCCCGACACGATTGCAAGGCCAGCCTCAGCAAGCGTCGCGGCAAGCGCGCGCGCATTCTCGACGACCGACTTTGCATATTGTTTGGATTCGGGGCGCAGCGCCTCCCCGAAGGCCACCGCCTTGCCCGCGATGACGTGCATCAGTGGGCCGCCCTGAATGCCGGGGAAGATTGCCGAGTTGACCTTCTTGCCGATGTCCAGGTTGTTGGACAGGATCATGCCGCCGCGTGGACCGCGCAACGTCTTGTGCGTCGTCGTCGTGACGATATCGGCATAGGGTAGCGGGCTCGGATGCACACCGCCCGCGACCAGTCCGGCGAAATGCGCCATGTCCACCATGAACAAGGCACCGACGCTGTCGGCAATGGCGCGGAATGCCTTGAAGTCGATGACACGCGGATAGGCGGAGCCGCCCGCGATGATGAGCTTCGGCTTGTGCTGCTTCGCCATCGCTTCGACATCGTTGAGATCGATCTGATGATCTTGCGCACGGACGCCATATTGCACGGCGTTGAACCATTTGCCCGACTGGTTCGGGGCCGCTCCATGAGTGAGGTGGCCGCCAGCGGCGAGGCTCATACCGAGGATGGTGTCGCCCGGCTTAATGAGCGCCATCATAGCGCCCTGATTGGCCTGTGAACCGGAGTTCGGCTGGACGTTGACGTAAGCGCAATCGAAGAGTTTCTTCGCGCGCTCGATCGCCAGATCCTCGGCAATATCGACGAATTCGCAGCCGCCGTAGTAACGCTTGCCGGGATAGCCTTCGGCGTATTTGTTGGTCAGGATCGAGCCTTGTGCCTCAAGCACTGCGCGCGAAACAATGTTCTCGGAGGCTATCAGTTCGATCTGCGTCTGCTGTCGGTTCAACTCCTTATCGATGGCGAGTTGAATATCGGGATCGCTCTTGGCCAATCCGTCGGTAAAAAAACCGGAGGCACCAGCCTGCCCCGCGACTGCATTGCTTGACGACATCGAATGAACCTTCTCAGACGGAATTACTTGACCCGTAAGCCAACCCGCGCTGTCAGGCGCCAGATTGCGCGGCTCCGAGCCACCGCAGGACTACCCTATGAAGGGCTGCCCTTATCGGGGCGTAATACCACATATCGCCAACACGGGCCAACCCGGCCACTATCACTTCGGAAAGCGACTGCATCAGACCCAAGCTGTTTGCCGCTCCGTTGCTTGGGGTCTTCACGCCAATACAGGGCTTGAGCAACGTGGATAGAGTTCAGTCTATAAACTCAAATCCAATTCGCCCGGGTAAGCAAAATATCCATTTCGAGAAGTGTATTTCGCAACGCAAAAGATTAAGCCCGACAATTAATGCGTCTATTCTTTAAAAAAAGAGCATGACATCAAGATTATCTGCGATCACACATCTTGAAGAGGCGAGTCTTAACACGTTAAAAGAGTGGCGCTATTTTCAATTAAGAGGGGCGGCGATTCTGCTGCGCGTTAAAAGGGCCTTCTCCTGCAATGACTGAAAGCAAGAACAAGACCGACGGCAGCAAGGTTGAGCTCCTCAGACTGGCAAGCAACATAGTGTCAGCCTATGTGGGCAACAACTCGCTGCCAACCGGCGATCTGTCGAGCATCATACGAACGGTGCATAATACCCTTCTGGATATTGATAGCGGCGTGGAAAGCGCTGGCCCCGACCTCACCCCCGCCGTGCCGATCAAGAAATCCATCAACGCAGACTTTATCGTCTGCCTGGAAGACGGTAAAAAGCTGAAAATGCTAAAGCGCTATCTGCGCTCGCAATACGGCATGACACCGGAAGAATATCGCGCGCGCTGGGGTCTTCCCGCCGACTACCCGATGGTAGCGCCGAACTATGCCGCGCAGCGTTCACGCCTGGCCAAGCAAATCGGGCTCGGTCGCACGGCAACGAGCGCCCCCCGGACCAAGCGCAAAAAATAATCTGCTAGACGATAATTCCGCCGCCTGTTCCGCCGTCCGAAGATTCTGGCGGCTTGGGCGCGCCGGCAACCTCCCGCCCCAAACGCTGCTGCAATTTCTGCAAGGCGATACGCTCAAGCTCGCGATGAGATGCAGGGCCCGCCGGGCCGACAACAGAAACCTCCACGCCCGAGGCAACATCGACCGCCGTCAACTTGACGCTGCCGCCGATGGGTTTGAACTCAAAGATGACTTCCCGACCGCCGCCGTCTTTACCTGACGACGCCACATTTTTCCCATGCTCGCCCTCAGGCGGCGGCACGTCTTATATTCCGCCGCGTCCACACCTGATCAAGCGCTTTTACAAGCTCTTCCATCATCTCATCGGTGTGAACAGGACAAGGCGTGAAGCGCAGGCGCTCCGTACCACGGGGAACCGTGGGATAGTTGATCGGCTGAACATAAATGCCGTGATCTGCCAGCAGATCATCACTGACCTGCTTGCAGATGACGGGGTCGCCGACCATCACCGGCACGATATGGCTTTCACACATCATCACCGGCAGGCCCGCATCGGCCATCATCCGGCGCAATGTCACGGCGCGCTCCTGATGACGGATGCGCTCGGCGCTGCTTACCTTGAGATGCTTGACCGCAGCAAGAACACCGGCAACGAGGACATGCGAAAGCGAGGTCGAGAAAATGAATCCCGGCGCATAAGACCGCACGACGTCGATCAGCGTCGATGATCCGGCAATATAACCACCCATGACGCCAAACCCCTTGGCGAGGGTGCCTTCAATGATATCGACCTTGTCGAGAACGCCGTCGCGCTCGGCAATACCGCCGCCACGCGGGCCATAAAGCCCTACGGCATGAACTTCATCGAGATAGGTCAGCGCGCCGTACTTATGTGCCAGATCGCAAATCGCTCCGATTGGCGCGATGTCGCCATCCATGGAGTAAACGGATTCGAAGGCGACGATTTTGGGCTGCTTGGGATCAAGCTGCTTCAGAAGAATTTCGAGGTGCTCGAGATCGTTGTGACGCCACACCCGCTTCGGCCCACCACCGCGCTTGATGCCCTCGATCATCGAGGCGTGATTCATCTCATCCGAGATGATGACGCAATCGTTGAACACCCGCGCCAATGTAGAGAGCGTTGCGTCATTGGCCGCATAGCCCGAGGTGAAGAGCAGCGAAGCCTCTTTTTGATGGAGGTCGGCAAGCTCATGCTCGAGATCGACGTGATAACGCGTGGTGCCCGAAATATTGCGTGTGCCGCCCGAGCCCGCGCCAGCTTCGTCAATGGCGCGGTGCATCGCTTCAATGACGAGCGGATGCTGCCCCATACCGAGGTAATCGTTGGAGCACCAGACGACGATGCTGCGCGAGCCCTCAGGAGTGTGAAAGGTGGCGCGCGGAAAGTCGCCTCGATGGCGGAGGATGTCTGCGAAAACCCGATATCGCCCTTCGTCTTTTACCGACTGGAGCGCTTCATTGAGTTTCGTCTGATAATCCATGGCCGCAATCCTGCTACTGCCCCGGGTCGAGGAATTGGAGCGGCGTTCACCTGCGTCTCGCTCCCTCACCCTGCTTCACCCAACTTAGCGATACTGAGCAGACAAACTATAAGCTAATTGTCGCACGAATTTCACTATCTAGGTGGGTATTTAGGAGCGCCAAAGTCCTCGCTCGATGAGAACCGTTTTCAACACGGCCGGTTGATCGGTCATTAGCCCATCGACGCCAAGGTCGATCAGCCGGTTCATTTCGGCAGGCTCATCGATAGTCCAGACATGAACCTGAAGCCCTTCTTCGTGTGCTCTGTCGATCATTTGGCTGTCAACGAGGCGTATGCCGTTCTGCTTCACGGGTATCTGAGCACAGCCTCCCTGGAAGCTGCCCCACAATCCACCAAAGGGTCCAAACCAACTCGAAAAGCGCAACCTGGCTGTCGCCGCCGGGCCGAGCCCGGTGCACAGATCCTTGCCCAGCGCTTCGCGCACGGCGCGCGTCCGGGCCCCTGAAAATGAGGTAACGCAAACCCGATCGAGCGCCGCCGAGCCGCGCAGCACACGGATCAACGGTTCCACGGCATTGTCGCGCTTGGGATCTATATTGATGCGGATACCCGGCCAGGCGAGCAGCAATTCTTCGAGGCGCGGAATGGGTTCAAGTCCCGCAACGCGCGCCTTGGCCACATCGACGAAATCCATCTCAGCGATGGTGCCAACACGGTCGGTAACGCGATCAAGTTGGTCGTCATGGAAAGCCAGCAACACGCCATCGCGCGTCGCATGAACATCAGTCTCGATGTAGCGATAGCCCAGATCAATCGCACCCTGAAATGCGGGCATGGTGTTTTCTGGCCAGTTCCCCGCTCCGCCACGATGGGCGAAGGCGAGAATGCCTTCATGCTCAAGATAAGGAAATTTCGCCGGTCGTTTCGACGGCATCGCGCTGCGCCCTCCTTTAGCCCGCCCGCGATTACGGACGGCTCCCCCCGGAGCGATCCTAATCTAATTTTCGAGTTTGGTTGCACTTAGCTTGCGGTCGCGGTCATAAACATCGTCGCGAAAATTGACGACGCCGTCCTCACCGACCCAAGCGGTCAGATACATCAGATAAACGGGAACGGATTGCGGCAACGCAACATCCTTGTGCTCACCCGCGGCAATGGTCGCGTCAATGCGTTTGCGATCCCAGCCGGGAGCATCTTTCAAGAGCCATGCAGCGAGATCGCGCACCTCCTGCACACGGACGCAGCCGGAACTGAAATTGCGCGCTTGCCGCCCGAAAAGCGTTTTGACCGGCGTGTCATGCAGATAAACCGCATAAGGATTTGGGAAATTGATCTTGATGGTGCCCAGTGAATTGAGGCGGCTGGGATCCTGACGCAAACGATATTGCCGCGTCACATTCGGGCTCGACCAGTCAACGGTCGCAGGATCGACCTCTGGCGCGTTGTCACCCCATCCCCGCAAAACGCGAATGCCCATGCGCTTGAGGAACAACGGATTGGCTTTGATCTTGGGGAGTAGATCCTTCATCGCAATCGACTGCGGCACATTCCAATAAGGGTTGAGCGCGATATAGGTGATCTTGCTGGTATATTCCGGTGTCTGACGGTCTTCCTTGCCGACGATGACGCGCTTGCGCATGACCACTTCGCCATCTTCGACCGCCTCCACTTCCTGGCCCGCGATATTGACGAACACATAGCGGTGGCCAAGTTTCGGCGCGACCTCATTCAGGCGCTTCAGATTGACTTCGAGCTGCTGAATACGCGCGGCGACCGGCACGTTCATCGCTTCGAGCGTTGCGCGCCCGATCATGCCATCGGGTTCAAGACCGTGGCGCGCCTGGAAGCGGCGCACACCCTGCGTTACCATACTATCGAAAAGCGATTGGTCGCCTTCCGATGCAGCCAGATCGCCCGTGGCGAGCAGACGCTTGCGCACCAACGCCACGCGACGGTCGCGCATACCCTGTTTCAGCCTTTCGCCATTCGGGATTGGCTCCCAGCCACCCCAATTCTGGATCTGGCGATACATCGAAACGGCGCGAACAACAGGCCAGAAACCGGCGTCGCCCAATGTCGGCACTGTCGATTTCAGAGCAGGATCATCGGTCGGCTGCACATCGGCATTGGCCGCCCAGGGGTCGATCCACTGCGTCTCGACTGGGTCATAGTTGGACGCAGACGCGAGCGATCCGCCGCCGAAAAGCATCGGCGCCAGAAGTGCCACGAATTGAATACCGCGTCCGACCCTCAAAGGCCCCTCGAATTCCCGGTCACACTACGGGACCGATCTTAACCATTTCGGGACGCGCCGTCCGCTACTGGGACAAAACCAGCAGTCAGCCGCCCTCTGCCTTGCGATTTGCAAGTTTCGTGCGGCTCCGAAAATGGAAAATTTAGAGGCGATAGCGAATCTGGTCGGTCCAAAAGCGCTCAAGCTTGTGCAGGGTCGTGTTGATCTGACGCAACTCTTCCTGGCTGATGTCGCCGACTTCAGCGACCGAGCGGCAATGCTTGTTGTAAAGCTCGTCGATGGATTTGCAGATGACACGGCCCTTATCTGTCAGACGAACGCGCACGGAGCGGCGGTCGAGCCGCGAGCGCTGATGGCTGATATAGCCCGCCTCGACAAGCTTCTTCAGATTGTAGGAAACGTTGGAGCCGAGATAATGACCGCGCGTACGAAGTTCGCCCGCTGTCATTTCCGCATCGCCAATGTTGAAAAGCAAAAGCGCCTGCACGCTGTTGATTTCAGAACAGCCGACACGGTCAAGCTCGTCCTTGATGACATCGAGAAGGCGACGATGCAGCCGCTCCACATATGTCAGGGCTTCAAGATAAGCCGGTTTCGCTGTCGCATCGTCGTCATTCGCGACAACTGCACTGACTTGTGTACTTGTAATGCCCATGAGACTTGCCCTTCTAGACGCAACAATCATCTCGACGGGGCCAACCGTGGCTCCTGCCTGGGCAAACTTTACCGTGCTCGTCCTAACGACTGGTTTAAAACGATACCAGCAAGAGTTGATTGGTGAGTGTGGCGGAGAGCGGTTTCACAGTGTGTCTGTAAGTTGAAGAATTATATTTGCCCTTTGATAAGCTTAATAATTCCTGAGAAGTCCAGGCCGTCATTTCCCGACGCTTCCATGAGTGCATAGAGTTGCGCGGCTTGCGCACCAAGCGGCGTCGGCGCTTTGGCTGCTTTTGATGCGTCCTGTGCGAGACGCAAATCCTTCAGCATCATCGCTGCCGAAAAACCGGGCTTGTAATCACGATTGGCCGGCGATGTAGGCACAGGGCCCGGGACCGGGCAATAAGATGTCATCGACCAGCACTGGCCGGATGCGGTGGACGAAATGTCGAAAAGCGTCTGCGCGTCGAGGCCGAGTTTCTCGCCGAGCGTGAAGGCCTCTGAGACGGCGATCATCGATATACCGAGGATCATGTTGTTGCAGACCTTGGCGACCTGACCATTGCCCGCACCACCGGCGTGAAAAATATTCTTGCCCATCTTTTCGAGTACGGGCTTTGCTTTTGCAAATGCCGCATCAGCGCCGCCGACCATGAAGGTCAGCGTGCCCGCTTCAGCGCCACCAACGCCACCCGAAACCGGCGCATCAATCATCGCCATGCCAGCCTTTTCTGCGGCCGCGATCACGTCACGCGCCGACGGCACATCTATGGTGGAGCTATCGATAAAGAGTGTGCCCTTATTGGCAACGGCTATGAGGCCCGCCTCTCCAAGATACACCGAACGCACATGCTCGCCCGCAGGCAGCATGGTGACGACAAACTCAACATCCTTTGCAGCGTCGGAAGCCGTCGTCGCTTTGGTTGCGCCCACTTCGACGAGAGCGGCCACAGCCTTCTCGCTCAGATCGAAAACCTTGAGCTTGTGGCCCGCCTTGGCGAGATTCTTCGCCATGGGTCCGCCCATATTGCCGAGCCCGAT
>CAZLLB010000169.1:0-7552 GCA_964560165.1 uncultured Parvibaculum sp. | reverse complement strand
GCGATGCGCCCGTGCTTCTGCTCGACGAAGCGACGAGTGCGCTCGACGCCGAAAGCGAGACGCTGGTGCAGGCGGCGCTTGAGGGATTGATGGGAGGGCGCACGACGCTGGTGATAGCGCATCGCCTTGCCACCGTGTTGAAGGCTGACCGCATCATCGTGATGGAGGAGGGCAGCATCGTCGCCAGCGGAACACATGACGAGCTGATGCGACAGGGTGGTTTGTACAGCCGCCTTGCGCGCCTGCAATTCACCGGCGACCTCATCGGCGGAGAGCCGAAAAGCGTGGCGCTTCACTAAGCACGCCGCGCGACCGAAAAGTTTTCACAGGGAGAGAAACCATGTCACCCGTCCTGCGCTGGAGCCTGATCGTTCTGGCCCTCATTGTCGGCATCATCAGCATAATGGGCCTGCGCTTTCTCTCCGCTGCGGGCTTCTTCACGGGCATCAAGCAGGAAGTGGCGGCGCAATGCACCACCATCCCGTCGCCGCCCGGACCTGAAGACATTCAGATCGACCGCACGCGCGGACTTGCATTCGTCTCGGCGACGGACAGGCGGGCGCTGATGGCGGGTAAGACCGGCACGCGTGGAGGCATCTATACGATCGATCTCACCGCGCCGTCCGATCAGTGGTCGCTTCATCCGGTGACGGCAAGCGAGCCTGCCGATTTCCATCCCCATGGCATCAGCCTTTACAACGGGCCGGACGGTATGCGGCGTCTTTTCGCCGTCAATCATCGCACCGGCGGCGGACAGTCGATCGAGATTTTCGACATTGCTGCGGACGGCACCCTGACGCTCTTCAAGACGGTGGAAGACCCGCTGCTCATTTCGCCCAACGATGTGGTGGCTGTGGGGCCGGAGGCTTTCTACGCCGTCAATGATCACGACACGTCGAACCGGAGCGCGGCGATGCTCGGCGATCTGCTGCTGCTCAGAAAAGGCAATATCGTCTATTACGACGGTGCGGCGATGCGGATCGTGGGCGACACGCTCGGCTTTGCCAACGGCATCAATGTGAGCGCCGACGGCAAGTCGATCTATGCGACTGAGTTCGTCGGTCGCTCGCTGCATATCTACGTGCGCGATGTGGCGACGGGCACATTGACCCCCACCGATTTCACGACGCTTGGCACGGGCCTCGACAATATCGATGTCGAGGAAGACGGTTCCTTGCTCATCGCGGCCCATCCTGAGATTACAGCGCTGGTTGCCCATGGAAGCGATCCCAAGAAACTTTCTCCGAGCCAGGTCATCCGCGTCGAGCTTTCGCCCAAGGGCGAGGGTGGTCGCGCGGGCACGATCTATCTGAACCGCGGCGAAGAACTTTCAGGCTCCAGCGTTGCCGCTGGTTATCGCGATCTGATGCTGATCGGAAATGTCTTCGATCCCAAGATATTGGTGTGCAAGCAATCGAAAGAGATCAGGGCGTACTGATCTCTTTCGACTGTCGTTCTGGTTCTGCGTTTGTTTATGACGCCTTGGGGCTCTCTCCCGGATGGCTGCCGGTTTTCTGCGGCAGGATCAGGATACAGACGATGATGAAGACCGTCAGGATCGCAGAGGCCGTGAAGCGGCTGAAGTCGAGCCCGCCATGGTCGATCGGCTTGTCGAGCAGATCGCCCAATGTCGCGCCCAGAGGCCGGGTCAGGATGAAGGCGGCCCAGAACAACAGCGTGTGCGAGATGTTGGTGAAGTAGTAAGCCGCGGCGATCACGGCGAGGCCCGCACCGAAGATGAGCGCGCCGTCCTCATAGCCAAGTCCGTTGGTATCGGCCATCCAGTCGCCCAGTGCCGTGCCGAGGGTTTGGGAGAACAATATTGTCACCCAGTAGAACATTTCGACTTTCGGCGAAGTGATGGCGGCGACCGAAACGGAGCCGACCGTCCGATACCAGATGGCGAGCGAGGCGATGAGCAACACAAAGAGGATGGATGATCCACCTGTGTAGCCAATACCCAGAGAGCGATCGGCAAAATCCGCCATCGTCGTGCCTGCCGTCGTGGTCGCGATGATGACCGCCCAGTACAGGAATGGATGGAATGTCTTGGCTCTGATTTGAGCAATGACTGCGACGAGAAAAATTCCGATGAAGATGACGCTGCTTACCGCATAGCCGAGGTTCAGCGACATCGACACGGCATCGCCGCCTGTTTCACCCAGCGTGGTTGCCGCAATCTTGATGATCCAGAAAGCGAGGGTGACGGCGGGCACCTTGCTCAGGTTGTTCTCGACCAGCTTGTTCATGAGCTTTTCTCCGAAGGCGCTGCGGCAGAGGGAAAGAATTTTCCCGTTGCCTCGTCAATGTAACGGCAGCCCCCAACTCATCTTCACCCGAACACTTCGTCGAGAAACCCCTTCAACGTCGCCCAGGACCGTTTGTCCGCGGCCTCGTTGTAGAGAATGCCGCGCTCGGGCGCGTTGGCGCCTTCGGCGGTGAAGGCATGCATCGCATGGCCATAGGCGTGAAGCTGCCAGTCGGCGCCTGCGTCCGTCAGTTCCTTGCCGAGCGCGACGGCGTCGGCGGGCGGGGCCATCGGATCGTCCCAGCCGTGCAGCACAAGAACCTTCGCCGTGATTTTTGCCTGCGCGCCGATATTGGGCGGCGGGAAGATACCGTGGAAACTCGCAACGCCCCTCAGCGCAGGCGGCGCGGCGCGAGCCAGATCGAGAACGCAGAGCCCGCCAAAGCAATAACCGATTGCCGCAATCTGTTGCGGATCGACGGCGGGATGCACCTTCGCCGCTTCGAGAGCCGCGATCAGGCGGCGGCGCAGAAGTGTGCGGTCAGCGAGCAGTGGCCCCATCAGATGCGTGTTGTCGCCCATCTGATCGCCGCGTACGCCCTTGCCATATGTGTCGAGTGCGAAGCCGACATAACCAAGTGCTGCGAGGCGGTCGGCGGCATTGTGGGCGCCATCGTTGCGGCCGCTCCAGTCATGAGCGACGAGCACGCAAGGTGCCTTTGCCGCACCAGCGGGCTTTGCCACATAGGCTTCAAAGGTTGCGCCGCCTTCGCTGTATTCGACAAGCTCGGATGTGGCGGGCATGGTTTACCTCTCGGTCAGTTTGAACTCGATGCGGCGATTGCGTTTCAGCGCGTCCGCCGTCTTGCCCTGATCCAGCGGCTGGAATTCACCAAAGCCCGCCGCGACCAGATGGTTGGGGGCGACGCCTTCCTTCACCATGAAATCGACAACGGCGATGGCGCGCGCGCTCGACAGATACCAGTTGGACGGAAACTGCGCCGTATGGATCGGGTTAACGTCCGTATGTCCATCGACGCGGATCACCCATGAAATATCGTTTGGAATTTCGGCAGCGATTTCCTTCACTGCATCGGTGATCTTGCGCAATTGCGCTTCGCCGGAGGGGTTGATGTCGGCGGAGCCGCTGGCGAACAGAATTTCCGATTGGATCACGAAGCGGTCGCCGACGATTTCGATGTCGGGGCGGTCGCCGAGAATGGCCCGCAGGCGACCGAAGAATTCGGAACGGTACTTGGCCAGTTCCTGCACCTTCTGGGCGAGCGCCGCGTTAAGGCGTTTGCCGAGATCGGCGATCTGAGCCTGGCTTTCCTTGTCGCGCTGTTCGGATGCGTCAAGCGCCGCCTCAAGCGCCGCGAGCTGGCGGCGCAAAGCCGAGATTTGCTGGTTCAGCAATTCAACTTGCGCCAGCGCCTGATCGGAAACGGCCTTCTGCTTGTTCAGCTCATCGGTCAGCACTTCGATCTGGCCGCCGCTACCGGCTGCGGCGGCGAGCTTGTCTTTTGCCGCATTGGCGTCAGCGAGGTCGATTTGCAAGCTGGCGATCATCGACTGCATGTCGGCGCTTTCCTGCTTGGACAAGGCAAGCTGGCTTATCAATTCGGCAATCTGGCTGCGCAGGCTTGCGAGCGCCGAGTCCTTGCTCGACACCAGTTGCGAGAGGAAGAACTGCGTCAGCATGAAAATCGTCAGCAGGAAAATCAGGACGAGGAGCAGGCTCGACATGGCATCGACGAAACCGGGCCAGTAATCGGCGCTCGGGGCACGGCCGCGCAGGCGTCTGGAATAAGCCATTGGCTGTCCTTATTTGACGCTGCGCGAAAGACGCTCGATCACCGGCATCAGCGCTTCCTGATTTTCAGCCATGCGGCGGATCAGCAGCTGTTCGTTTCTAAGCTGCTCGGTCAGCGCTGTGATCTGTCCGGCCAGCGCCATCATCGGCGCGCTAGCGCCCGCGCCCTGTCCAGCGCTTGCCGTCAGTGCCTGCTCGATACGCTCAAGGCGCTTTGCCGTCTCGCCGAGCATGCCGGGGCCGCGCTCGAAATCGCTCGAGAGATCGGTCACGGTGGAGAGCCATTCTTCAAGCTCGTTATAGAAGCGGTTCTGCGCCTGACCTGCTTGCAGATCGAGAAAGCCGAGCACCAGCGATCCGGCGAGGCCGAAGAGCGAGGACGAGAAGGACGTGCCCATGCCGCTTAGCGGGCCTTCAAGGCCAGCCTTCAAATTCTGGAAGACTGTGGCCGGGTCCGTGGTCTCGACATTGAGGTTGTGGATGGTGGTACCCACGGAACTCACCGTTTCGAGCAAGCCCCAGAAAGTGCCGAGCAGGCCGAGAAAGATCAGCAGGCCGATCATATAGCGCGAGGTTTCGCGTTGTTCGTCGAGGCGGGAGCCGACGCTGTCGAGGATCGAGCGCATCGACAATGCGTTCAGGTGCATACGGCCCTTGCGCTCACCCAGCATGGTCGCCATCGGCGCGAGAAGACGTGGCGGCCTCGCCATTGTGAGGCCGGGGTCGGCACGGCGGAAAGTGTTGACCCAGCGCACTTCCGGCCCAAGCGCCAGCACCTGGCGGAAGCCATAGAGAATGCCGAAAACCAGAACGGCGATGATCAGCGTATTGAGGCCGGGATTGGTGAAATAGGCGGTGCGAAGCTGCGGCGATAGGATTGTCAGCAGCAGGCCCACCAGCACCAGAAAGATCACCATACGCATCAGATAAGGACGCGCATTGGAGAGCGCCGTGCCGTCCGTGTAGTCCTTCGCCATCTCGCTTGCTCCTAGCGGCCTGATTTTACAATGTCCACCCGGTCGCTCGGACCGGCGTCGCGTGTGCCGCCCAGAGCGTGCACTTCGAGACGCTGGGCGCTGATGCCTTGCGCCAACATCGCCTCGCGCACGGCGAGCACGCGCTTCAGCGACAGGCGACGCGCATTGGAACTCGTATCGCCCGGTTTGCCCGCATAGGATTTGAGACCGATGCGCCCGCCTGCGGTTTTGAATCCGGCGGCAAAACTGTTGATCGCACTTAAAGCGGCAGCGTCCAGCGTCGCGTCATCGGGCTGAAAGCGGACACGCAACAGCGCGGCTTCGGGGGCGGGCAGGGCGCCCGGCAAGACGGCGGGCTGCGGCGGCGCTTCGGTTTGCGGCTCGGCAAGCGGCGCCGTCTCGGAAGGAGGCGGGGCCAGCGGTTCGTTAGATGGTTCGAGCCCCCGCATCGGCGCGCCGGGGCGGATCAGCGGCACAGCGTCGATGGGCGCATCGTCTTCCGCCGCCCATGCACCCGTGGGCGCGATGAAAGCAGCCAGCATGAAGCAGGCGGCCAGTGAGATGAGAGCCCTGCGCTGGAATCGAGAGGTCATGCTTGAGGTCCGCCGCCCGTGCGAAATGTCGTGAGCTGCCAGTTTAAGCAGGTTCGTCCGTGTGTAACAGGGCTAGCGGCGGATTTCGGCGGAAGTTGGACGCCGGTGCGGCGGTGGAGGGTGCGGCAGTGGCGAAAGGTTAATTCGCCTGCCGGGCCTGTTTCAGCACCTTGGAGAGCTGGGCATGCATCATTTCATTGCCGACGATGACGCCGCCGCTTTTCAGCATGTCGTCGCGGCCGTCTATGTCGCTGACCGTGCCGCCCGCCTCGCGTACCAGCACGATGCCCGCCGCCATGTCCCAGGGCGAGAGATTTGCTTCCCAGAAGGCGTCGAAGCGGCCCGCCGCCACATAGGCGAGATCAAGCGAGGCAGCGCCCATGCGGCGCACACCTGAGACGTTCAGCATCACGCCGCGCAACTCGGCGAGATATTTTTCATGACCGGGGCGGCCGATATGCGGTGTGCCACAGCCGACGACACCTTGCGTCAACTCGCGGCGCACGGCGACGCGCAGGCGGCGGTCGTTGAGGAACGCGCCCTGACCCTTTTCAGCGATATACATTTCGTCGGTGATCGGATTGTAAACGACGCCGGCAACCATCTGGCCGTCGCGTTCAAGGCCGACCGAGATCGCAAAATGCGGAATGCCGTGCAGGAAGTTCGTCGTGCCGTCGAGCGGGTCGATGATCCAGCGATGCGACTTGTCGGCACCTTCGACCGCGCCGCCTTCTTCCATCAGAAAGCCGTAGCCGGGCCGCGCCTTCAACAATTCGTCGAAAAGAATCTTCTCGGCCTTCCTGTCGGCGGCAGAGACGAAATCGCCGGGACCTTTCAGCGAGACCTGAAGGTTTTCCACCTCGCCGAAGTCGCGTTGAAGTCCGCGCGCGGCCTTGCGGACAGCGGCGACCATGACGGTCATGACGGGTGTGTGGCGTGACATCAGTCTGCGCGACGCAGGTAGGTAATTTCGTTGGTATCAACGACGATGCGCTCGCCCGAGGTGATGAAGGGCGGCACCATCACGCGGACGCCGTTCTCGAGGATCGCGGGCTTGTAGGAGCTGGTCGCGGTCTGGCCCTTCACGGAAGGCTCAGTCTCGGTGATTTCGAGGGTGACCTGATCTGGAAGCGAAATGCCGAGGGCCTTGCCCTCATGGCTTTCCACCGTCACCTTCATGCCGTCCTGAAGGAAGGCTGCGCGCTCGCCGACCCATTCCTTCTGAAGTTCGATCTGCTCGTAGCTTTCGTTGTCCATGAAGGTCAACATGCCATCGACTTCATAGAGGTACTGATAATCCTTCTGCTCCAGACGAATGCGCTCAACCGCTTCGGCAGAGCGGAAGCGCTCGTTGAGCTTGCGGTTATCGACTAGGTTTTTCAGTTCGACCTGCGCGAATGCGCCGCCCTTGCCGGGCTTCACGTGCTGGACCTTCACGGCCGCCCAGAGGCCGCCCTGATGTTCGATGACGTAGCCGGGCCGAATTTCGTTACCGTTGATCTTGGGCATGGGGTTTCTCAGAGCTTTCCAGGGATTTCGGCACACGCATGGGCGAGCCTTAAGCCGCGTTCTGATAGCATCAAGCCGCCTGAAAGACCATGCCTTTATGGTTTTTGGCGTGGCGCGGCGAGCACAAGGTTAAAGGCGCGCACGGCTGCCGCCGGACCACCGGGATGGGCCCAGACGCCGCTTGAGACGGCCAGAAAATCGGCCCCAGCCGCGACCAGCGGGGCGGCGTTCTCTACCGTGATGCCGCCTATGGCCACGCAGGGCACGACGAACATTTCCGACCACCAGGTCAGGATTTCCGTTTCGGCACGGGATTTCGCGGCTTTGGTGCCCGTTTCGAAGAAAGCCCCGAAGGCGACATAATCCGCGCCCGCTTCGCCCGCTTCCATGGCGAGGTGGCGGCTTGCATGGC
>CAZLLB010000168.1:0-7603 GCA_964560165.1 uncultured Parvibaculum sp. | reverse complement strand
ATTCGGTGACCTGTTTGCCTTCGCGCAGCACGATCGCGTCCTTGCCGACGAGGTCGATGCGCGATATGTGGCTGTCGAGGTTGATGCGAATGCAGGGCCAGTTGAGGCGCGCGGCCACCTGCTCGATATGCGTCGATTTGCCCGTGCCGTGATAGCCCTGAACCATGACGCGGCGATTGAAAGCGAAGCCGGCGAGGATGGCGAGCGTGGTGTCGCGATCAAAGAGATAGTCCGGGTCGAAGTCCGGGACATATTCGCTCTTTTCCGAGAACGCAGGCACCTGCATGTCCACGTCGATCTTGAAGACCTCGCGGACATTCACTTTTTTGTCCGGCGAATTCTGGGACATGCTGCCAGTCACTTCTAAGCTCATCTTACCCTGCTTCCAAAGTCGCGCCGTCTTGTGTTCAAGATCGGGCCAAGTTTCGAGATCGGGGAGGCAACGCCCGCGCGGCGCGATGCCCTTGGACCGCGGAACCCCTTGTTCCGTTGCCCCAAGTCCGCACCGGATTGAAGTCCGCCGCAGATTAGAAGAAGCCGCTCTTTCGGAGGTAATCGTAGGCTTGGATTACCTTGCGCAGACGTTCTTCGGCGGAACGATCGCCGCCATTTGCGTCCGGATGGTGTCTTTTCACAAGTTCCTTATACCGGGACTTAATTTCGTTCAAGGACGCGGTGTCCTCAAGCCCCAGAGTTTGCAAAGCCTGATGCTGTAATGGCTTGGCCTTGCGGCGGGCGGGCGTATCGGGACCTGACGCAGCGGCATCGCCGAAAAGGCCGAAGCTGTCGCGGAAAGCCGCGCCGCCGCGCTTCTTATTGGGTCCGAAACCCGCATTATAACCGGGGGCGGCGTTAACGCCGAGGCCCCAGGTGGGCCGGTGGCCGGTGAGGCCGTCGCGCTGGAATTTCGCGACTTCGGCGTCGGTCATGCCCTGGAAGAAATTGTAATTCTGGTTGAACTCGCGGATATGGGGCGCGCAGAACCATTTATAGGTGCTCTCGCGGCCATTGAGTTCCTGTCCGCCGGAGCCGGGCATGGGGGCGCGATGTACGCCGACGTTCTTGCAGCCATCCCAATCGCAGGGACGCTGATTGGCTTTGGCCTTCTGCGCCTCGCGCGCTTCCGCCGTGCCCTCAAGGCCGCGCGCCTTGCGGGGGGCAATGCGGATGCTGTCGAAATATTTGGAAGACAAGTTCACGACCGGAGTTTCAGGTTGTCAGGATGTGCAAAAGCTACACAGGCGTTTAGGGTCGGGCATTATAGCAGAGAAATTCCCGGAGGTGTTGCGTGACAGTCGCCGAAATCATTCGCGAAAAGCTCCAAAAGGCTTTTACGCCGTCGCGTCTTGTCGTCGCAGATGAATCCGAGAAGCATCGCGGACATGCGGGGCACAGGCCCGGCGTCGAGACACATTTCAATGTGGTGATTGTTTCGGATGCTTTCGAGGGCGCGACACGCGTGGCGCGGCATCGCATGGTGACGGCAGTGCTGGCGGAAGAAATCGGCAATCCGGTTCATGCGCTGGCGCTGCGGACGCTGACGCCGGGGGAAGCGGCGAAGGAGTGACGCTCGCGATTGGTCTTATTTAATCCGCTGCCGATTTCACGCGAATGGGCGTCACGCGCAGGACGGCGAGCTGGTTGCGCTGGCGGCGCAGGATTTCGAATTTGAAGCCGTAGAAATTGAACGCCTGTCCGACGAGCGGGATGGCGCGCGCTTCGTGGATGACGAGGCCGGCGATGGTTGTCGCTTCCTCGTCGGGCAGATGCCAATCCAATGCGCGGTTGAGATCGCGGATCGGCAGTGTGCCGGTGACGATCACGGAGCCGTCGTCCTGAATGCGGATGCGGGCGCGGTCGATGTCGTGTTCGTCGGAAATGTCGCCGACGATTTCCTCCAGAATATCTTCCAGCGTGATGAGGCCCATCAGCCCGCCATATTCGTCAACGACGAGGGCGAAATGTGTCTTGCGGCGCAGGAAGGCGTTCAACTGTTTTTGCAGCGTCGTGGTGTCGGGCACGAACCAGGGCTCGGCGGCGATGTCGAGTATATCGATGTCCTCGGGCTTCCATGCGGCTTTGGAGAGCGCGCGCAGCACATCCTTGGAATGGAGAATGCCGACGATGTTTTCGGGCTCGTTGAGCCAGAGGGGCAGGCGCGTATATTGCGCCGACAGGACTTGCGAGACGATTTCCTCGTTCGAGGCGGCGGCGTCGATCATGGTCATGTTCTTGCGGTGGATCATGACGTCGCCGACATCAAGTTCCTGAAGATCGAGGATGCCGCCCAGCATGTCGCGGTCGCGCTTGACCACGCCGCCTTCGCGATGATGCAGGTTGATCGCGCCGCGCAACTCGTCATGGGGCGAGAGGACGTTGACGACCTCGCTGACATCGACGCCGAAGAGGCGCAACACGCCGCGGACGATGAAACGCACGGCGATGGTCACCGGCGCAAACACCCAGAGCACGATGCGCACCAGCGGTGCGACAGCGAGCGCGAAACGGTCGGTGTTGGTGATGGCGTAGGTTTTGGGCAGCACTTCGGCAAAGATGACGACGATGGCCGTCATCATCAGCGTTGCATAGACGACGCCCGCATCGCCGAAGACCGCGATGAAGACGCTGGTGGCGAGTGCGGAGGCAAGAATGTTGACGAGATTGTTGCCGAGGAGCAGCGCGCCGATCAGGCGTTCGAGATCGTCGGTGAGTTTCAGCACCAGCGCGGCGCGCTTGTTTTTTTCTTCGGCGAGGCGGTTCATCCGCGCACGCGAGGCTGCTGTGAGCGCGGTTTCGGAACCTGAAAAGAAGCCCGACATGACGATCAGCAGGATGATCGCGAGAACCGTCAGCTCCAGGCCGAGCGTCGTCATCAGGCGGGCTCTCTCTCCGTGAGAAGGGTGCGCAGCGCCGAGGGATCGACATCGCGGGTGATGAAGGCCTCGCCAATACCACGGGCGAGAATGAAGGTGAGTTTGCCGTCAACGACCTTCTTGTCCTGGCTCATCAGCGCGATGAGGCCGTCGGCATCGGGCAGCGGGCCGGGCACGTCGGCAAGTTTGTTGGGCAATCCAGCGCGCTCGAGATGGCGGCGGACACGCATGGCGTCCTGTCCGGGGCAGAGGCCGAGTTTTACCGAAAGGTCGAAGGCGAGCGCCATGCCGACCGCGACGCCTTCACCGTGGACGAGTTTGTCGGAGAAGCCGGTCGCGGCTTCGAGCGCATGGCCGAAAGTGTGGCCGAGGTTCAGCAGGGCGCGCACGTTGCTTTCGCGCTCGTCCATCGCGACGATATGGGCCTTGGCCTCGCAGCTTTTGACGATGGCATGGGTGCGGGCGGCGACGTCGCCCGATTTGATGGCGTCGAGATTTGCTTCGAGCCAATCGAAGAAGGGGCGGTCGTTGATGAGGCCGTATTTGACGACTTCGGCATAGCCCGCCATCAACTCGCGCGGGGAGAGCGTTTCGAGCGCGCCGGTATCTGCCAGCACGAGGCGCGGCTGATAGAAGGCGCCGACGAGGTTCTTGCCTTGCGCAGTGTTGATGCCCGTCTTGCCGCCGACAGAGCTATCGACCTGAGAGGGAAGCGTCGTCGGTATTTGTGCGAAATCGACGCCACGCCGGACAATCGAAGCGGCAAAGCCGGTGAGATCGCCGATGACGCCGCCGCCGAGTGCCAGCACGAGGTCGCCGCGTTCGACGCCCGCTTCAAGCAGCCATTCGGCGAGGTGCTGCAATTGGGCAAAGCGTTTCGTCGCCTCGCCCGGCGGCATGATGATGGCGCTGTGTTTGATGCCCGCCGCATCGAGGCTTGTTTCAAGCGCGGGCAGGTGGAAACGCGCCACGTTCTCGTCGGTGACGATGGCCACGCGGGCGCGGCGCAGCAGCGGCTTTAGATGTTCGCCGGCGCGGGCGATGAGGTTCGGCCCGACGAGAATGTCATAGGCGCGGTCGGCAAGCTCGACGCGGACTTTTTTCACTTCGGGGGCACTCATTCGGCGTCTCCGCCCTGGCGGTAGTCTTCAAGTTTGGCGATCACGTCATCGACGACGGTTTCGTGCGGGCCTTCGATACTTTCGACCGTGATGTCGGCGTGGCTATAGACAGGATAGCGCTCGACGATCAGGCGTTCCATGGTGCGGCGGGGGTCGCCCTGTTTCAGCAGCGGACGGTTGCCCCGGCGTGCAACGCGGCGCATCAGAACATCGAGGTCGGCGCGCAGCCAGATCGAGATGCCGCGCGCGGCGATATTGGCGCGGGTCGTCTCGTCCATGAATGCGCCGCCACCGGTTGCAAGCACGAGCGGGCCTCCTTCGAGGAGGCGGGCAATGACGCGGCGCTCGCCGTCGCGGAAGGCGGCTTCGCCATGGCGTTCGAAAATCTCCGGGATGGTTTCGCCTGCCGCGCGCTCGATCTCATTATCGGCATCGACGAAGCCCAGGCCGAGTTTCTGGGCGAGGCGGCGGCCAACCGTGGTCTTCCCAGCGCCCATCAGACCGACCAGCACGATGCAGCGTTCGGGCGAGCGCTCGGGTAACGCAATCGTGGCTTCCGGCTTCGCTTCGGGCGTTTTATGTTGGGTCTCGGTCGGCATAGTTCTTTCGATCTATTTTTTAGGACGGTTGGCCCGTATATTTGCCTCGTTTGGGCGACCCACCTATAGCATCGCAGGCATTGCCGCGCCCAAATTTTGCCGCAAGCGGTGCATAAAGTGGAAAACCAAGGGTCCGCTCGGCCAGATGCTGGGGCAAGCCAAAGGGACAATATAAGTATGAACAGCGCATTTCGCCTGCTCGCGGTGATCGTCATTCTGGCGGTCGCCATCGTCGGGGGGCTTATCTATCTCGGTCAAACGGCACAGCCATCGGCCCAGAATGTCGAGAAAGTTCTGCCCAATGACCAGTTCCCGCGCTAGGGACGGCTTGCGGGTCGCAGCCGGCGCGCTTGCCGCGCTGTCGTTGGGCTTTGTCTCCTTTACCGCTACTGCCGAAACGCTCGGAACGCTGCCGAGCGGCAAGGTCGTCACGCCCGGCACAGTTACCACGACAGATCCCGATGGCGTGGTGAGGACGAGGCCAGCACAGGTTTATGCTCCTGCCGCTCCGGTATCGCCGCCTGCTTCGGCGCAACCTCGATCCATCACGCCCTCGTCGGGGATGCCGCCGGTGCCTGAGGAGGGCGATGCGACTTTTTCTTCGTCTGGTGCGGCGCTCAGAGAGGGGCCGCAGCCGATCATGCCGCCGGGCTTTGGCGCGACGTCTCCCAACTCGGGCGCAAGTTTTCCCCGTGGCGAGGCACCTGATACGCGAGGCGTAACGGCGGTTGGCGAGGTGCCGGGCCGGGCTAATTCGGGCATTCAGATGGGCGAGCTTGGCGGCGTGGATGCGTCGGCGGCGGGGCTTATCGGTGCCGATGATGGCGGGTTCGGGCCTGATATGTGGCACGGAACGACGCGCGCCGATGTGGAGCGCAACCTTGCCGCCATGCCGGTTGCGACATCCTCGCCAGTGGTCAATGAATTGTCGCGCCGTCTGCTGCTGACCAGCGCGACGCCGCCTGAGGGAGAGGGGAGCGGCACATCGCTGCTTGCCGTGCGGCTTCAGCGCCTGACGGCGGCGGGCCGCGCCGATCTGGCCAGTGAACTTGGACAAAGCGCGCGGGCCGATACCTCTGCGCCCGTCTCCGTTGCGCGCGCCAGAGCGGCGCTGGCGCTCGGGCAGGATGAAGAAGCCTGTAGCGAGCTTGGCGATATTCCGGCGGGCAACGATCCGGCGCATGATGAGGCGGATGCGTTCAGCACCAAGCTTGCGGCCTTTTGCCAGATACGATCGGGCAACAAGGCGGCGGCGAACCTGACGCTCGATCTGGCGCGCGAAGAGGGGCTTGATGATCCGCTGTTCTTTTCGTTGGCTGCGCAGGCGACAGACGGGCTGAAGCTCAAAGCCGCCGAGCCGAAGGTGATCGATATTCTCGATGCGCGGCTCTACCTGCTCGCCAAGCGCGAGATGCCGAAGACGGCAGGCAGCATTGCGGTTCCAGCCGTGGTGAAGGTGCTGGCGCAGGATAAGACTTTGCCCGCGCAGACGCGCATCGAAGCGGGTGAGCGCGCCGCCATGATCGGCCTCATTAAACCGGACGAGCTTGCGGCGCTTTACAAACTGCCGACATTCAAGCCCGACGATCTCGAGAATGCGAAAATCGGCAAATTCCCTGCCGCCGGGGCGCTGCGCCGCGCGGTGCTCTATCAGGCGATCGACGCGGAAGTGCTGCCGACCGAACGCATCGAGATGATGAAGCAGATGTTTGCGACCGGGGAGGCGGGCGGCGTCTATCCCGCCACTGTCGGCGTCATGCTACCGATGCTGGGCGCGCTTGAGCCTTCGCCCGCGCTGAAAAGCCTGGCACCTGCCGCTGTTCGCGCGTTCCTGCTTGCGGGAGACCGGGCTCATGCACAAATATGGTATGCGCTGGCGGCACAGCAGGGTGGGGCCGGAGGTCCGGCAATCGGACGCGATGAACGCGAGCTTTCGGCGCTGATGCGCGTGAGCGATCCGAACGGACCCGGCCCGCTGACCGAACAGATTGCTGCGGAGATCGTTGCCGATCTCAAATCGGGCGTGGCGGACACGCAGAATTTCGGGGCGAGCGAGGCCATGTTGTTCGATGCTTTCGGACAGCCGCTGCCGCAGTCCATTCTCGAAGTTTTAGGCATGGCGCCACGCAGCGTTGGCGCGCCTGAAGCGTTACTAAATCAGCTCCACAATGCCGGCCTGCGTGGGTCGGTCGGCGAAGTGGTGTTGCTCTCACTTGTTGCTATCGGGCCTGGGGGGCCGGATCGCGCAGACCGGCAAACAGTTGCGCAGAGCGTATCAAGTCTCAGAGCGGTTCATCTCGATGGAGAGGCGCGGCGCCTGGCCACCGAGGCTTTGATGGGACGTAGTCACGCCGGACGCGGGTGAGTTCCATGTCACATGAGTCACATACCAAGGATGCGGGTCAGCATCACATCGACGCTTTTCTGGAAATGCTAAGTGCCGAACGTGGTGCTGCGCGTAACACGCTCGATGCCTATCAGCGGGATCTGAAAGATTTCGCCGGTTTTCTTGCCAGCCGCGACAAGGATGTCGCCGGTGCGCAGACGATGGACGTTCGGGATTATCTCGAAAGTCTGTCCACACAGGGGCTTTCAGCCTCGACGGCGGCGCGGCGGCTTTCCGCCATCCGCCAGTTTCATGGATTTCTTTATACGGACGGTATCAGAACCGACGACCCCTGCGGCGCCATTGAAGGCCCACGCCGGGCGCGGCCATTGCCCAAAACTCTTTCGGTAGCGGAAGTCGATGCCCTGCTTGCGGCGGCGCGGCTTGTCGAGGATGGCCGTTCGCAGGAAGAGTCGGTGCGTGCCTATAAGCGGGCGCGTCTCGTCTGTCTCATGGAGGTTCTCTATGCGACGGGTCTTCGCGTTTCCGAGCTTGTCGGCCTGCCGCTATCGGCGGCGAAGGGCGACGGGCGCTTTCTGACCATCGTCGGCAAGGGTGGACGCGAGCGTCTGGTGCCTTTGTCGGAAGCGGCGCGGCTTGCCATCGACGAATATCTGCCGCTGC
>CAZLLB010000167.1:0-7628 GCA_964560165.1 uncultured Parvibaculum sp. | reverse complement strand
CCTTCACGCGCTTTGAACCTGCGGGCCTTGTGCAGGGGAATGACAGGATCAAGAACGCGACCTCGATCCTCGATTATGTGTTCCGTGAGCTGGCGGTTTCCTATCTCGGCCGGGCAGATCTCGGCCATGTCGATCCGAAGGAAATCGGCTTTGACGTGATGGGCACGGGCGACAGCGAGGGCAAGCTGCCTGCCTCCACGGTGGTCAGCCCCGGCTTCACGCGCAATCCGCAGATGCGCAATTTCTATCTGGTGCGCGGCGGTGCCGTGGGCGCGACGGCGACCAAGGCGATGCTCGACGCATCCGAACAGGCCGAGGACATGATCGTCAACGCCGCAACGCTGCGCGACGAAGGCCCGGCAACCTCGCACGGCTTTTCACGCATCGCGGAGGCGCGGATGAAGGGCTATGAGGGTGAGGCCTGCGGCGAATGCGGCAACTTCACGATGGTGCGGAACGGTACGTGTCTGAAATGCGAGACGTGTGGGGGCACGAGCGGGTGTAGCTGAATATCCAGCCAGGAGGAGAGGATGCAGGCGCTGATACCACCTGATCAGATTCCCATGTGGATCAGGGGGCCGATGACACTGAGCAGCGATCATCTCGACTGGGGCGGCATGCTCTTAAAAGGCTATAGCTACGCCGGACAGGAAGCCGCCATTCCCACGATGCGCGATTATATGATCGTCGTGTACAAGGGCGGTCTGTCAGATATGCGTCGCCGTACCTGCGGACCGTGGGAGAGCGGTCGCGTGGGGCCAGGCGTCGTTTCACTTCTGACGCGGGGCGAGAAATCGCAATGGCAATGGAACAACCCGCTCAATGTGCAGCACCTTTATCTGACGCATTCAGTGATCGAAAACATTGCAGCGGAGGTTTTCGACCGCGACATTCAAAACATTGAGATCGACGATCTTTTATGCGCGGAAGATGACACTCTGCCCGTTCTGGCAGGACTGCTGGAAAATGAATTGCGCGGCGCAGGGGTTGGCGAGCGGCTTTATGCAGATACTTTGCGCACGCAAGTCGGCGTTCATGTATTGCGACGCTATGCCAAGGTGAATTTCGTCTCGCGAGCGGCAGGCGGCCTCACCGAAAGCCAACGTCGGGCGATCATCGACTATGTCGAGGCGCATCTATCGCGCTCCATTGCGCTTTGCGAGCTTGCGGCGCTTCTGGGGATGAGCAGCTTTCATTTCTCGCGGAAGTTTCGCGCCGATTTCGGAATTCCACCCCACTCTTTTGTGATGGAACAGCGAATAAAGCGCGCCAAAGCCATGCTGCGCAAGGGAACTACACCGCTGAAAATCATTGCGGCGGATTGCGGGTTTTCAGACCAGAGCCATATGAACAGGCTATTTCGACGCGCCACTGGCGTGACACCGACAGAATTTCAACGAAGTATTTAACGGGCATCTACAGCATTATGGCCGGCTCCCATTTTCGGAACCGGCCATGGCTATTTGCAACGGCAATCAATCACCGGCGAGCTTGACGCTCCTTCCGGTCTTGAAAAACTCTTCGGCATCGAAACGAGGCATTTCGGCGGGGGGCACGTAATCTGTGACCATGTTCGGCCAAGTCGCGAGATAGCAGATAAAGGCTTCGCCCAAGCCTTCATTGCGCAAATAATCGGCGGAGACCGGAAATTGCAATGGCGTGAAGCTGCTATCCTTTTGCAGCCTCAATGGTAGATCGTGGTGCATGATGGCAGCCCGGCCGACGACCACGAAATCCACGCCTGCATCAAGGCAGCGCATTGAATCATCATAGGTGTGGATTTTGCCCGCTACACCGAGGCGAACCCGATCCTTGAGTGCGAGGCCGGTGAAATAGGACATAAGGCTTTTGCCTTTATATTTCGCGTCTTCGGGGTCTTTGAACACATCCCAAAGGGAAATATCGAGATATTCTATTTTGCCTTCGTCGATCAGCAACTGGCAGAGCTCGACGGTTTCCATAAGGTCGATGCCGAAACGCTCAGGCGAAACACGGATACCGATCTGAAAATCCTTGCCGCAAGCCTTGCGAATACCGTCAACGATTTCGAGGATGAAACGGCGGCGCTTTTCGGGAGTTCCACCATATTCATCTTGGCGCAGATTGTGGCGCGTGCTCAGAAATTCGCTGATCAGATAGCCATGCGCGCCGTGAAGCTCAATGCCGTCGAAACCAGCGCGCTCGACACGCACGGCACCAGCGACAAAATCCTGCACGATGGCCTGAATTTCGGGGATGGTGAGTTCGCGGGCGTTGTCTTCAGGTGAAGCGGATGGGGCCACACGGTCGGGCATGATGGAGCGCAGACCGCCATGATAAAGCTGGACGCTGGAGACAGATCCGGCGACGCGCAGCGCATTGGAGAGACGTGACAGGCCGGGGATTAGCTCATCGCCGAACGCGCCGAGTTCACCCGGAAAACCCTGCCCCTTGTGATTGACATGAGCGCAGCATGTCATGACATGGCTGAAGCCGCCCTCTGCGCGCTTGCGCAGCCAATTCAACTCGTCTTCGCTCAAGCTGCCATCATCCGGCGCTTGCTGATTGGTCAGCGGCGCGAGAAGAAAACGGTTCTTCATGGCCGGTCCGCGTGAAAATGTCAGCGGCTCAAAAAGGGATGTCATTATTCGTCCTCCCTGACGAATGGTGGGATTTTCAGAATCAAACCTGTAAGCGAGCCGCGATCTGAGATCGGCGCTGCCTCTGGACTTTGAATCGGACCCGAATTTTTCAGGCGTTGGAGGATACGAATGCACCCGCAGGCGGTATTGAAACATTTCGAAAAAGCTTTGAACAAACTTGCTTTTTTGGGCGCACGATCGCTTGGATAGGCAACAGGAAGAAGCAAAAGAGGGGCATTGCGATGTTTGGGAAGATTGAGATGGGGTTGCTGGCGATTGCGCTGGCTGGCGGCTTGGCGCTCATCCCTGCCCTCGCCTCCGAAAGCCCGCAGGCCGAGGCCAAGGCGGCGTTTGAAAATCACGATTATGCGGCGGCGGCGAGGATATTGGAGCCGCTGGCGGCGCAGGGGGATGGTGCCGCGCAGTATAATCTCGGGACGCTTTACAATTCAGGACGTGGCGTTACCAAGGATCTGACGATGGCGGCTTCCTGGTATGAGAAGGCGGCGCGGCAGGGCAAAGCACTGGCGCAGCTAGCCATCGGGGCCATGTATCGCAATGGGCAAGGCGTGGAGGTCGATTATCCGCGCGCCTATATGTGGCTGACCATGGCCGCCTCGGGACTGACAGGCACCGACAATCAGCAGACGGAACGATTTCTCAAGGAACTCAAAGCACAGATGACGCCGGAGCAGATGCAATCGGCGCTCGACATGGTTGATAATTGTCAGCAGGTCGGCGTCAAGAATTGTGACTGACGCGCCATCAACCGAATATTTCCTTGGGCAAGTGGCTGATAAATTCCTCGCGCGAGTTGGTGCGCGGGAAATCTGTTTCGGGGACGGGCACGCCCAAGAACCTGCAGAGCGGCTCCCAACCCTGCCCGACTTCGTAAACCAGAAGGCGCTCGGGCGGGATGGTGCGTTTTACAGTTTCGATATGGTCGGTATAGATTTTCAGCACATGCGCCTTGTCGAAATTTCCGGCGAAGGTTTTTTCGCGGACAATCAGGTTTCCCATCTCGCCGATTGCGGCCATGACCGGATCGACGGCGCCTTGTGGCGGCGGGGCGCTGAGAGCCTTGAGGATGGTTTCCGAGAAACTCGAGAACCATTTTTCGGGATCGCGCGCCGTCAGGATGACTTTCGCAGCGGGAAAACGGAGTGCGAGTTCGCGCCAGAAATGGCAACTCGGCCAATCCGTGGTCGCCTTGTAGCCGGTAAGCAGCGCCTCCCAATCGACAGGCTCGCCGCGCGCCGCGGCGGACCAGATGGGGGCCTGAGGCGGATTCATGAAGACTTCCATCATGTGATGGCAAGGCGCGAACCCCAGGGCTTCAAGCGCAAACTTGAGCGACAATGTGCCGGTGCGGCCAAAGCCTGCGCTGATAACGGATAGTGTCATCTGATCCCCCTGCTCGTCTCGCCCGCATGTTCAAGGCGAGCGGCGCAGGCGTATCATGGCTGATACCTGCCACGGCGAACAAGGGGGCGGCCACGAAATCGACGCTCAATGACGCCCTTTACTGAGGGAGGATGGGTTCGGCTTCACCGCGATTCGCGCAATGTGCGTTCGGCCAGCACTTTTGCGGCTATGTCGAAAGCGCCGAATTGAGCGATGCGCATGGCACGGGTGATCTTGCTGTTGCTTTCCAGAAATATGCGCGAGGAGAAATGCCAGGTGTTGCCGCCTGAATTGTTTTCCAGCACGAAAAGCCTGCCGGTGCCTGCCTGGCGGATGATGTCGATGCCCTGAAGCGGGATCGCGGGCATGGCGCGGGCGGCACGGCGAGCGAAGGCGATGACTTCGTGGTCGTCAACCATCGTGTGGACAAAGTCCTCGCCCGCGTTGGAGGCAATGGGAGTGGCGAGCAATTCGCTATCAGTGCCCGACAGTGGCGGGCGCGGGGTCTTCTGGCGAAAGGTCATGCAGTAAAGCGGCTCGCCGAAGAGCGTCAGCACACGGAAGCTCTCGGGATACTCGCCCGTGTCAACGAATTGCTGGATGAGGACAGGCTGTTTGCGAGCGGGATGGTCGGGCGGGAATATACGGCCTGCCAATGCGGCGACGCGCTGGGTGTGCATCAGGAAAATGAACTGGCCGCGCGACATCATGTCGATGCGGGTCGGCTTCATGATGACGTGTTCGCCCCAGAAATCGGGGTTGAGGGGGCGGCCGAATTCATAGGCGAGTGTTCGCGGGATGGGGATGCGGGCGGCTGTGTATTGCTGGGCCTGATGCAGCTTGTTGATGGGGCGGCCCGCATACATCAACCCGCGGCGGAGGCGGAATTTTTCGGGCCAGCGGAAGGCCACGGCGAGGCTTGGCCGCGCCCAGATGCCGGACGGCAAGGCACAAGCCCCGGCTTCGGCGTCATGCGGGACGATGTGGACGGCGATGCCGGGCGCGAAACGGGAGACGGCAGCAGCGATCTCGTCGAAATCCTGCCTGCCCTGCCCGTGGGGGTGGTGGACGAGGAAGAGATTATGGGTGTGGGCGGCGGTCTGGGGCATGGGTAATGATCCGGCGGGAGACGATCATATTTTCACCAATCGGGGCGGCCGAGCACGCGAAAGCCGCTCCATTTCGGCGGGTTTTCGGGGCGGATCGAAACGGCTGGTCATGCGTTTGATCGGGAGTGCCTGCCTTCGTGCCGTCTCATTTTTGTCGAATTGCGTGACTAGGCTTCACGGCGTTCGAGAGTTCGGCCCTATGCCCTTCCGAACCCCATTTCGAGGTGATCCCCATGACAACATTCAAATCCCTGCTCGCAGGCGCAGCGCTTCTGGCCGCCACCAGCGCGCCTGCCTTTGCCGGCAATCTCTATGAAACACTCAAGGCTGACCCGCAGTTTTCCACCCTCGTCAAAGTGATCGACGCGACGGGGACGAAGCATAACTATACGTCGGGCACACGGACGGTTTTCGCGCCGACCAATGCGGCCTTCGACAAGATCAAGGGCGGCTATGACGATATGCTGGGCGGCGCGGACAAGGAGAATACGCGCGCGCTGCTGCTCTACCAGATCGTGCCGGGCACCCATACGCCTGCCAGCCTCAAGGGCAAATCGGTGACGATGAACACGTTGCAAAAAGACCCTGTGACCATCGACGGGTCGGGCAATGTGCTGCATTACGGCGGTGACTTCGGTGCCAATCAGGCGGGCGATGCAATCAAGGCGTCAAACGGCGTGGTTGTGCCGGTGGATAGCGTGCCGACGCCGGTGTTTTCGCAGAGCGATGACAGCGTAGCCGTGCCGCCCGCACATGAGGGGCTTGCGCCTGCCAATGGCACTTTGGCGCCGCCTGCCAGAACCAATCTCTGATTTCCGCATTTGCGAGGCCACCCTGCCCTCCTTCCCGGTGATCCGGGGAGGAGGGTTTTTTATGGAGTTCGCCTCCCCGGCACCGCTTCGGCCCTTCGAGATACATTCGCGATGCGGGCGCTCATCAAGACGAAGAAATATCTCGCACGGGGCGGATGCGATCATAGATCAGGTGGAAGAAGTAGGTATAGACCGCGAAGATGAAGCTGAAGGCGATGTCGGCGGCCAGCGCGATCCAGAGGCTCTTGTCGCTCATCACGATGATGATAGGCACGGCGATGAAGGTGACGCTCACTTCATAGAGCACGGCGTGAAGGACGCGGAGGATTTGCGTCTTCTGATGCGCGAGACGGCCTGACCAGCGGAACATCAGCTTGTCGAATATTGCGTTATAGATTGCGGCCCAGATGATGACGGCGACGGAAATCATGCCCATCGTCGCGAAGGAATTGTCCCACGGAAGATTGAGCGCGTAAGCGTAAACCGGCGTCAGGAAGATGACGGCCACGACTTCGTAAATGACCGCCTGAACGAAACGCTCGAGAGCGCTGCGTTGCATCAGCCCTTCTTTTCGAGCGGCAGAACAGTGCGGATGTGAAGTTCCTTCAACTGCCTGGGCTCGACTTCCGAAGGCGCCTGCATGAGCAAATCCTGCGCCTGCTGGTTCATCGGGAACATGGTGACTTCGCGCAGGTTCTCGACGCCTGCGAGCAGCATGACCATGCGGTCGATGCCGGGAGCGAGACCACCATGCGGCGGGGCGCCGAATTTGAATGCGTTCAACATGCCGCCGAACTTCGTCTCGACGACTGACTTCTCGTAACCGGCGATGTTGAAAGCCTTGTACATGATCTCAGGCTTGTGGTTACGGATCGCGCCCGACGACAGCTCGATGCCGTTGCAGACGATGTCGTATTGATAGGCGTTGATGGTTAGCGGGTCTTTCGTCTCCAAGGCTTCAAGGCCGCCCTGCGGCATCGAAAAGGGATTATGAGAGAAATCAACGCGCTTCTCGTCTTCGTTCCATTCGAACATCGGGAAGTCCACGATCCAGCAGAACTTGAAGACGCCCTCTTCGATGAGGTTCAAATCCTTGCCGATGCGCGTGCGGGCAAGACCTGCAAATGCGGTGAAGTTCTTCGGCTGACCGGCCACGAAGAAAACGGCGTCGCCGTCCTTCAGGCCAAGCTCGGTGCGGATCTGCTCGGTGCGCTCGGGGCCGATATTCTTGGCAAGCGGTCCTGCGCCTTCCATGACGCCATTTTCGGTGCGCCAGAAGATGTAGCCGAGGCCCGGCTGGCCCTCGCCCTGCGCCCACGAATTCATGCGGTCGCAGAATGTGCGGCTGCCGCCGCCGGGAGCCGGGATCGCCCAGATTTCGACCTTGGGGTCTTTTTCGATCATGCCCGCAAAGACCTTGAAGCCGGAGCCCGCGAAAATATGCGTGGCGTTCGACATCTCGATCGGGTTGCGCAGGTCCGGCTTGTCGTTGCCGTATTTGCGCATCGACATGGCGTAGGGAATGCGCGGGAAGGGAAAGCCCGAGACCTTGCGGCCATCGGCAAACTCTTCAAACAATCCGTGCAGGATGGGTTCGATGGCGGCGAAGACATCGTCCTGATCGACGAAGCTCATTTCGACATCGAGTTGATAGAACTCGCCGGGCGAACGATCGGCGCGCG
>CAZLLB010000166.1:0-7797 GCA_964560165.1 uncultured Parvibaculum sp. | reverse complement strand
GAAGTCCTTTACAAAGATGTAAACTGGGCGACCATTGACCGTGCCCCAGCCGGTGACGACGCCATCGCCGGGGATCTTCTGATTTTCCATGCCGAAGTCATGGCAATTATGCTCGACGAACATGTCGAACTCCTCAAAGGAGCCCTCGTCCAGCAGAAGCTCGATGCGCTCGCGCGCCGTCAGCTTGCCGCGCGCGTGCTGCGCGTCGATGCGTTTCTGCCCACCGCCGAGCCGGGCGACCTGACGGCGCTCCTCAAGCTGGCGAATAATTTCTTTTGACATTCTGCCCCCAGAAACTCATCGAGCGCCGCGAATGCGGCTGGGATGTGCTGTTGTGAAGATTATCGCAAACAGTCGTTCACGGCGCACTGAATAGCACCGAAAATCCTCAATTGCCAATGGCTTGGCGCTCCTCGAAAGGATCCGTTTTGACGTAGCGTCAAGCGAGAAATTCGAGGAAACGCGCAGTGTCTTCAAGTTCGGCCAAACGCAATTTGAGCCGCGCGGCCTCATCTTCATCTTCGCCGCTGATATGGACCTGCCATGCCTCGTCCACATGCGAGGCGTCGAAAGCCTGCGCGACGGTGAGGCGACCGCGCAGCAGCGCGAGGCCGATGACGGCCGAGCCGGTCAGGGAGACTGCATTGTGAAGGGCCGCAAGCTCGAAGGATGACGCCTCGGAAACGGCATTGCGGAGGGCAATGAGCGCCGCCTCATCCTGCGGCATATGGATGAGGCCCGGCGTCACGCGAAGCGATGCACCCAGCACCTCCTCCGCCCAGACGACCAGCGGTGCCCAATGCGCGGCCTGACGCTGCGCAAGACCGATGGGCGCGTCAGCCATATAGCAAATGAGGTCGCTGCCTGCGAAGGCGATGATCTCGTCGATGACCGGATCGCGGCGCGGGGCGACGCGGTCGATGGCGGTGTTGGCGAGCTTGGTGAGCCACATGCTGCGCGGGTCGATGTGATCGCCCTGCCCGTTCCATTCCGCCGCCATAGCTTCGGCGAGCTTGAGCGTTGGCACGATGATCGCCGAGCGCGCGGGAGTTTTCACGCCCTTGCCGTCGAGCAGCACGGTGAAACCATCACCAAGCGGCGCGGCTGTCGCTTGTTTGTAGAAACGCTTCGGCAGATTGCGAAATGGATTCTGGCCCGGATGCGCTGGCTGCTCATCCAGCGCGCGATTGCGGCCTAAGCCCAGATCGAAAATGGAACCGTCGTCACTCATGATGCTGAACTCTATTTTCCGAACAAACCGCCAATGCCCTTGGTGACGCCTTCGAGCGCGCCGCCGACACCCTTTGCAACACCCTCGCCCGCACCCCTGACGCCGCCGACGATGCCTGAATTTTCCGATGCTTTGGCGGCAAGGGTGGCGCAGCCGCCCGTACCCGACGAGGCACTGCCGGTGCTCATCAAGGGCAACAGCGCGCCGACGCCGCCGGTAAGCGCGATACCACCCGCCGCGGTCGCTAGGCCGATGGCCGCGCCCTCGCGATCAATGCCAGCAGAAGGCGAGGCGAGCTGGCCGGAGACGCGGATCGGAAAGGCGAGACTGGCAAGGCTGGCATTCTTGGGTTTGGGCTTCAAAACCAGATCGAGTTGTTCTGTACCAAGATTAACCGTACCTGAGCCGGTGGTGATGAGGCTGTCGGTTTCGACGGCCAGCGCCTTCGATGTACCGACGCCGCCCTGAAAATCGAAACGGCTGAGCGCACAGGTGAGCCGCGCGGTATTGCCGCTCTCGCCACTCGGGATGACGGCTCTGGCGAGATCGTTGGAAATGATGGCGAACATTTTGGAGTTCACCGTGCCCTGCCCGACCGCCACATTGGTCTGGCCCGACGCACTGGCGGCGATCGCATGAAGCGAAGCACCGCGCCCTGAAAGCCTGGCGGCGATGTCGGCCTTGGCGGTGAGGAGATCAGTGACATCGAGATCAGCAAAGAGCTTGCCGATGTCGAGCGCGCTTGAACGCAGGTCAAGGCCGAGGCTTCGCGCGCCGCCATTGCCGGTGACGCCGAAATTGATTACCGCTCCGCGATAGGTAGCGCTGCCGGGCACATTGAGCGCGCCGCCTTGCAACTTGATAGGCAGTTTGACGTTGGTGAGGACGACCTTGCCGTAAGTGAGCTTGCCGACGCTGAGCGCGAGATCGACATTGGCAGCATTGAGCTGATCGAGCGGTAGCGGATCGCGGCTGAAGATCGGCCCGCCCTTCTCGCCGCTGCCGGAAGCAAGCGGCGTGAGATCGAATGCGTCATTGGCGAGCTTGCCCTTGATCGTCGGCGTACCGGCGAGATTGACGGCGATGTCGCCTTTGACGCTGGTGCCTGCGACGGTGATCGCCGCGTTGGCAAATGAAATATCGTCGCCGCTCTGCGTAACGTCGGCGTCGAAGGCGATGACCGTGCCATTGACCTCGCCCGCAACAGTCGCGTGGACGCCCTTGCTCTGCGGCTTGATCGACACGGATTTGAATTCGGCCTTGGTCACCTGGCGCGTAGTGCCGTCGCGATAGGCGATCTTGAGATCATTGATGGCAACTTCAGGCACGCCGACAAGCGCGGGGCCACCGCCTTTTTTGGCGGCGGGCGCAGTGCTGCCGAACTCCCAATTGCCTTTGCCGCTCTTGTCCGTCTCGACGTAAATATCAGCGCCATCCAGCTCGACGGATTTCAGCGCGATCTTGCCGGAGAGCAGCGGGATAACATCAAGTTTGATGGCAAGTTTGTCCGCCGTCATCATATCCGCGCGGCTGCCCCAAGTGGCATTGGAGAAACGCACCTTCTCCGCGACGAGCGAGGGTGTCAGCGAAATGCCGATATGGAGTGGACCTTCGATCTTGAGCGTGCGGCCTGTCGCCTCTCGCGCGGCGGCTTCGATCTGCGGTGCGAAACGTCCGAGATCGACAAAACTCAGCGCGACGATCGCGCCGCCCACCAGAATGATCAGCAGAAGAAGCAGACGGCCAAGCACTCTCATTTGATTGTCTCCCCCACCGGGATGGGCCACAAACCATCAAGCGCCGATGCCAGCTCATCGAAATGCGTGAGCACTTGGGGCGCGCCCGCCTCGGTCAATTCATTGACACCATGATAGCCCCAATTGACGCCAAGTGCGTGCGTACCCGCCGCGACCGCCATCAGAATATCGTAGCTGGTATCACCGACCAGCACCGTATCGCGAGGGCTTGCGCCAGCTTCGCGCATCGCCTGTTCGAGCATGGCGGGATGGGGCTTTGAGGGCGCATCATCCGCTGTCTGAAGCGTGACGAAGAACTTTCCGAGGTCATGCGTTTCAAGCATATGGCGCAGGCCGCGCTGCGACTTGCCGGTGGCGATGCCGAGCAACATGCCTTCGCGCGCGGCAATAGCTTCGATCGCTTCGCGCGTGCCGGGAAAAAGCGGCTCGGCAAGCTCTGGCCGGGCGCGCAGATGCTGGAAGGCTTCCTTATAGGCTTGCGTGATGCGGCGGCGCTTGGCGTCTTCCTCGTGTGGTATGAGCGCGAAGAGCGCTTCGTCGAGCGAGAGGCCGACGATGGAGAGAACCTGCTGGCGCGGCAATGCGGCGAGCCCATGCGCGGCAAAGGCGTGACCCATGGCGGCGACGATCATGTGCTGGCTATCGACGAGCGTGCCGTCGCAATCGAAGACGACGAGGCGGGGGGTGGTCATGCGCTCTTTCCCTCTCGCGCAAAGCCCGGCCCAAGGACTCGCAATGACGAGTGGACGAAGGGACGAGGCAACATCACACCTCCAGCCCGTCAAACGCACCTTTGGCGTCGCGCTCATCGAGGCCGAGCAGTTTCCAGCTCGTGTTCATATGCGGCGGGAGCGGCGCTTCGATGTAGATGCGCTTACCGCCACCGTCTGGATGCGCGATGCTGAGCGAGCGGGCATGAAGATGAAGCTGCTGCGGGATTTCACCGCCGGGATGGCTGTCGAAGTTGCCATATTTTCCGTCGCCGACAATGGGCGAGCCGATAGCGGCGGCGTGGGCGCGGATCTGATGCGTGCGGCCCGTCATCGGCATGAAAGCGACCCAGGCGAATTTGGTCGAAATGCTGGTGATGACCGAGTAATGGGTGATTGCATATTTGGCATCTTCCTCATCGTCCTCGGCGGGCGTCACGCGCTCCGCGCGCGGGCCCTCTTTTTTTATGAGGGCGAGATTGATGGTGCCGCGAAGCGGCGATGGTGTGCCGACGACCAGCGCCCAGTAAATCTTGCGCGCATCCTTATGCTTGAACTCGCGCCCGAGCGCGGCGGCAGCGCGGGCGGAGCGCGCCAGCACAATGACGCCGCTGGTGTCGCGGTCGAGACGATGAACGAGCTTGGGGCGCTCTGTGGCATCGAATGTCAGCGCGTCGAGCATGCCGTCGAGATGGCGGCTGGTGCCTGTGCCGCCCTGCACGGCGAGGCCGGAGGGTTTGTTCAAGATGATGACCGACTTGTCTTTGTAG
Source organism: uncultured Parvibaculum sp. (assembly GCA_964560165.1). Classification (GTDB taxonomy): domain Bacteria; phylum Pseudomonadota; class Alphaproteobacteria; order Parvibaculales; family Parvibaculaceae; genus Parvibaculum. The sequence goes on along the minus strand of CAZLLB010000166.1, from coordinate 3,329 downwards.
ATGACGCAAGCGCGGATCATTTCCGCATCCTTGTCGCTGACCGGGCGCTCGACTTTCGGCGCAGGCTCCATCGCGTCGCCAAGCGGCGGTACACGGACGACTTGTCCCGTCTCGAGCCGAGAATTTGCTTTCGCGCGCGCGCCATCGACACGCACCTGCCCTGTACGCAAAAGCTTTTCGAGGCGCCCATGGGTCAGCGATGGGAAATGGCGCTTGAACCAGCGGTCGAGACGGATGCCATCTTCCTCGCCCGTGATTTCATGTTGCGCGACGGCATTCATGCGTAAACAACCCTGACCAGCCATAAGGCGAAAAGCAAAGCCAAGACACCGATGCCAACCGAGCCGATTGCATAGGCAAAGGCCATGGCAACCTGCTTGCGTTCAATCATGTTGCCGATGTCGAGGGCGAATGAGGAAAATGTGGTGAAGCCGCCGAGAACGCCGGTCACGAGAAAGCTGCGCACTTCCTGACTGGCATTGAGGCGGACGGCAAAGAGCGCGGCGAGAAGCCCGATGAGAAAGCTGCCGATGACGTTGACGCCGAAAATACCCCAGGGAAAATTCGATCCGAGCTGGCGCGTCGCTTCATGGTTGAAGAGATAGCGCGCGACGGAACCGATGGCGCCACCGACGGCGACCGCGAAGATACTGTTCACTTCGACTTCTCCTCTCTGAGCTTGCGCCAATAGGCGAGGCGCTTGTTGATCTCGCGCTCAAAGCCGCGTTCTTCGGGATGATAGAATTGTTCGCGTTCCATCTCGTCGGGGAAATAATCCTGACCGGAAAACCCGTCCGCCGTATCGGGGTCGTAAACGTAACCCTTGCCGTAGCCAAGCTCTTTCATCAGCCGCGTCGGCGCATTGAGGATATGCGCGGGTGGCGCGACGGAGCCCGTCTCCTTCGCCGAACGCCGCGCGGCACCGAAAGCCATATAGACAGCATTGGATTTCGGCGCGGTGGCGAGATAGACAATCGCTTGCGCGAGCGCCAGATCGCCCTCGGGACTGCCCAGAAAATCGACCACGTCTTTTGCGGCGAGTGCTTGTTGCACGGCTTGCGGATCGGCAAGGCCGATATCTTCATTGGCCATGCGCACCAGACGCCGCGCGATATAAAGCGGGTCTTCACCGCCTTCGAGCATTCGCGCTAGCCAGTAAAGCGCCGCATCACAATCGGAACCGCGCACGGATTTATGCAGCGCGCTGATGAGATTGTAATGCCCTTCCCGCCCCTTGTCGTAGAGAGGAGCGCGGCGCTGCACGGCATTGATGAGGCCCGCCGTATCGAGCGGCGTTTCGAGGCCGAGAGCGAAAACTTCTTCCGCAAGATTGAGCGCATAACGCCCGTCGCCATCTGCCATGGCGCGCAGCGTCGCCCGCGCATTCTCATCGAGCGGTAGCTGGCGTCCGACATGATCCTCGGCGCGGGCGAGCAGAAGCTCGAGCGCCGCATCGTCGAGGCGGTTGAGCACCAGCACTTGCGCACGCGACAGGAGAGCAGCGTTCAACTCGAAAGACGGGTTCTCGGTCGTCGCACCGACAAGCGTGACGGTGCCGTCTTCCATCACGGGCAGGAAACTATCCTGCTGGGCGCGATTGAAGCGATGAATCTCATCGACGAAAAGCAGCGTGCCCTTGCCGGTGGAGCGGCGACCGCGCGCCGTCTCGAAAACTTTCTTGAGGTCGGCAACGCCGGAGAAGATTGCAGACATGGGCTCAAAATGCAGCCCGACCTTATCGGCCAGCAGCCGCGCGATGGTGGTCTTGCCGGTGCCAGGCGGGCCCCAGAGGATTATCGAGGAGAGATGGCCCTGCGCCAGCATCCGGCCAAGCGGACCTGCCGTGCCGATCAGGTGGTCCTGCCCGACAACCTCTTCGAGCACCTTTGGGCGCAGCCGATCCGCCAACGGTCGGGGCGCGCCTACATCCATGCCAGCGGCTTCAAAAAGGTTACTCATGAGGGAGGATTTAGCACGATTTGACGGGGCGTGCCTCCTTTGCCCATCCGTCATTGCGAGCGAAGCGACGCAATCCAGCGCCGCCAAGACTGGATTGCCACGGGCTTCAGCCCTCGCAATGAGGACAGGGGGTGAAGCCTACCCGCCCACACTCGCCGTAAACGTCCGGTCGCCGCGTTTGACCGCGAAGTTCCATTGCTGGCGGGTGCCGGCGACAGCCGACTTCAGCGCCTTGACCGAGGCGATCTTGTCATCCCCAACGGCGACGATGATGTCGCCGGGGTGGAACTGGATCTGATTGGCATTGGAGCCTTGCTCGACCTTCATGATGATGACTCCCGTGGCCGCTAAATTGTCGAGGGCCAATTCGTCGGCAATCGCGGGCGACAGATTCGCGACCGTCGCGCCGGCGAAGGGATTGCGGCCCTTGATCAGGGTCTTGTCTGCGAGCGGCATCTCGGGCGGGGATTCGAGCGCCATCTGCGTTTCCTCCATCTGGCCGTTGCGCAGATAGCCGAGCTTCACCTTGCCGCCGAGCGACTTGGTGGCAAAGCGGTAGCGCACCGCTTCTGGATCATTGGCGTCATAGCCATCGACGGCGCGGATGACATCGCCTTCCTTGAGGCCCGCGCGGGCGGCAGGACCGCTCTTGTAGATATTGCTGACCAGCGCCCCACCCGGCCTGTCGAGGTTAAGCGTCCCGGCGAGCTGCGCATCGACCGCCTGCAACTGCGCGCCGATCCACGGCCGCTTGATGTGGCCGCCATGGCGCGCGCTCTCGACGACGAGCTTGACCATGTTGGACGGGATCGCAAAACCGATGCCTACGCTGCCGCCGGTCTGGGAATAGATGGCGCTGTTGATGCCGATGATCTTGCCATCCGTGGTGACGAGCGCGCCGCCGGAATTGCCGGGATTGATGGCGGCATCGGTCTGGATGAAAAACTGATAGTCGGACACGCCGACATGGGTGCGAGCCAGCGCGGAGACGATGCCGGTCGTGACCGTCTGGCCGACGCCGAAGGGATTGCCGATCGCAAGAACGAGATCACCGACCTCCACCGTGTCGGAATCCTTGAACGAGAGGAACGGAAGCTTTTCGCCCTTGGTGTTGATCTTAAGGACGGCGAGATCGGTACGCTCGTCCGACATCACGACTTTGGCCTCGAATTCGCGCCGGTCGGCAAGCGCAACGCGAAACTGCTCGCCGCCCTTGATGACGTGGTAATTCGTGACGATGAGCCCATCCCCATCGACGATGACGCCGGAGCCGAGCGACTGCTGTACGCGCTCGCGCGGCACGCCGAAGCTGAAACGATCGCCGAAGAAACGCTGAAGCCGAAAGAGCTCCAGGAAGCGATCGTCACCAA
>CAZLLB010000165.1:0-7879 GCA_964560165.1 uncultured Parvibaculum sp. | reverse complement strand
AAAGCCCCAATCGGCGCGGCCCTGATAGAACTGGCAGCGCGTGCGGCCATGAACCGTAACCATCTTGATGCCCGCCGCTTCGGCACGGGCGGCAAGCTCCGGCGCGTTGCGCGTCTCATCATCCCAACCCGTACGCATCTTCAAGGTGACGGGCACGGACACTGCATCGACCGTCGCCTCGACGAGCGTGAGAGCATGATCGAGATTGCGCATCAGCGCCGAGCCGGAAAGGCCGGATGTGACGGTCTTTGCCGGGCAGCCCATGTTGATGTCGATGATCTGCGCGCCCGCCGCCTCGGCCATCTTCGCGCCCTCGGCCATCCAGTGCGGCTCGCGACCGGCGATCTGAATAACCAGCGGATCGACCAGACCGGCACCGGCGGCGCGGCGCACCACATCGGGCCGCTCGCGCACGAGTTCGCTGCTGGCGACCATCTCGGAGACGACAAGCCCCGCACCGAGATTGTGGACGCAGCGCCTGAATGGCAAATCGGTGATGCCTGCCATCGGCGCCAGCAAAACGGGAGATGCGAGCGTGTGGGGGCCGATGGATATGGTCAAAATATAGGCACCAATGGAAGTTGCACAGATTTTCAACAAAATATCGCAAGCGCGAAGGCCGCGCAAGCGGTGCGGTAGCGGGATTTCCGGCTTGCTCCGGGCCGCGACTAGTGCGAGAGACGCTATATGACAGTTGCCGCACTCATTGTAGCCGCTGGCCGGGGCACGCGCGCCGGGCCGGGGGGGCCAAAGCAATACAGGCTGCTGGCGGGCGAGCCGGTATTACGCCGGACGCTGGCCGCATTCGCGGCTCATCCGGGCGTCGATGTGGTTATGGCCGTTATTCACCCAGAGGACCGCGAGGCCTACGACGCCGCAGCGAATGGATTGCCAAAGCTCGCGATCGCTTGCGCGGGCGGCGAGACGCGACAGGCTTCCGTGCGGTTGGGGCTGGAGGCGCTGAGCAAACTCGCGCCGTCGCGCGTCCTGATCCATGACGGCGCGCGGCCGCTAGTCAGCGCGGCGATCATTTCGCGCAGCATCGCGGCGCTCGACACGCATCAAGGTGCACTGGTCGCCCTGCCGGTCACGGATACAGTGCGCCGCGCGGCGGACGGGTTCGCGGGCGAGACGATCCCGCGCGATGGGCTCTGGCGCGCGCAGACACCACAGGCTTTCCATTTCAGCTCTATTCTCGAGGCGCATCGCAAAGCCCAAGGTGCCGATCTCACAGACGATGTGGCAGTGGCCGCCGCAGCGGGGATCGCCGTCGCGATGATCGAAGGGGACGAGGCCAATATGAAAATCACCAGCGCCGACGATCTCGCGCGCGCCGAACGGATGATCGCGGGCGGCGGGGAGACGCGGACAGGTATGGGCTATGACGTGCATCGCTTCGGAACGGGAGATCATGTGACACTTTGCGGCGTGCGCGTGCCGCATAGCCACGGCCTTGTCGGACATTCCGATGCCGATGCGGGGCTGCACGCGCTTACCGATGCGATCCTCGGCGCGATCGGGCAAGGCGATATCGGCCAGCATTTTCCGCCGAGCGATGCGCAATGGAAAGGCGCGTCGTCGGATCGCTTCCTTGCTCACGCCGTGAAGCTTGCGGAAGCAGCCGGCGCGCGGGTCGTGCATGTCGATGTAACGCTCATCTGCGAGCGCCCGAAAATAGGCCCGGTGCGTGACGCGATGCGAGCGCGGGTTGCGGAAATTCTTGGAATTGCCGTCGAGCGCATCAGCATCAAGGCGACGACGACGGAGGGACTGGGCTTCACGGGGCGCGGCGAAGGGCTGGCAGCTCAAGCGCTCGCAACATTGAGTTTCCGCTGATGGCTTTGTTCAAGCCCCTGCCCGCCTCCTTGCGCATGAGCGATCCGATCGCCTTTGTCGCGACATGGTTCGGCGTGGGGCTGATGCCGAAAGCGCCGGGCACATGGGGCTCGCTCGCGGCGATACCTCCAGCGTGGCTTGTCTATTATCTCGGCGGTGCGGAGGCGCTTCTCATCGCCGCCGTGGCCGCTTTCGCGCTCGGCATATGGGCGGCGGGCTCTTACGCGAAGGCGGCGGGCAATCCCGATCCGTCTCAGGTGGTGATCGACGAGGTGGCCGCGCTGTGGCTGATCCTCGCCATGGTCGCGCCCTCGGTGCTCGGCTGGATTGCAGCGTTTGCCTGCTTCCGTTTCTTTGATGTCGCGAAGCCATGGCCGGTGAGCCTTGCCGACCGGAGGATCAAGGGCGGCTTCGGCATTATGCTCGACGACATGGTCGCCGCGATTTATGCGATGCTGGTGCTTCTTTTTCTGCGCAACTTCGTCGAGGGTATCTGATGTCGCTTTTTCCACGCCCGCTGGTGCAACGAGCCGAATTGCTGCTCGCAGATTGCCGCGACGCGAAGCTCAAGATCGCGACGGCAGAATCCTGCACGGGCGGATTGATCGCGGCGCTTTTAACCGAAATTCCCGGATCGTCCGATGTGGTGGAGCGCGGCTTCGTCACCTATTCCAATGAGGCCAAGCGCGACAGCCTCGGCGTGCCGGGCGATCTGATCGCGGATTTTGGCGCGGTGAGCGAGCCAGTGGCGCGCGCCATGGCCGAAGGCGCGCTCAATAATTCGCGTGCGCAGATTTCCGTTTCGGTGACGGGCGTGGCGGGACCGGGCGGCGGCTCTGCGCTGAAGCCGGTGGGCCTTGTGCATTTCGGCGCGGCGCGGCGCGGACGCAACATCATCCATGAGATGCAGCGCTTCGGTGATATTGGCCGCGAAGAAATCCGCCTCAGAAGCGTCGAGTTCGCGCTTGAGCTTCTGAAGCGGATGATCTGATTATTTCGCGGGCGCTGGACGGGCGCGCTGATTGTAGAGAATTTTCTTGCGACGCTCGAGTTCCTCAGGCGGCAGCTTCGCCGGATCGTCATACATATCTGCGCCCACCGCCATGCCGCGCTCCACGGCAGGACGCGCCCTCATCTCGTCGAACCAGCGCTTGAAATATTTGAACTCCGCCATGTCCTGGCCCTGCGCCTTCCAGCCGATGGTCCAGGGGTAACAGATCATGTCGGCAATCGTATATTCGTCGCCTGCAATGTAGGGCCGATCGTAGAGACGATTATTGAGAACACCATAGAGGCGGTTCGCCTCGTCGGAGAAACGGCGCACCGCATAGGATTGATCGCCTTGCGTGTCGCCGAGGCGGAGGAAATGTCCGCACTCGCCGAGCTTCGGCCCCTGATTGGCCATCTGCCAGATGACCCATTGCGTCACTTCGTATTTCAGGCGCGGCGTCTGCGGCCAGAACTTTCCGACCTTCTCGGCGAGATACATCATGATCGCGCCAGATTCGAAAACGATGATGGGCTTGCCCCCGCCCATCGGCTCGTGATCGACGATAGTGGGCATGCGATGGTTCGGATTGAGCTTCAGAAACTCATCCGTAAACTGATCGCCTCGCCCGATGTTGAGCGGCACGACGCGATAAGGCAGACCCGTCTCCTCCAGCAGAATGGTGACTTTCTTGCCGTTGGGCGTCGGCCAGTAATACAGATCGATCATGGAAAATCCTCCTCAATTGCGTTGGAGGAAGCCTAGCTCAATTCAGACGCGGGGTCATAACCCCGCGAAACGCACCCGAATAAGGTTCAGGCGAGCGCCGATGTGTCGAGCGCCGCGCCGGTGACGCGCTTGAAAGCATCGAGATAGCGCGCGCTGGTTTCCGCGACGACCTCGGCGGGCAGAGGCGGCGGCGGGGCTTCACCGTTCCAGCGGCCCGCTTTCTTCAGCCCATCGAGATAATCGCGAAGCGGCTGCTTGTCGAAGCTCGGCTGGCCGCGTCCCGGCGCATATTGATCGGCGGGCCAGAAGCGCGAACTGTCCGGCGTCATCACTTCGTCGATCAGGATGATCTTGCCGTCGGCGGTACGGCCAAATTCGAACTTCGTATCCGCGATGATGATGCCGCGCTTCTCCGCCGCTTCGCAGCCGCGCATGTAAATCGCACGGGTCAGGCGTTCGAGTTCGGCGGCGGCTTCCGCGCCGACCACTTCACGCATCCGGGCTATGGTGATGTTTTCGTCATGGCCCGTTTCAGCCTTGCTGGCCGGGCTGAAAATTGCAGGGGCCAGCTTGTCGCTTTCGCGCAAGCCTTTGGGCAGAGCCTCGCCTGCCAGCGTGCCGTGTGTCGCATATTCCTTCCAGGCCGAACCGGAGAGATAGCCGCGAATGACACATTCGATGGGGAAAACCGTAGTGCGCTTGCAAAGCATGGCTCGGCCCGCAATGGCCTTGCGATGAGGCTCAAGCGCTGGAACGGCTGCGGCGATCTCTTTGGCATCGGCGGAAATCAGATGATGCGCAATGTCGCCTTGAAGCTGGCTGAACCACCAGGCGCTGATCTGCGTCAGCACCGCGCCCTTGAAGGGGATCGCCTCGTTCATCACAACGTCGAAAGCGCTGACCCGGTCGGTGGCGACAAGCAGAAGACGATCGGCATCGACCTCGTAGATGTCGCGCACTTTGCCGCGCCCGATGCGCTTGAGGGGAAGCTCGCTCGCCGTCATGGGTGACGTCATTCTCAAATCCTCGATCAGATTTCCGGCTTCGCTCTGATCCGGTCCAGAACGAAATCCACTCTGCCGGAGACGGAAATCTTCGGCACTTCGACAAGTTCGTAACCCAGTTGAGGGTATATCTCCGCCGCGAAGCGGTAGGTGGCGACGGCTTCGGCAAAGTCCTGCTTGCGCTCGTCGTCCTGGGCGTAGATCTCGGCCCAGGGCGGCATGATAAATACTCTTTTATTGTAGCGAAACAAATCGGCGGCTTTGCGGATATAGGCAGGCGTCTCCGCCCCGATCAGGTCTCCATAGCCGACAAGTTCCGGGATGCCACGGTCGAAGAAAACCGGCGCTTCGCGTTCCTGCACCTGATTGTAGGTGTAGATGGAGCGCGAAAGCATCAGGTCGCGGAACTTTACCGCGTTGGCGGTGTGGAGCGCGTCGCCGCCTATGGCGATCTGTTCCTGAATGATCTGGCGGCCGACCTCAGCGACACAAGCATATCCTCGCGCCCGCAAAGCCTCGACGGTGCTGGTTTTGCCAGAACCGGGGCCACCTGTGAAAATGTAGAAATTGTCGCGGATGATGCGCATGGCGAAGCTCTCCTGTGATGTGCATGAAAACAGGGGCGGCGTGGGGGATTTGTCGGATTGCGCGAAAGCGGCAAAAATGCCGGGAAGTGGTACGCCCTAGGGGAGTCGAACCCCTCTTTCCAGAATGAAAATCTGGCGTCCTAACCGATAGACGAAGGGCGCATAGGCCGGAGCCACAAGCGCTGGGCCCGGAAGCCACTGACGGGGCGCTTATAAGGGGATGAAGCGGGTCTGACAAGGCCGTTTGGGGCCGTTCGGCAAAGGTTTTTACGGGGCGGCGTCCCGAGTTGCGACGGCGTCCTCAATCGTGAGCTGAACGCCGCGCCGTCCCTGCCAATCATCGGCCTTGAGACGGCCCGCAACGTGTATGGGGCCGGTGCCCCGATCCAGCAGCGCGCGGCCCAGCGGCGTTTCGGCAGCGCGGAAGGCAATTCCTTTGAGGCGCGCGCCATCTTCGCCCGCCAGCGCGACGCGGACATGGCCTTTGCCGACGATATCGGCGTGAGCCACCCGCAGCGAGGCGATGGCGAAACGGGGTTCGGGATTGCCCGAGCCATAGGGACCGGCCTGCTCCAGCATCTCGTAAAGTTCGCGATTGGCGCCCCGTGCTGACAACGCGCCGTCGAGGCGCAGCGCACGGGATTCGGAGGCCGCCGAGACTTCGACGCCGATTCGTGCTTCCAGAAATTCGACGAGGCCCTCCAGTTTATCTTCGCGGATGGTCAGGCCCGCCGCCATGGCGTGGCCGCCGCCATTGATGACATGGCCTGCTTCGAGCGCCGCCGTGACGGCGCGACCAAGATCGACGCCCTGAATGGAGCGGCCCGAGCCCTTGCCCTCCCCCTTGTTGTCGAAGGCGATGACGATAGCCGGGCGTTCGTAGCGCTCTTTCAAGCGCGCGGCGACAATGCCGATGACGCCCGGGTGCCAGCCCTTCGCATGGGCGACGATGATGGCGGGCGGGGCGTTGCGGCGCGTGGCGGCGAGCGCGAGATCGACCTGTTGCAAGGCTTCTTCGAGCACCTGAGCCTCAATGGCCTGACGCTCCTTGTTCAGCACGTCGAGTTCAAGCGCGATGGCACCCGCCTCGCCTACATCGCCGGTGGTGAGTAGGCGCGCACCGAGATCGGAACGGCCAACGCGACCGCCAGCATTGACGCGGGGGCCAAGCAGGAAGCCGAGATGGTAAGCGCCGGGCGTGCCTTCGAGCCGCGCCACATCGCCAAGCGCCGCGAGGCCGGGATTGCGGCGGCGCGCCATGACGCGAAGCCCTTGCGACACGAAAGCGCGGTTGAGGCCCGTGAGCGGCACGACATCGCAAACGGTGCCGAGCGCAACGAGATCGAGCAGAGAGAGAAGATCGGGCGCGTCATGCGTCGCATACCAGCCGCCGTCGCGCAGCAGCCGGTTGATTGCCACGATGAAAAGGAAAACGACGCCGACAGCGGCGAGCGTGCCCTGCCCGCTCGTATCGTCGAGCCGGTTTGGATTGACCAGCGCGAAAGCGGGCGGAAGCGCCGGTTCGGCCTGATGGTGGTCGATCACGATGATTTCGAGCCCCGCATCCTGCGCGACACCGAGAACGCGATGTGCCATGGTTCCGCAATCGACGGTGACGATGAGCTTGATGCCTTCATCGCGCAGCGTCATCAGTGCGGGCGCATTGGGGCCGTAGCCTTCGCGGATACGGTCGGGAATATAGATGCGGAGTTCAGCGCCGACAGCGTTGAAAAAGCGTTGCAGCACAGCGCTCGACGTCGCTCCATCGACATCGTAGTCGCCGAAGACCGCGACTTTCTCGCCGCTCATGATCGCATCGGCAATGCGCCGCGCTGCCTTATCCATATCGACCAGCGACGAGGGGTCGGGCAGCAGCGTCTTGAGGCTTGGCGCAAGATAGGCGGCCACGTCTTCAGGCGCGATGCCGCGACCCGCGAGAACGCGCCCGACAATTTCGGGCAAGCCCTCGCGCTGCGCGATCGCCAGCGCCATGCGGTCGTCAGCGAGGCGGCTCACCCAGGCCCGACCGGTTAGCGACCGTTCGACGCCCAGAAAATGCCGTGATGCCTCGCCCACTCCGTCCGCCTTATTCCTTGAACTTGTTCATCTTGGGATGGAACGCCTTGACCCACCGCACTGTGCCGGTCTTGGAGCGCATGACGACCGAATGCGTCGTGAAGCCGCCGCGCACATAGCGGATGCCTTCGAGCATGTTGCCGTCGGTAACACCCGTGGCGGCGAAGATCACGTCGCCGGATGCCATTTCTTCCATGCTGAACTTCTTGTTGAAATCCGTCACACCCATCTTGGCCGCGCGGGCCTTTTGCTCGTCGCTGGAGGTGACGAGACGGCCCTGCATCTGCCCGCCGGTGCAGCGAAGCGCCGCAGCAGCAAGCACACCCTCGGGCGCGCCGCCAATGCCGACATACATGTCGATGCCGGTTGCCGGATCGGTGGTGTTGATGACGCCCGCAATGTCGCCATCGGTGATGAGCGTCACGCGTGCGCCGGTCTCGCGCACGGCGCGGATAAGTTCGGTGTGACGCGGCCGGTCGAGAATGCAGACGGTGATCTGAGAGACTTCGACACCCTTGGCTTTTGCCAGCGCCTTGATGTTGTCGGCAGGCTTGGCATCGAGATCGACAAGACCCTTGGGATAACCGCCGCCGATAGCGATCTTGTCCATATAGGTGTCGGGCGCGTGGAGCAGACTGCCACGTTCCGCCATGGCCAGG
>CAZLLB010000164.1:0-7903 GCA_964560165.1 uncultured Parvibaculum sp. | reverse complement strand
CCGCGCAACATCGCGACTTTCGAAGCCTTCGAGAACGCCATGTCGCTCGATATCGCCATGGGCGGCTCGACCAATACGGTTCTGCATCTGCTCGCCGCTGCACATGAGGGCGAAGTGCAATTCACGATGAAGGACATCGACCGTCTGTCGCATCGTGTGCCGAACCTTGCCAAGGTGGCACCCGCTGTCGCCAATGTGCACATGGAAGATGTGCATCGCGCGGGCGGCGTCTTTGCCATTCTGGGCGAACTTGACCGTGGCGGGCTTATTCACCGCGAGACCCCGACGATCCATAGCACGACGCTTGGCGAAGCGATCGAGCATTGGGATATCGGGCGTTCGAAGAGCGACCACGCGCATGAGTTCTTCCGCGCCGCGCCGGGCGGCGTTCGGACCACGGAAGCCTTCTCGCAATCGCGGCGCTATCCCGATCTCGATCTCGACCGCGAGGGCGGCGTTATCCGCAACATCGAGCATGCCTATTCAAAAGATGGCGGCCTCGCCGTGCTTTACGGCAACATCGCCGAAGACGGTTGCATCGTGAAGACGGCGGGCGTCGATAAATCGAACCTCACCTTCACGGGCTCCGTGCGCGTTTATGAAAGCCAGGATAGCGCGGTTTCGGGCATTCTGACAGGCGAAGTGAAGGCTGGCGAAGTGGTAGTCATTCGCTATGAGGGCCCGCGCGGCGGACCCGGCATGCAGGAAATGCTCTATCCGACGAGCTATCTGAAATCGAAAGGCCTCGGCAAAGCCTGCGCGCTTGTCACCGATGGTCGCTTCTCTGGTGGCACGTCCGGGCTTTCCATCGGCCATGCCTCGCCGGAGGCGGCTGAAGGCGGCGCTATCGGTCTTGTTGAAACCGGCGACACGATCGAAATCGATATTCCCAACCGGACGATCCACCTCGCGGTGTCTGATGCCGAGCTTGCAGCGCGGCGCGCAAAGGCCGACGAGCAAGGCTGGTTGCCCAAGGAAGTGCGCAAGCGTCGCGTCTCGCCTGCCCTTCAAGCCTATGCCGCCATGGCGACGAGCGCCGCTCGTGGCGCGGTGCGCGATGTGTCACTCCTCGCAGGGCTGCATAAGCGCGGCACCAAATAAACCAGAAGAAACGGCAGCCCGAGAACCCCCTCGGGCCGCCGCTCACGCTCTCCATCAACGCCGCGTCAAATAACACGGCGGAGCGTTGCGCAGATGATCAACTCGCACGCCAGGCACCGTCGGGCTGGCGGCAAGCGGTGCCATAGGCCTGCTGTTCCTGACCATCGATATAGATATAGGTCTGGTATTCGCGGCAATATTCGCCCGAACCGCTTCGATAGGTGCGCAACGGCGTTACCTGATATTGCGCGCCATCGCTTTCCCAATAGACCGGCTGGTTTGACGGCGCATATTCGAGTACCTGGCCGTAGCAAGCCTGATCGCTCATATCGATCGCCTGGCCGAGTGTGCCGCCGAGCAAAGCGCCGATGATCGCGCCACCAACTGTCGCGCCGCCGCCGCCATTATGCGCGCCGATCAGCCCGCCCGCGACGCCACCCAACACCGCGCCCACCACATCGCGATTGCAGCCGACCGGCCCATAGTAAGAAGTGCCGTAGCTCTGATAGGCGTTGTACGGAATAACGTAGGTCGGGCGATAAATCGAGATGTAGCTCACGCGGTTATAGTCAAACCACGGGCGCGAATATGGATCGTAGTTCCAGTGATAGCGCGGCGCGGCTACATAGTGCCGATCGCGCCAGCGAGACCAGTCGGCGTTACGATAACGATTGCCGGTTGCGTAGTGCTGATAATTATTGCGGCGTGGAGACTGCTGGTTCCAGCGCGGGTCGTGGCGATTATTGTTCTGCCAGTCAGCGGCGCGGCGGTTATCGGGACGCTGACCATAGTTGCGCTGTTCCTGCTGGGCGCGGAGCCGGTCGTTGCGCTGGCGCTGCTGCTGTTCTGCCTGCTGTCGGCGCTGGTCGGACTGATAGCGTTGTTGTTGCTGCGAACGAACGCGATCCGATTGCGCGCGCTGACGATCATTCTGCTGGCGGCGCTGATCAACTTGCTGGTTCTGCTGCCGTGCGCGGAAACGCTCCGATTGCTGACGCTCGACGTTCTGGCGGCGTTGATCAACCTGTTGGCGCTGCGGCTGTTGCTGCGCGCGGGAGCGCTCCCACTGCTGGCGCTCGACGTTCTGGCGACGCTGCTCGAATTGCTGACGTTGCTGCTGGGGACGCTCTTGGCGCACCTGCCGCTCTTGCCGCGGCGCTTGCCTTTGCTGCGGTGCCTGACGAGTGGCTCGCTCCGGTCGGGTCGCTCCACGCTCGGCGCGCTCGCCGCTTCTGTGTTGCTGCTGGTTCCACTGACCGCGGTCATCGGCAAGGGCCGTGGAGGTGAAAAGCCCCAACGATCCCATGGTAAGAGCCGCCGCCAAACCGATCCTTATTGCCGTGTTTTCCATGCGCACCATGAGGTGCCTCCTGATTTCTGCAGGCATCAAGGCCAGCAGCGTATAGACAGGATCTCACTCGCCACCTGAACGCAGGATGAACCGGAGCCGACCACGACCCGCGCCCGACTTATGGGACAATTCATTTTTTCTGATTGCCCAACGGGCCGGGCCTTTTGGTCGGCGCTTTTCTATCGCTTGAGTTTCCGTCTTTTAAAACGGGTGAGCGAAGCCGCTGTTCCAGCGCGTGACCGCTTCGTGAACCTCGACCAAATACAGTTTCGTCATCCGCGCTTCGCTTCGGCCTGTGCTAGTGTTTGCCGTCTTCATCAGCGCAGGTCCTATTTCCGAAATGAGTCTCCTTCTTCTGTTTCAGGCCGTCTTCCTCGGTATCGTCGAGGGCGTGACCGAATTTCTTCCCATCTCCTCCACCGGGCATCTGATTATTGCAGGACGGCTGATCGGGTTTTCCGGAGCCACGGCGGATGTTTTCGAGGTGGTGATCCAGCTCGGCGCGATCATGGCGATCTGCGTTCTCTACGCGCGGAAACTGTTGGGGGCGGTTTTCGGGCTCGGCCACGACGAGGGCGCGAGGCGATTTGCCATAGCGGTGATTTTAGCCTTTCTGCCCGCCGCCGTTCTCGGTTTCCTGCTGCATGATTTCATCAAGAACGTGCTCTTCTCGCCCCTTGTCGTCTGCGCATCGCTGGTGCTGGGCGGCATCGCCATTCTGGCCATCGAGCGCTGGAAACCCGCCCCGCACATCGCTGAGGTCGAAAATCTCAAACCGATGACGGCATTTCAGATCGGGCTTTTTCAGTGCGTCTCGATGATACCCGGCGTCTCGCGCTCGGGCGCCACCATCCTCGGCGCGCTGCTGCTCGGCGTCGAGCGCAAGACAGCAGCGGAATTTTCGTTCTTCCTCGCCATTCCGACGATGTTTGGGGCGACGGTGCTTGATCTGTGGAAGTCGCGCGCGCTGCTCAACTCGGACGACACCGCCATTATTGCCACTGGCTTTGTGGCGGCCTTCATCTCAGCGGTCGTCGTTGTGCGCTGGCTGGTCAGCTTCGTCAGCCATCACGGCTTTTCGGTCTTTGGCTGGTATCGCATCATCTTCGGGACGCTGCTGGCGGGCTATTTCGTCTGGCTAGGATAGGGCCTATTCACCACCAGAAGCGGGCCGCTTTCGCCCCACCGCGATTTCCTCCGCAGAGCGTGTCTGGCCGGGACGAAGCGGGAAGCCGCGTCCGTCGCGGCGCGTGGGGCTGACCGGCGCATTCATGTCATCCGCGTTGACGCGCCCTGTTGCAGGGGTCATGTCGATCGGCTCTGCGGTCGGTCGGCCTTCAAAATCCGTCCATTGTTTGCGTTCGTAATCGAAGAGCTTGCAGGCGCGATAGATCGCCCGATAGGCGGGCGGCGTGAATTTATAGCGCACGATATCGTCGCCATAGGTTTCGATCAGCTTTGCCTGGGCCGCCGTCAGCTTATAGATGGGGATCGAAGGCAAGGCGTGATGGGCATTGTGCAACATCACCCATTTGAAAAGCGGCAGCAGTGACCCGAACGGTAGATCGACATGCGCGGCTCCGCGAATGTTACCGCCGAAAAAAGTCCACTCCTCGCGTTCGGCAAACCACGGCACTTTGGGATGGTTGTGCTGAAGGAATATCGACAAAGCCATCAGATAGTTCCAGACCATCATGGGGATGACCCAGCCGACAAGCATGACGAGCCAGAGCGAGCGATCCGGCGCAAGCAGATGGCCGACGACCCCGATCATCGCCACCATGCCGAAGCCGACGACGAGCACATAAAGCGTGTCGGGAAGATGCCTGCGCCACTCGCCGCGCGCTTCTGGCGCGATGGGCAAGACGAGGCGCTTCAGGGAAAATTCATAAAGGTAATAGATGACCGGGCCGAAGGGGCCGCGATAGGCGCGCTCCAGCATCCGCTTAGCCGGAGACGCATTGTCGAACTCTGCTTTCGACATGGGCGCCCAGACGTAGTCATAGCCCTTGAGATTGGCATAGCCGTGGTGAATGCGGTTGTGAACCACATCCCACAGGCTGCGCGAATGCAGGCAGGGCGTGAAGGCGATGCGCGCCAACCAGACGTTCCAGCGCCGACCAGGCACGAAACTCGAATGGCCCGCGTCGTGCCCGATCAGGAAAATCAGGCCGATGAGTGCACCATTTGCGATGGCGAAAAGCAGATTGAGCCATATAGGCAGCGCTGCGACGGCACCGACAAGGGTGGCCAGATAGAGCGCGTAGTGAGTGCCGAGGATCGTCAGCCCACGGCTGAGCGACTTTGTCGTGAGTTCCTTGCGCTCGCCGGAAGTCAGCCAGTCGCCGGGCGTGCCGAGCTTGGCTGCTGCGGCGCCACGCAGACGCGTTTCAGGCTGGAAAACATTCACCGCGACGGCCCCCGAGAAAGTTACGGCTAATTTTGTATTAATTTGTCTAAAAATCAACGGTCCAACCTACCCTAATCCTCTGAAAGTGACAGAAAAACAGCGATTTAGGACAGGTTAATACATCCTTACCTTAAGCGGTTCTTAGGAGTTCGCATGCGATAAAGCGAGCTTATGGCGGCGGAAATTGTCCCGGTTTCCGCCACACGAGCCCAGCGGGTGCACGCTTTCTGATCATCGTGAGGATCAGCATTTGAGCAGCGACGACGGCGTCATACTTCAAGAGTATCGGCGCGACTATTCGATGAGCCTGCTAACGCTGCGGTTCCGCGATCATGAGATCGAGGACAAGTTCGGTGCGGATAACTTTGTCCGCCAGATCAATATCACACGCTTATCGATCGTCATGGGCGGCGTCTTGTTCGGCCTTTTCGGCGTGCTCGACCTCTATATCATTCCCGATGTCGCCTATGAGGCGTGGGTGGTGCGTTTCGGGATCACCTGCCCCGGCATGCTCCTCGTCGCGGCGCTGACCTATTCGCCATATTTCACGCATCGTGTCGCTGGCTGGCTTTCTTTTTCAATGCTTCTGCCGGGAATGGCGGTCGTCTATATGACCGCCGTGGCCGCGCCGCCGGGGGCTTACCTCTATTATGGCGGCCTCGTTATCGTGCTCGGCTATGGCAATTGCCTGTGGCGGCTGAGCTATCTTTATTCGGCGACCGTCTCCGTCATCATCGTTGCGGCCTATGAATGGATCGCGCTGGTGGTCAATCCAGTGCCGTTCGACGTGTTCATCAGCAACAATACGTTCCTCTGCGGCGCGGCGGCGATCAGCGTGCTTTTGAATTTCATTCAGGAGTATCAACTGCGCAAAAGCTTCGTCGATAATGAGCAGCTGCGGCTGGAGCGCACACGCTCCGAGCGCCTGCTCAGCCGCTCGGAAGCAGCAAACCGTGCCAAGAACGATTTCCTTGCAATCATGAGCCATGAGTTGAGGACGCCACTCAACGCCATCATCGGCTTTTCGGAGATCATCGCGAACCAGATGTTCGGGCCCGTGGGGCAGGAGAAATATGCCGACTACGCCAACGACATCCGCTCCAGCGGCACGCATCTGCTGAGCATTATCAATGATATTCTTGATATCTCGAAGGCAGAGGCAGGTAAGCTGCAACTCGAGGAAGAGCCTATCGACCCCGTTGAGGCGCTGAACCGCTCGATGCGCATGTTCCGCCAGCGGGCGTCAGAGATCGGCGTCGATTTATCCTTTCGCGTCCGCGACGACATTCCCTGGATCATCGCGGACCCGCGCCTCTTCAATCAGGTGGTGATCAACCTCACCTCCAATGCGCTGAAATTCACGCCAGAGGGCGGGCGCGTCTGGATTGAAATCGGAATCGACCACCACGGAAATTTCACCTTGAAAGTGAAAGACACCGGCATCGGGGTCAAGGTTGCGGACATCAACCGCATCTTCGAGCCTTTTGTGCAGGTTGAGAGCGCCATGTCGCGCGCGCATCAGGGCACCGGCCTTGGCCTGCCGCTGGTGCGCAAGATCATGGGACTGCATGGCGGTTCGGTGGAAATGGAAAGCGTGGTCGGCGAGGGCACGATAGTCACGGCGACGTTTCCCAAGAGCCGCTTCGTAGCGCCCGACCCTGCCGCCGAAATCAGGTGGAATGTGCGTTAAGCCTCAAGCTGCGCGGGCGCGATGGTGACGCTTTCGCCGCAACCACAGGCATCGGTCTGGTTCGGGTTGTTGAACCTGAAACCGGCGGAGAATTTCTCGGTCTGATAATCCATCTCGGTGCCGATGAGGAAGAGGATCGCCTTCGGATCGATCAGGATGCGCACACCCTTATCCTCGACCACCTCGTCCAATGGTTTCTGATCTTCGGCATATTCCATCGTGTATTCCATGCCGGCGCAGCCGCCATTTTTCACACCGACGCGCAAGCCAATATACTTCCCTTCCGAACGCTCCATGATAGCGCGCAGATGGTCGGCTGCCTTGTCAGTCAACCTGATCGCCTTGGGAAGTTGTCTAGCCATATCTCGGTCCTTCGGTATTCAGATGGAGAGTAGAACGGCTTCGTTCAAGTTTCGTCAAAACATGTTGAGGGCAACGCGGGCCTCGTCCGACATCATACCGGCATCCCACGGCGGATCGAAGGTCATATTGACCTTGACGTCGCCCACGCCTTCAACCGAGCGCACCGCATCGGCGACCATTTCCGGCATGGTTCCAGCGACGGGGCAACCGGGAGCGGTCAAAGTCATATCGATCAACACATCGCGGTCGTCCGAAACATCGACTTTATAGATAAGGCCGAGTTCGTAGATATCCACCGGAATCTCCGGGTCATAAACAGATTTAAGCGCCGCGATAATGTCGTCGGTCAGCGCCGCCAGTTCCTCAGGCGGAATAGCGGACGGCGAGGCGCTTTCGGCAGATGCGGCCTCGTTCGGTTCGGTCATGTGTGCGCCTTCAGACATTGTCAGCCTCAAACGAAAAATTTTCTGGCGTCGATAAGGGCGGCGACAAGACGGTCGATTTCCTCATACGTCGTGTACATGGCGAAGGAAGCGCGCGCCGTCGCCGTAACGCCGAAGCGCTCCATCAGCGGCTGGGCGCAGTGATGCCCGGCACGGACCGCAATGCCAGCACGGTCGATGATTGTGGCGATGTCATGAGCATGGGCTGCACCGAGCGTGAACGAAATAATGCCGCCCTTGCTGCGCGAGGTGCCGATGATGCGCAAATCATTGATCGCACTCAACCGCTCGGTCGCATAGGCAAGCAGGCTTGCCTCATGAGCCGCTATGCGGTCGCGGCCGACGCCGTGCACATAGTCCAGCGCCGCGCCGAGGCCGATGGCTTCGACAATCGCGGGCGTGCCTGCTTCAAAGCGATGCGGAATAGTCGCGTAGGTTACGTTGTCGAGCGAAACCTCGCGGATCATTTCGCCACCGCCGCGATAGGGACGCATCTTCGCCAGCAGTTCTTTCTTGCCGTAAAGAAGGCCGATGCCGGTGGGGCC
>CAZLLB010000163.1:0-7910 GCA_964560165.1 uncultured Parvibaculum sp. | reverse complement strand
TAAGGCGACAAACCCCGCTGGAAAATTTCAGCGCGCTTTTCTGTTAAAGCCGTGTCGATCAGATCGAGCCGGTGATGTCGCGCTTGCGGTTCGGCACGCCGCAATGACGGATGATGTCGTAGGCCGTCGATGTGTGGAAATAGAAGTTCGGCACGAAGAAGTGGAAGTAATACTGGCTACCCTTGAGCTTCATTTCGGTGGAGCCGAGTTTCAGCGTCACTTCGCGATCTTCAGCGCCATTGATTTGTTCCGGCGTAAAGCTCTTCACGTAGTCAACTGTTTTGGCGATCCGCGCCTTGAGTTCGGCGAAGGTTGTCTCCGTGTCGGGAAAGGATGGAATCTCGACACCGGCGAGACGCGACATTGCGCCTTTCGCCTGATCGGTCACCATCTGCACCTGGCGCGTCAGCGGGTGCATGTCCGGCGCGAGCCGGTAATTGAGCATGACGGCGGGCTCGATCTTGCGTTCAGTGCAATAGGCATCAGCCTTGTCCAGAATGGCGGACAGGCTGCCAAGCATTTGCAGCATAAGCGGCACCGATGACTGGTGCATGGATAGCGGCATGGCGTTCTCCCCTGGGTCTCGTGTTTTGTAATGGCGCTTATGTCGTGACCGCTTGGCTGCGTATCAAGAGAGCTTGGAGAAATCTGCGGGACGTTTTTCAAAGAAGGCGCTGATCGCCTCCTTGACCTCGGCGGAGCGAAGCTGCGCGCCGAAATGCTCGCCTTCCTTGCGCTGCTGCTCCAGCACGGCCTTGCGATCATCGCCCTTGATGAGCGCCTTGGTGATCTTGACCGCGTTCGGCGCTTTTGAAGCAAGTGTCTTTGCCCGCGCCAGCGCCTCGGCGCGCAGGTCGCCATCAGCGAAGACCTCGGCAACGATACCCATGGCTTCGGCTTTCTCGGCGCTGATCTTCTTGCCGGTGAGGAAGAGATCGGCGGCTTTCTGCAAGCCGACGAGGCGCGGCAATAGCAGTGTCGATCCGGCTTCCGGCACGAGGCCGAGATTGACGAAAGGCATCTGATAGGTCGAGGACGCACCCGCGTAAACGAGGTCGCAATGCAGCAGCATCGTCACGCCGACGCCGACCGCAAGACCGTTGACCGAGGCGATGAGAGGTTTTTCCGCCGTTGCCAGATTTTCAAGAAAGCGCGCCACCGGCGTCTTTTCATTGCTCTGCGTCACCGGCGCGGTGCCCGCCTTGGCGAAATCGCCGAGATCGTTGCCCGCCGTGAAGGCGTCGCCATTGGCCTGAAACAGCGTCACGCGAATCTGGGGATCGGTTTCAGCCCGCTCGATGCCATCGGCCAGCGCCGCATACATCTCCGGCGTCAGGGCATTCTTCTTGTCGGGCCGGTTGAGCGTCAAGGTCTGAACGCCGTCTTCGAAGGTAACGATCACGTGGTCTGTCATCGGGGGAGCCCTTTTCGTATCTCGTGAATAGCGGTTCGAGTTTTGCCGGAGGGTGCCTCCGACGCAAAGTTCATTTTCGCAATAGTGGGTTCCAAAAAAGTACGGATAAGAGTGAATATTAGTTCATTTATTATCTAGGCGAGAACACGCCACACACTGGTATTGCGAACATCCGTGTCTTCCAGCTCGCGGGTTGTCTTGACGGCGTAAGAGATCAGCTTCTCCAGCCCGGTCTTTGGAAGATAGGTCCGGCCGGGATCGCCAATGAAAGCCTCCGCCCCACCCGCAATCAAGCTGCGAACCCAAGTTTCTATGCTTTCGGCCAGAGGCCGTTCGTAGCACATATCGCCAATCAGTATCACGTCCCACCCGCGATTTGGCGAACCGATAAGGTTGTCGCTCGTCACAACAACTGAAACATCATTCATTTGTGCATTCAGGCCAATCGAGGCGGCGGCGAAGGGGTCAATATCGGCAGCAAGAACTGAACTGGCTCCCGCTTTCATCGCGGCGATGGCGATGAGCCCCGATCCGGACCCGAAGTCCAGAACGCGCTTTCCCCGCACCACCTCCGGGTGGTCGAGAATGTAGCGCGACAAGGCTTGCCCGCCCGCCCAGGCAAAGGCCCAGAAAGGCGGCGGCAGGCCGGAGCGCTCCAACTCCTCTTCGGTCATCTGCCAGATCGGCACGATCTCGCTGGCGAGATGGAGTTTGATCTCGGGGATCAGCGGCGGCTCGTGGAGGAGGGTATTGGCGCGGATGAAAGCAACGGGATCGGACGGGCTCATAGCGTTGGCAGCGCGAAATCCGCTTCGCGAGGCATGGCGGCGAGAAGCGCGCGTGCCTTGTCGCTGTCTTTGGCGATCTGCGCCTTCAATGAATCGAGGCCGTCGAATTTCTGCTCGGGGCGCAGATAGTCAATGAAGGAAACGGAAATGTGATGGTCGTATATATCGCCTGCGAAGTTGAAGAGATGCACTTCGAGAATGACGTCCTTCTTGTCGAAGGTCGGGCGCTTTCCGAAATTGGCGACGCCATCATAAAAGCCCTTATGCGGGCCTTCCTCGATTTCGACGCGCACTGCATAAACGCCGAGCGCCGGTTGCACATGTTCGCCAAGCGCGAGGTTGGCGGTCGGAAAACCGATGGTGCGGCCGCGCTGGTCGCCCGTCATCACATGCGTTTCGACGGTCCACCAATGACCGAGCAATTCCGCCGCGCCGCGCGGGTCGCCATTGGCGAGTTTTTCGCGGATGCGCGTTGAGGAAAATGGCTCGCCCTCATGCTTGACTTCATCAACGATTGAAACGCCGAAACCTTCTTCGCCGCCCATATAGGCAAGCACGGAGGCGTCGCCCGCCCGGCCCTTGCCAAAGCGGAAATCGTAACCGGCAACGACATGGCTGGCTTTGAGCCCGTTCACCAGCACATCGAGCACGAATTCCGGCGCGAGCTTCTTGGCCATCGAGGCGTCGAAAGGCAGTGCCGCGAGAATTTCAACGCCGAGCTTTTCAAGCAGCCGGGCCTTGGCGCGAAAGGGCGTGAGGCGAAAGAAGGGTTCATTGGGAAAAAAGAACTGTCTGGGATGCGGCTCAAAGACCAGCACACCGAGTGGCACGCCAAGCTCGCGCGCGACGCGGGCCGCTTCGCCAATGACCATCTGATGGCCGCGATGCACGCCGTCGAAATTGCCGAGCGCATAGACGCCGCCCTGAAGCGGCCGCGGCACGGGCGAATAGTGACGGAGAATATCCATCAGGACTTGTCACCCTTCGACGGAACCATAACCAGCGCTTCGCCGTCGATGACCAGCGTTTCGCCGACATGGCAGGTGCATGCAAGCGTCACACGCTTTTTTGCAGCGTCGATGGTTGTGATCTTTACCCGCGCCTTCACCGTATCGCCCGGTTTCACCGGCGCGCGAAATCTCAGGCTTTGCGACATGTAGATGCAGCCCGGCCCCGGCAGCTTGGTGCCGATGACGGCGGAGATGAGGCTGGCGCTGAGCATCCCATGAGCGATGCGACCGCCAAAGCGCGTTGCGCCCGCATAATCGGCATCGAGATGCATGGGATTGGTGTCGCCCGACACGCCCGCGAACAGGGTGATGTCCGCATCCGTGATGGTCTTGCCGAACGTGGCTTCCATGCCCGCGGAGAGGTCTTCGATGCTGTAGCCGGTGAACTCGGTCATGAAGGCTCGTGAGAGTGAGGGATGTGGGCGGCGCACTTTATCGCGCGAGCCGGCAAAATCACAAGAGATGAAGCATCATTCAGTTGTCGCTCTACCAGATCAGCCGGGCCATAGCGGCGACAGGACGGACACGCGCTTTGGCGCAAAATTCGGCCACCCGCTCGGGGTCCGGCTTTTCAGGATGATCGCCGCATTCAGCCGCCGCGATCCCACCAGTGATGAAAAGCGCATCGATGCCAGCCGCATCGGCGCCCTTCATATCGGTGCCGATGCCATCGCCGACGGCAAGGATGCGCGACTTTGGAATCTGATGGCCTGAAAGCGCCGCAAGCTGCGCCAGCGCAGCATCATAGATCGGCAAATGCGGCTTGCCGAGATAGACGACCTTGCCGCCAAGCTCTTCATAGAGCTGCGCCAGCGCGCCGGGGCAATAAATGTGACGATCGCCACTCTCAACGACAATGTCTGGATTGGCACAAATGAGCGGCAACTTCCGAGAGGCGAGTGCCTCCAGTTGCGCGCGGTAATCCTCTGGACCTTCTGTCTCGGCGTCGAAAAGGCTCGCAGCAAGGATGAACTCGGCGTCCTCCTCTTTGACCCGGGAAACGCCCGTACCTTCGAAAAGCGGTAGGTGCCGATCCAACCCGATCAGATAGCAGCGCGTTCCGTATTCATGGGAGGCGAGATAGGTCTTTGTCGCATCACCGGAGGTGAGGATCCCATCATAGACATCATGGGGAATACCCATCTGCTCGAACATCAGGGGCAGCGTATCGGAAGGGCGCGGTGCATTGGAAAGCAGCAATACGTGGCCGCCTTTCGCGCGGAATTTCGCCAACGCTTCCGATACGCCCGGATAGGCCGTTTCCCCATTGTGCAAAACGCCCCAGACATCGCAAAGCAGCGCGTCGTAGCGTTCCGCGACCTCGGAAAGGCCTTTGATGATGTGAATGGACGTCACGAATTGGCCCCCGCATCGAGAGCAAGGAAAACAATTTCGGTATAACCGTATTTCCGTCGGTCGAATTCCCTGAAACCGGGCGGCGCGACGAACTTGGCTTCGATATTTTCCTCAACCACGCAAAGCGCATGCGGCGTGAGCCAGTCGCCCGCCAGAGCCGATATGAGCGAGAGTTCGGCAAGTCCCTTGCGATAGGGCGGATCGGCAAAGAGCAACGAGAATTGCGGGCCGACGCTGCCGGGGCGCGGCCCAAGCTTTGTCGCGTCGCGCTTATAGAGCTTGGCGTTGCCGGTGAGGCCGAGTGTTTCCATGTTCTCGCGCACCGCCGCGCGCGCGTCCGCGTGATCGTCAACGAAAAGCGTGAAGCTCGCGCCGCGCGACAGCGCTTCAATGCCGAGCGCGCCGGTGCCCGCGAAAAGATCGAGCACGCGCGCGCCTTCAAGATCGAAGTCGTCGCCAAGCTCGTCCGAAAAATCGTGATGGACGAGAATGTTGAACAAGGCTTCGCGCACACGGTCGCCGGTGGGGCGAATGATGTCGCCCGGAGGCGCCGCAATGATGCGGCCCTTATGGGCTCCGCCGACAATTCTCATCTGGGTTTCTTGCCTGTATTGGGCTTGCGGGATTTGGCGAGATCGGCGCGGGTCTTCTGCGCGCCGCCTTTGCCGCTTTTCTTGTCCGGCGTGTAATTCTTGTCGAACTTCTTGCTGCCATCCGCGTGACGGCTGCGATCGGGGTTTCTGGCTGAGTATGCTTTTTCGCCATCGGGCTTGCGCGGCGCGGCCCCGGCTCTGGCCGGACGCGGCTTGCCGGCGCTGCGGGGCTTGCCGGACACGGCGTCTGTCTTGGCGTTCTTCTCCGCCTCTGGCTTCTTGTGGGTATCGGCTCTCTTGTGGCTGATATAGCTCGCGCCACCGGAATTTTTCGAGCGCGGTTTCTTGCCGGGGGCGGCTTTGGCACCAGCGGTCGCAGGCTTCGAGACGACAGGCCGCTCGCTTCTGTTGCGATCCTGATGGCGCACCGGCTCCGCGCCGTCGCTACCCTTGTTGAAATGCTCGGCCTGCGCACCAAGCTGGTCCATAAGCACGCGGTTTGGAACCAGCGCCACCTCGCCTTCCGCCAGATCACCCACCTGAAAGGGGCCGAAGGACAGGCGGATGAGCCTGTTGACGGTGAGGTCGAGCGCCGCGAGCACGCGCTTTACTTCGCGGTTCTTGCCTTCCTTGAGCCCGACGGTCAGCCAGACGTTCGAGCCTTGCACCTTGTCGAGAGACGCCTCGATAGGTCCATAGCGCACGCCTTCGACTTCGATACCGTCTTTGAGCTTGTCGAGCTGGGCTTGCGTAATCGCACCCCAGGCGCGCACGCGGTAGCGCCGCGTCCAGCCGGTGGTGGGCAATTCGAGCAGCCGCGCCAGCTCACCGTCATTGGTGAGGAGCAGCAGGCCCTCCGTATTGATGTCGAGCCGCCCGACGGTGACGACACGCGGAATATTATCGGGCAAACGCTCGAAAACCGTGGTCCGGCCTTCAGGGTCTTTCGCCGTGGTGACGAGGCCAGCAGGCTTGTGATAGCGCCAGAGCTTGGTCGGCTCCATGCGTGGGAGAGCCTTGCCCTCGACCATGATCGTGTCGGTCGGCTTCACATTGAGGGCAGGGCTCGAAATCGTGCCGCCATTGACGGTGACTTTGCCCTCCACGATCAGCCGTTCTGCGTCGCGGCGCGAGCAGATGCCCGCGCGGGCGATGACTTTGGCGATGCGCTCGCCATCCCTGGCGCTGGCGGGCGAGGGGGTGGCATTGCGGGGTATTGATCCTGGGCGGGCGTTCATGCGCCTCTCTTTAGCAGGTGCCCCGGCTCAACCCAAGCCGTGCTTGACGTCAGGCCGCCCAGCCGGGCACGGTCCCGCCCATGAGCCTTGAAAGAGCCCCGACCTTTAAGCCCATGGATCTGGCCTTTGCCGAGGCCGAGGCTGCGGCTGCGCGCGGGGAAGTGCCGATCGGCGCGGTTATCGTGGACGGGCAGGGCGGGGTCATTGCGGCGGCGGGCAACCGAACGCTCGAACTGAAAGACCCGACGGCGCACGCCGAAATATTGGCAATCCGCGCTGCCTGCGCGCGCCTCGGCTCTGAACGTCTGCCCGGCTGCGACCTATATGTGACGCTGGAGCCTTGCCCCATGTGCGCCACCGCGATTTCATTCGCTCGGGTGAGGCGGCTTTATTTCGGTGCGGCGGATGAAAAAGGCGGCGGCGTCGAGCACGGGCCTCGCATTTTTGCGCACCCGACCTGTCATCACGCGCCGGAAATCTACGGCGGCTTGAGCGAGCGCCGCGCCGCCGATTTGCTGCGAGCTTTTTTTGCGGCGCGGCGAAGCTGACGTGCGCGTAAAGCGCGGCTTTTCCCTCATTTGAGTCGTGATTTGCCGGGGACAACCGGCTAAAGTCCCGCCATTCGCCATTGAGGGGGAGGCGCAAGCTCTCCCCCATCTCACAACATCGAAGAGGGAGCACTCATGGATTTCGAATTCAACGATAAAACGAAAGAACTCCAGGCCCGCCTTGAGCGGTTCATGGATAAGCACATTTATCCCAACGAGAAGACCTATAACGACCAGATGGAAGCCTTTCGCAAGGCCGGCAATCCTTGGCAGGTGCCGCAGATCCTCGAAGATCTGAAGCCGCTCGCTAAGGAAGAGGGTCTGTGGAACCTGTTTCTGCCGGAATCAGAACGCGGTGGCGGGTTGTCCAACCTCGAATACGCTTCGCTCTGCGAGATCATGGGCCGCGTGGGCTGGTCGTCGGAAGTGTTCAACTGCTCGGCACCCGACACAGGCAACATGGAAGTGATCGAGCGCTACGGCAATGAACGCCAGAAGCGCGAATATCTGGAGCCGCTGCTCGAAGGCAAAATGCGTTCGGCCTTTCTGATGACCGAACCCGACGTTGCCTCTTCGGACGCGACCAACATCGCGACCCGCATCGAGCGGGATGGCAACGAATATGTCATCAATGGCCGCAAGTGGTGGTCCTCGGGCGTTGGCGATCCGCGCCGCAAGATCGCAATCCTCATGGGCAAGACGGACCCGAAGGCTGACACCTATCGTCAGCAGTCGCAGATCCTCGTGCCGATGGACACCAAAGGCATCAAGGTCGTGCGGATGCTGCCCGTCTTCGGTTACGACGATGCTCCGCATGGTCACGCCGAAGTCCTGCTCGAAAACGTCCGCGTCCCGGCCGAGAACCTTCTCCTCGGCGAAGGGCGTGGCTTTGAGATCAGCCAGGGTCGGTTGGGGCCTGGCCGCATTCATCACTGCATGCGCACCATCGGCGTCGCCGAGCGC
>CAZLLB010000162.1:0-7963 GCA_964560165.1 uncultured Parvibaculum sp. | reverse complement strand
GGCTTTCTCATGGGCGACCTTCCGCAGCTATTGGGGGGAACTCAAGGATATAAGCCAGCCGGAGGTGCTTGCGGGGATTTGCGCCGAGGTGGGGCTCGACTGGAACATGGTTAGCAAAAGAATAAAGGACGACGATATCAAGGCGCAGCTTCGCAAGAACACCGAGGAAGTGATCGCGCGGGGCGGCTTCGGCTCGCCGACAATGTTCGTCAACAAGGTGGATATGTATTTCGGCAATGACAGGCTGCCGCTTGTGGAGGCGGCGCTCACTCATGGTTAATTTTCAAGATGAGTTTTCTCGCGCCAAGGAGCCGCCAGCGTTCAACGCGCCGGTCATTGTAGTGGCCCTCATCGTGGCGCTTGTCGGGGCCTATGGGCTGTTTGCGTGGCTGCCCGGCGAGACGCAGGAAGAATTGCTGATCCTCTTTGCGCTTTTTCCGGCGCGGTTCATTCCGTCGGCGGCGCATCCCGATCTGGTTTTCCCCGGCGGGGTAGCGGGCGATCTGTGGACGCTCATCAGCTACACTTTCATGCATGGAAGCTGGACGCATGTGGCGGTCAATTGCATCTGGCTGCTGGCTTTTGGCAGTCCGGTGGCGCGGCGGATCGGTGCGGTGCGTTTCACGCTCTTCTATTTCATGTGCGGGATTGTTGGCGCGCTGACGCATGTGGCGCTGAACGGCGGATCGCTGGTGCCGGTCGTCGGCGCCTCGGCGGCGATTTCGGGGTTGATGGGCGGCGCGGCGCGCTTTGTCTTTCTGGCAGGTGGGCCGCTCGGCGCGCTGGGCGGCAATGCGGGGCCGAGTTCGGCGCCGCGCGCGCAGGCGAGCATCGGGCAGGCATTGAGCGACAAGCGCGTTCTGATTTTCGCGGGCGTGTGGATCGGGCTGAATTTTCTGTTCGGACCCACGGGCATCACGCCGATGGGCGAGGCGGTCAACGTGGCCTGGGAAGCGCATCTCGGCGGGTTCCTTGCCGGACTTTTCCTCTTCGGTTTCTTTGACCCCTATCGGATGTCGTCTTCGGGCGGGCCGGGCAATGTGGGCTATGGCGAATGGAGCGGGCGCGATCCGGGTGGACGTTGAACGGCGGCGCGCAATAACCACATGGTTAGAGAGGGCCGACAATCGACGGCGGTCCTGAACAAGGAAGGCAAAAATGAGCGACACGTCCACATCTGATGTGAGTGCGCAGGAGCCGCTATGGCTGCGCTTCGTCTATATGCTTGTTTTCGGCTTTTTCGCGCATATCGCTTTTTCGCTGGCGCTGTTTCTCGGCGTCGTGCAGATCGTTTTGCTGGCGATCAGGAAGGAAAAGAACGAGGAGCTGCTGACGTTCAGCCGCAACCTCATTCAATATGTCGGAGAGTGTCTGGGTTTCGTGATCTTTGCGCGCGAGGACAAGCCGTTTCCGCTGGGCAAATTTCCAAGCGTCAGCGACTAGCCGGATCGATCTTTGCCAATGAGGCAAACCGGGTGAGGCCTTTTTCGGTGAGGAGGCCGCGCATCACCGCAAAGCAGGTGAAGCTGAAGCGCGCCTGCGCCGCTTCAGCACTTGCATAAAATCCGGCGAGTTCGAGGCTGCAAAGCCCATGGACCGTGGACCAGAAGGCATCGGCGATCAGCATCGTATCGACATCAGCGGGGAAGCTGCCCTCATCCTTGCAGGCTTGAACAGCCTCAAAGAGGTGCTTGTACGAGGCGTGGTGCGAGATGCCGCGCGCCGGAAGATCGGGTGCCAAAAGCTCATGGCGTATCGCTTCGCTGACCGGCATGGTGACGCTGATCATCAAGGCATAATAGGACGGATTGTCGAGCGCGAAGTGGCGATAGGCCCGGCCCAGGCCTTCGAGCCAAAGCAGAGGCTCAGGCGATCTCGGCACGGCATTTTGCGCAGCGGCGAGACGATCAAATGCCTCGTTGAACAGGGCTGTGATCAACCCATCCTTGCCGCCGAAAGCGGTGTAAACGGCCATGGTGGATGTGCCGACGCGGCTTGCGAGCTTGCGCAGCGAAATGGCGTCCGGCCCGCCGCGCATCAGCATTTCGCTCGCCGCATCGAGCAGCGCCGCTCTCTGGGCGTTGCGCCGCTGGTCTGTCGTCTTGAGGTCGGGGCTTTCGTCGAGGCTCATGCTTGTTCTCCGTTCCTTTCTATCGGGCAGGCTTGACGGGCTGTCCAGTCTTCATTTATAACAGTGTTATAAATGAAGATCGCGCAGCAGGAGGCGCCCACCATGTCGAAACCTTTTCCCAAAGACCCGTTGCTTCAGGAAAACTTCGCGCCGGTCATGGCCGAGTGCGACGCGCCCGACCTTGTGGTGGTGGAGGGGGAGCTTCCGCGAGAGCTGGCGGGCACGCTTTACAGGAACGGACCGAACCCCATGTTTCCGCCGCTCGGAAACGAGCATCACTGGTTTTTGGGCGAAGGCATGATCCACGCGATCAAGGTAGAAGACGGCAAGGCTAGCTACCGCAATCGCTGGGTGCATAACGAGCAATATGAGGTGCAGCGCAAAGCGGGCCAGCGGCTCATTTCGACGGGCTTTGGCGCGCCGTCATTGCCGGAAGCCGAGGGTGTCAAACGCAATGTCGCCAATACCAATATCGTCTGGCACGCAGGCAAGCTGCTCGCGATCGACGAAGGGAACCTGCCTGTCGCTATGGATGGCGATACGCTGGAGACGAATGGCTCGTGGGATTTTGGCGGCAAATATCACGGCCCCATGACGGCGCATCCCAAGCTCGATCCGAAAACCGGCGAAATGCTTTTCTTCGGCTATATGGCGGCGGGGCCGGGCACGCCGGATATTTCCTATCAGGTCGTCGATGCGAGTGGAAAGCTGACGCGCTCGGAGATGTTCAAGGCGCCTTATGCGAGCATGGTCCATGACTTCATCACCACCGACGAGCATGTGATCTTCCCGATCTTTCCGGCCACGATCGATGTCGAGCGGATCATGAAGGGCGGGCCGACGATTGCGTGGGACCCTGCGGTCGGCACACGCATCGGCATCATGGCGCGTGATGCGAGCGTCGATACGATCCGCTGGTTCGAAGGCGATGCCTGCTATGTTTATCACCCGATGAACGCCTATACGAGCCATGCGGGCGGCAAGACGCGCGTGATTGCCGACGTGATGAAATATGACCGAGTGCCGCTTTTCCCCAATGCCGATGGCAGCAGACCCGCGGCGGGACTGCTGGATGAGCCGGCAAAGTTCGTGCGCTGGACGTTTGACCTCGACAGCAACGGCAACACTTATACTGAAGAGCTGCTCACCGATCTTAGTGGTGAATTTCCCAGGTTGGACGAACGCTTCGTGGGACATGAGTATCGGCATGGATTTTATGCCGCGCTGACGCGGGAGCCTGCGCAAGGCAAGCCGTTCGATACGCTTGTCCATGTGGATCTGAAGACGGGGCGGCGCACGCAATATGACCCCGGTGCGGGCAAGTATGTGATGGAGCCGGTTTTCGTGCCGCGCAAGGAAAGCGCGGCGGAGGGCGACGGCTGGCTCGTCTCGCTGCTCTATGATAAGGCGCGCAATCTTAGCGACTTCATCGTTCTTGATGCGGATGACATTTCGAAGGGGCCGATTGCGCGTGTCGAGTTGCCGACGCGGGTGCCCTTCGGCTTTCACGGCAACTGGCGCGGCGCAGCGTAACGATCAGAAGAGGGGTTCTTCATAGACGGGTTCGCCGTCGATGCGGAGCCCCTTGATTGCCGCTTCACCGTCGGAGGCGAGGGCGACATCGATCGAGAGATTACGGGCATTACGCTCTTCTTCCAGCGAACGGCCTTCGCCTTCGGGGACGAAATAGCTCTCGATGCCATAGGCGACGGAGAGAATGGCGGGCGCGGGCGTGAACCCGACGACGCGGCCGCGAATGACCTTATGGCCGACGCCGGGTGCCGGATAGGTGTGGTAGATGGCGACCGCGTTCCATGTGCCGGGCGCGGCGGCGAGTTCGATGTAGATCGTGTCACCAATGTCGAAGCCTGTTTCGCCGGGCATCCCTTCGAGCGACAAGCGCGAAATTCCGTAGGTCAGCGTCACGTAGTCGCCGCGAAAGAGATCGCGCGGATCGACGGGTTCGCTTTTCAGCGTGACGACATCGGACGAGCGAAGGAGTGTGACCCGGTCGCCAACCATCCAGACAAGGATCAGGGTTTGCACAAGGGCGAGGAGAATGATCGCGGTGCCGAAGCGCCCGAAGCGAGAGATGAAGCGCGAGATCATTTCGTATGTCCCTCATCGGCGGCGGCCACGACGCGGCGGCGGATGCGGGCCATAGCCAAGCTGCCCGCAATCAGGATGACACCGCCGAGCGCAAAGAAGGCGGCGGTGCCGAGGAGCGTGCCGAGCGTCTGGAAGTAGAGATAGAGGATTTCGATGGTGAAGGCGGCAAAGCCTGCGTTGATTGCAAAGCGGCTGTTGCGCGCCGTGCCATAAGCGACGAGCCAGACGGAAAGGGCCGTGAAGAGCGCGGCATATACCCACGCAACCACACCCGCATTGGCCGCAAAGAGCGGATAGAGCGCCGCGCCGATGCCAAGCGCGGCAATGCCTGCGAGATCGCGCAACGACAATCGGTCGGCCAGCAATTCGCGCCAGGCGAGCGCGCCGATGGCGGCAAGGCCGAGCAGAGTGAGTGCGGTCCAGACAAAGCCTGTGCCGCTTTCTGCGGGCATGGCTTGCAATATCCAGATCAGGGCGAAGGCGACGATGATGCCATAGGCTTCGAGTACGGCACCGAAACGCAAAGAGCGGCGCGACACACGCATGCCGAAAAGCCAGAGCGCCAAGGCGACGAGAATATAGATCACGACGAGATCGCCGCGGCCGCAGCCGATCATGGAGGCGAGCGGTTCGCCGTTCAGGCCAGCCCAAACCCATGCGCTGAGCAAGGCAAGGTGGAAGCCGGGAAGCCAGCTCAGACGAACAGTGAGAGCGAGCGCGCCAGCCCAGGGCAGGAAGAACATCCAGTGTGGCGTGTGCAAGGCGGGTGGCGACCAGGCCGACCAGATGATCGTGAGCAGGATGGCGATGGCGAGGGCGGCGCGTGAAGGCAGCGCCCATGCGGCGGCGAGGGCGACGAGGCTCCAGAGCAAGACCCATCCCGGCGCGCCCGCATCCACATGATAGATCTGCGCGATCAGCATGATGTTGCCGCCGAAAAGCGCGAGGCCGCCGACGACGGCGGCTTCGGCATAAGCGGGGTGGCCGCGCCGATGCAGAAAGAAAGCCGCGCCCCATGCCGCCCAGAGCGCGGCGAAGAGGAGAATGAGTTTCACGAGCTTGGGGATCTCGGACCAGTTGGCGGCGACGAAACTCATGGCGGCGAAACCGATCAGCACTGCGCCGAGGAGGGCCAGCACTTGCGGGATGCGGCGGGTGGTTGCTTCGCCGCTCGATGAGGCGAGGATCGCCTGCGCGTTGGCGGGAGTGACCCAGCCGCGCTCGATCCAGAGCTCCATGTCCCGCTTCAGGCGCTGAAGGTAAACGCGTTGCCACATGTCAGAGCCGCCGATTCGTTGGAGAAATCCTCCGCCATGATAGCGGAGCGGCGGCGTGGATCGCTCGCCGCAGGTGAGTGGAGTGTCGCACACTTGCTTGATGCGGCGGAATGTCGCATCATGGTAGCAGGATAATTGCCGGCGCGGTCAGTGCGAGCGGCTTTGTGCGTTTCGCCTGTCCAAGCTCCGTCTGCGGCACCACCGTCAAGGGGATGAGATGTGATGAACGTTGCCACGATCCTTAAAGCCAAGGGCGCCGATGTCGAGATAGCGGCCCCGACCATGACACTGGCGGATGCCGCGCGCGTGCTCAGCGAAAAGCGCATCGGCGCGCTGGTCATCATGCATGGCCAGCAGTTGCTCGGCATATTGTCGGAACGCGATATCGTGAAAACGCTGGCTCATTCCGGCGCTGATGCGCTGGACCGGCCCGTGGGCGAAATCATGACGTCGCGTATCGTCACTTGCGCGCTTAATGACGGCGTCGATGAGTTGATGGATGTGATGACGGAAGGGCGCTTCCGTCATTTGCCGGTTGTCGAGGGCGGCGTGCTTGTCGGCATCGTTTCCATCGGCGACGTGGTGAAGCACCGCATCGCGGAAACGGTGATGGAGACGGAAGCGCTGCGCCTCTATATCTCCAATAGCTGATGCGGATTACTGCAACAGGCCGATCGTCTCGCGAATAAGCGGCAGAGCTTCTTCTGTCGCTTCTTCGCCGTAGCGGATCAACTCGTCGGCGCGGTCGAATTCCAGCAAGTTCAGGTGGCCGATTTTTGGGGCGATCACCACATCCGGCGGATCGCTGGCGAGGCGCGCGCGGGCGAGGCGGTCCTGCACGATGTTGAGTGAGGCAAGCAACACGCTCGCAAAGCCTGGCCCGCGGTGACGTGTGCCGATGGCCCGCTTGATGATCTCGTGTTCAGGTTCGCGCTTGTGCCCGCGAAACCGGCTCAATGTGCCGCGAATGCCGCTCATGATGGTGGCGTTTTCATCCGCTTCAGTGTGGGTGGGTTCTTCCGTCGCTTCGATTTTTCCGTCGGCATCGGCGCCGATCATGTCGGCGATGTCTTTGGCGATATCTGCGCCGGGGAGTGGCGGCACGCCTGAGACGTAAAACGGATTCATGCCCTGTTCGAAATGACGGCGCGTCGCAGGATCGAAGGGATCGGTATTGAGGTTGACCGCGATGACGAGGCGCGCACCGAGAGCGCGGGCGACGGAGACGGGCACCGGATTGACGAGGGCGCCGTCGATCAGCCAGCGGTTATCGACCGGCACGGGCGCGAAAACGCCGGGCAAGGCATAGGAGGCGCGGATCGCCTGAACGAGGCTTCCTTCGCGCATCCAGACTTCGTGGCCGGTCGCGAGTTCGGTGGCGACGCCGACAAACTCGCGATCGAGGTCTTCGATGTTGAGATCGCCGAGATGTTCGTGCATCAGCGCTTCGAGTTTGGAATCGCCAATGAGGCCCGATGAACGGAAACGGAAATCGACAAGGCTGAGCAGGCGGCGGCGGTTGAGGCTGCGGGCGAACTCCTCCAGCGGCTCGATCTTGCCGGCCAGGTGACAGCCGCCGACCAAAGCGCCGATAGAGGTGCCTGACACGATGTCGGGCTCGATGCCGGCGCGGGAGAGCGCTTTGAGCACGCCGATATGCGCCCAGCCACGGGCGACGCCGCTGCCAAGCGCGATGCCGATCTTCGGTCGTGTCATTCGAAGCTGCTTCATTTGCCGTGGACTCAACGCATCATGCTCTTCCGCCGTTCCGCTTTATATGCGGTGAGGCGGACAAAAATATGTCGGCAATCAGGAATGCGTATGGCCGGAGAGCTTTTTTGCCTCAATGCGCAGCGCGAGCGGCTTGTCTGCCGGGCCCAGCGGCACCGAGCGGAAGAAGCAGGAACGGTAGCCGACGTGACAGGCACCGCCGTCGCCGCCGACTTCCACCTTCAGGAGCAGGGCGTCCTGATCGCAATCAATGCGGATATCGCGCACGGTTTGCGTTTGACCGCTGGTCTCGCCCTTGCGCCAGAGGCTGTTGTGCGAACGGCTCCAATACCAGGCTTCGCCGGTCAGGATCGTCTTCTCAAGCGCTTCGGCATTCATCCAGGCGAACATCAAAACCTCGCCCGTTTTCGCGTCTGCCGCGATGGCGGGAATGAGGCCATGAGCGTCGAACTTCGGCGCGAAGGCCAAGCCTTGCTCAATCTCGGTTTCCGATCCGCGCGGGCTGAAGAGGGGAGAGGTGGGCATAGGGTTCTCCAAATGCGCAAACGTCATGCTCGGCTTTATATGCGAGCATCCACTTCATTCACTACGCATATCGTAAAGACGTGAATGGCCCGGACAAGCCGGGCCATGACGATTCTTATTGGAAAATGGTGCGGTCAGTAACCGCGGATCATCTGCATGAAACGGGCTTCCAGGCGCGGATCGGTCTGGA
>CAZLLB010000161.1:0-7975 GCA_964560165.1 uncultured Parvibaculum sp. | reverse complement strand
TCGGATGGCCGTCGAGAGGAGGTTGGGGCCACGGGTCCCATCCACAAGGGGTCGGCGGGCATGGTCCCGCACAAAGATCAGGATTGGCCCCGGCGCTGCGCCCAGGCAAGCGCCTGTTCCAGCCGGTCATTGCCCCAGAAAAGTTCGCCATCGACCACGAATGACGGCGCGCCGAAAATCCCCTTGGCGATCGCCTCGTCCGATTGAGCCTTGAGCTTTGTCTTGTTCTCCGGCGCATAGGCCCGCATCACCACATCAAGGGGATCGAGGCCGAGCGCCTGCAATATCCCGGCAAGCACCCCGTCATCCGCGATGTCCTGCTGGCGGGCGAAATTCGCCTCATAGACCGCCCGCGTGAAAGCCGGGCCCCAACCTTCTCCGGCGCCGAGAATGGCCAGCCGCGCCGCCTTGAGCCCGTTCTGCGGGAAGCGGACCGGCGTGTTCAGGGCAAGCCCCTCCGCCTCGCAGATACGGGCTAGATCGCGCCACATATACTGACCCTTCACCGGGTAAATATTGAAAGGGCTGTCGTTCCAGCCCTGCGCGCCAAAGATCGGGGCCAGAAGAAAGGGCCGCCAGACGAGTTCGACGCCCGCCGCCTCGGCCAGCCGCCCGGCCCGCATGGCCGCCGGATAGGAATAGGTGCTGGCGAATTCATACCAGAATTCGACGCGAGCGAGCTTTGCCGCCATCTTTCCCGTCCTTTTTCGCAACCCTTGCCGCGCATCGGGATTTGCCTATGATGCGCCGCAAAATAACAGGATTTGAGCGGTATCATTATGAGCGGCGCGATAAAAGACGTGAAAAAGGTGGTGCTGGCCTATTCCGGTGGCCTCGACACCTCAATCATCCTGAAATGGCTTCAGACAACCTATGGCTGCGAGGTCGTGACTTTCACGGCCGATCTCGGCCAGGGCGAAGAGCTGGAACCGGCGCGCAAGAAGGCCGAGATGCTCGGCATCAAGGAAATCTTCATCGAGGATCTGCGCGAGGAATTCGTCCGCGACTACGTCTTCCCGATGTTCCGCGCCAATGCACTCTATGAAGGCGTCTATCTGCTCGGCACGTCGATCGCCCGCCCGCTGATCGCCAAACGCCAGATCGAAATCGCCGCCCTGACAGGTGCCGATGCCGTGAGCCACGGCTCGACCGGCAAGGGCAACGATCAGGTGCGCTACGAGCTGAGCTATGCCGCCCTCAACCCCGACATCAAGATCATCACGCCCTGGCGCGAATGGGACCTGACGTCGCGCACCAAGCTCATCGAATTCGCCGAGAAGAACCAGATTCCGATCGCCAAGGACAAGCGCGGCGAAGCGCCTTTCTCGGTCGATGCGAACCTGTTGCACACCTCGTCTGAAGGCAAGGCGCTGGAAGATCCGTCGCAAGAAGCGCCCGACTTCGTCTATCAGCGCTCTGTCTCGCCCGAGGAAGCGCCCGACAAGCCGACCTATATCGAGGTCGGTTTTGAAAAGGGCGATCCGGTGTCGATAGACGGCGAAATGCTTTCGCCCGCCACCCTGCTCGCCAAACTCAACGATCTCGGCGGCAAGAACGGCATCGGCCGTCTCGATCTCGTCGAGAACCGCTTCGTCGGCATGAAGTCGCGCGGCATCTATGAGACGCCGGGTGGCACGATCCTGCTCGCCGCCCATCGCGGCATCGAGTCGATCACGCTCGATCGCGGCGCAATGCACCTGAAGGATGATCTGATGCCGCGCTATGCGGAGCTGATCTATTTCGGCTTCTGGTGGTCGCCCGAACGCGAAATGTTGCAGGCGCTGATCGACAAGAGCCAGGAAATGGTGACTGGCATGGTGCGGCTGAAGCTCTATAAGGGCAACGTCTCGGTCGTCGGTCGCACTTCTCCCTATTCGCTCTATTCGATGGCCCATGTGACCTTCGAAGAAGATGCGGGCGCCTATGACCAGAAGGACGCCACGGGCTTCATCAAACTTAACGCGCTACGGCTGCGTCTCCTGGCCGCGCGCAACAAACGGATCCAGGGCTGATGCGTATCGAAGCCATTCCGATTGGCGTTAACCCGCCATATGACGTCAATGTCATCGTTGAAGTGCCGCATGGCGGCCATCCGGTGAAGTATGAGATGGACAAGGCGTCGGGTACGCTTTTCGTCGATCGCTTCATGCATACGGCGATGCAATATCCGGCGAATTACGGCTTCGTGCCGCATACGCTGTCCGACGATGGCGATCCGGTGGACGTTCTCGTCGTCAGCCGCATTCCGGTGATACCGGGTGCCGTGGTGCGCGTGCGCCCGATCGGCGTGCTGATCATGCATGACGAGGCGGGACAGGATGAAAAGATCATCGCCGTGCCGGTTGAGAAGCTGAACCCCTATTACAAGAACACGCTGAACTACACCGACCTGCCGGAAGTGTTCCTGAAGCGCGTCTCGCATTTCTTCGAGCACTACAAGGATCTCGAAGACGGCAAATGGGTGAGGATCGAGCGCTGGGGCAACGCCGAGGAAGCACAGCAGCTCATCATGCAGGCGATCGAGGCGGCGAAAAAGGCGGGCTAACGCGCCTCACGCATCTATCGATCTGGCCAGCGTCTGGCTGATCTCGATCAGCGAGCGTCCGCTTTCCTTGCGCCATTGATTGAACCCGGCCTGCATGGCGAGAAGCGCCTTGCGCGAAGTCGCGGGCTTGTCGATTACACCGGCTTTGACAAGCGCCGCCGTGACGGACGGCGAAAGCAGAAAACTGTCAACGCCCTGATGGCGCAGAAAATATTGAGCGGCAAGACCTGAGAGGCGGTCGCCGCGCTTTCTCAGCACGTCGAGAAGATCGACATAATTCTCCGGCTTCGAAGCGGCGAAGAAAGCGCCAGCCGAACCATGCTCCTTTGCAAGCTCGACGATGAAGCGCGCATTGGCGACGGTCGCCTTGATCTTCGCGCCATTGCGCACGATGCGCGTGTCGCTGACAAGCCGCCCCATATCCTCGCCCGAATAAAAAGCAACGCGGTGCGGATCGAAATGGTCGAAGGTTTCTTCAAAGCCCGGCCATTTCGCCTCGACCACCTTCCAGGCGAACCCGGCCTGAAAAACCGACATGGTGATGGCGGCGAGCCAGCGGTCGTCTGGAATTTTTCTCAAGGCAGCGGCGCTTTTCGGTTTGGCGAGCATTGCCTCAAGCGCCGTCACGCCGCCATGGCGCTTGGCGGCCCGCGCATGGATCGCCTTGAAACTTTCCATGTCTTGTCTCCCTTTCTCAGGGCAGCGACCAGACGGCCTCGAGCCCGAGCACATTGCGCGCAACATCCTGCGCGAGTTCGCCGCCCTCGCGGCTATTGGTCAGCACGACAACACCGGCGCGGCGCGCTGGGTCCATCACCATCAGGCTTTCAAACCCCATCGCCGAACCGCGCGACCAGAATGTTTCCCCCGCATTGTCCGTGCGGATGCCGGGGCCGAGCGACCAGTAAAATGGCCCCTCGACGTGAACCCGCTCGTTCAGCATCCGGCCATGCAGATCGGGGCCGAGATGCGCGCCGTCCATGATTTCCACCATGAAGCGCGCCATATCCTGCGCGGTCGTGTGGTAGGAGGCCGCAACATTCGCACGCTCCTCGCCGCGCAACATCGTTAGCCGGGGCACCGGCACCGCCCAGTTGAGCGCCGGAAGAAAACTCACCAGCGCAATAGAGCCCGACAGAGCAACGATAACGCCTTCCTTTGAACCGCGCCCGCGCGAGATGACGCCGTCGCGCGCGCGCGCCAACCCCACCACATAGAGAAGATAATAGGCAAAGCCCGCCAGCAGCGCGACGACCAGCGCGCAGATCAGCGCCAGCCCGACGACAAAGACGGCAGGTGCAACACCAAGGCCCCACCAGACGACCGCGACGGCAAAGCCGAAACCGCCAAAGACAGGCCAAAAGAAATCGACGGGATCGAGCAGCCTTTGCAGCATGAAACGCGAGATACCCCACACCACCGCCAGAATGAGCGCGAAGGCGATGGCGAAGGGGAGATAGAAAAGCGTCAGCGGAAATCTCAGCGGCACATAGCTTTGCGCAAGCTGCGCGCCAATATCAGGCGAGAGCACGTAGCCTGACGCCCGCATGTCGAGCGGCTTGAAGACGCGCGCCTCCATCAAATCTTCAAAGGGCGCACCCGCCACAACTTCCATGACGCGCTGCAAATAAAGAAAGCCAACGCCGGAATGAGAAAACCGGCTGCCCGGCGCGAAACTGGTGGCGCGCGAGGGATGAGCGATATTGTCGCCAAGGCCGGAGCGATGGGTCAGCACATAGCGCAAGGTGACACGCGCATCATCCTTC
This sequence comes from uncultured Parvibaculum sp., assembly GCA_964560165.1. Taxonomy (GTDB): domain Bacteria; phylum Pseudomonadota; class Alphaproteobacteria; order Parvibaculales; family Parvibaculaceae; genus Parvibaculum. Next base: position 3,664 of record CAZLLB010000161.1, on the reverse strand, counting down.
TTGTCGGCAAGCCACGGGGCGGGCAGATCGCGCGACAGCGGCGCATCGAGAAAGAGCAGCTTGTCGCGCACCATGCTCAAGGCGCCATAGGCGGCGACCGTTTCGCCAAGCTCGCCCGCCTCAAAAAGCGTGAACGGCGTCACTGGCGTCGAGGCACTTTTGTCGGCCTTGCCGAAAGTGCCGGAATAGACGATCTCGCCATCTGCTACGACAGCGAGACTGACGCCCGGAACCCCCAGAACCTTCATCCGTTCAGGGACGAATATGCCAAGCGCGCGGGCCATCTCCGCTTGGGGCCAGGCGAGCATGCCGCCCGAGGCGCGGGAATCCTCAGCGTGCGCGGCCTGCGGCAGCGCAGACACAGCGAGCAGAAAAAGCGCCGCCACCGCAACGATGGCGCGGCGTCCGGTTTGACAGGCGCGGCCGACCCGTTCTATCCAGAATGTCTCACGCATGATGGAGCGTTGATGTCTGTGTCTGGAGAAGCCCTGCGGCCCTGAATTGGCGCTTGCCGATCCATGAGGCCGCCTGAAGCCGCGGGCCGCGCTGCCCGCATGGCGATCGCGTGCGGAGTTGCGTCCGGCTCGCGCCCTGCGGCTTTTCTCCAAGGCAACTCCAATGAACGTCTCGAAATTCGAGCAGCGCGTGCTCCACGCACTTGCGCAAGGCGCGGCGATCCGCGTCGAGAAAGATGAAAAGGGAAAGATCCAGTCGGTCATCTGCGTCACACGAGAAGGCTGGGTCTTGGCGGATTGCACTTTACCGACATTCCGCCGCCTCAAAAGACGCCGTCTCATCGCCTCGCGCAACGCCAGCCCCTACCGCATCACGCGCGAAGGGCTCGGCGCGGTGAGGGGGCAACTCGACAATCGTTGAAGATAAAACGCAGCTCATATCGGCGCATCGAGCGGAATGCGGGGCACCTGACGACGCAGCCCCAATGCCTCGATGCGCCCAAGCGTTTCGGCGTCGAGCACGCCCTTTGCTTCGGCATTAAGGGCCGCCTGCAATTCGGCACGGTTCTTGACGCCGAGGACCAGCGTATCGACGCCCTCCATCGAGAGCGCATAGCGATGCGCGAGATCGGCCGGGTCTTCGCCAAGTTCAGCGGCCAACGCGCGATAGGGCGCGGCCTTGGCATAGTCTTTCGCCTCAGGATGATCGGCGTCGAGCGGACGGTCGATCGCCGCCGTCAATGCGCCTGCCTGCACAGCGCGGATGCCCATGACGCCGACATCATTGTTCCTGGCCGTGCGGATGATATTGCGCGGCTCGGCGGGCTCTTCATAGCGACGCATACCGCCGGGGGAATCGAGAAGATTTGTGACCGCCTGCACAACGGCGGGCCGCGGCTCGCCGCGCAGCACATCCATGATCGAGCGCGGCAAGCCCGTGCCGGTGATGCCCCAGGCTCCGATCACCCCTTGCGCTTTTAGCCTTTCAAAAACCGGCATGATCTCATCGGTGAAGACCGAGAGCGGCACGGCGCGATGAATGTGGCTGTCAGGATCTTGCGTATAGACATAATCGTCGGGATGGATGTTTGAATGGAGGATGAAAATATCCACCCGCTCGCGCCGCAATGTGTCGAGGCTTTTTGCGAGCGAGGCTTCGAGCCGCCCTGCAATGTCGCTGAAATGCCGCGAACCGATCATGCATTTGGTGGTGACGCGCAGATGCGCAGGCCATTTACCTTCAAATACCTCGCCGACAACCGCCTCGGCTTCGCCACGCCCGTAAAGCGGCGCGAGGTCGAGAAGCGTAATGCCGCTATCCACCGCGAGCTTGACGGTCGCCACGGCTTCCTCGCGCGTCGTCTCGCCCCAGACCTGACCAAGACCACCGCCGCCCAGCGTCAACGCGCTGACGGGCCATAATGTGCCAAGCTTGCGCGTTTCCATGATGCCGCTCCCCTTCAGAGCCCGTCCGGCACAGCGACGCCGCGCTGGCGGCAGGCCGCGATAACGGCGTTGCGCATGAGGCAGGCGACGGTCATCAAGCCGACGCCGCCCGGCACCGGCGTGATTGCGCCCGCAACCTTCGACGCTTCGACAAAATCGACATCGCCGACGAGCCGCGTCTTGCCTTCGCCTTTTTCAGGCGCGGGAATACGGTTGATGCCGACGTCGATGACGATAGCGCCGGGCTTAACCCAGTCGCCCCGCACCATGCCGGGCCGGCCGACGGCGGCGATGAGAATATCGGCCTGACGCGCAAGGCCCGGTAAATCGCGCGAGCGGCTATGCGCCATGGTGACGGTGCAATTTTCGCGCAGCAACAATTGGGCAATGGGTTTGCCGACGAGATTAGAACGCCCGATGACGACGGCATGCTTGCCCGTGAGATCGCCGCCCGCCGCGAGCTTCGCCATGATGAGGCAACCCTCCGGCGTCGCCGGAACCATGGCGGACAAGCCGCTGGCGAGCCGCCCGGCATTGAGCGGATGCAATCCATCGGCATCCTTCATCGGGTCGATGGCGTCGATCACCGCTTGCTGGCTGATCTGATCGGGCACCGGAAATTGCACCAGAAAACCATGCACCAGCGGATCGGCGTTCAACTCGCGCACCTTGGCCAGAACCTCGGCCTCGCTGGCCTCGGCAGGCAGCTTGAACTCGAAGGAATTCATGCCCGCCTCGCGGCTGGCAATGCCCTTGTTGCGGACATAGACCTCGCTGGCCGGATCGTTGCCGACAAGCACCACGGCAAGGCCCGGCGTCAGCCCGTGATCGGCCTTGAGCTTCGCGACGGCCTGGGCAACGCGCGCCTTCAATTCCCCGGCGATGATCTTGCCGTCGATGATCCGCGCTTCAGCCATGCCTCACCTCACTCGCCGTCTTTCAGAAAGGCCTGAAGCTGCACCATCAGCGCTTCCGGCTCGCCCCTGACCGCGACGGTCTTGTTGCGGTCGCTCTCACCCGAGACGACCTCGATCATGCTTTTGGGAAGGCGCCACGCCTTGGCGATGAGCTTTACCACCGCCGCGTTGGCCTTGCCCTTTTCCGGTGCCTCGGTGACATGGACACGCAGGAATCGACGCCCTTGCGCGTCCTCACCGACGCCACCGATCCGCGCCGACGCCGCTTTGGGCGTCACGCGGAGATTGATCAGCACACCGTCGCCGGTTTTGCGCAGCGGCGGAGTGCTCAGTTAAACCGCCGCCCCTAGAAAGGAGACATACATCTCGAACAGGAATTTCGGGACGTAGATGAGCAGGAGCAGCAGCACCACCGGCGAAATATCAATGCCGCCGAAATCGGGCAGAAAGCGCCGAATGGGGCGTAGCGCCGGTTCCGTCAGGCGGTAGATGACATCCACCAGCGTGTACACGAAACGGTTCTGCGTGTTGATGACATTGAACGCGATGAGCCAACTCAGCACGGCGCCAATGATGACCACCCACGAGTAAAGCCACGTAACCGTGAAGAGGAGTTCGAAAAGAGTGTTCATAAGCCCCTGCGATGCGAGCCGCCCGCGTAACGCACAAGAGCGGCACGCCGGTCTGGGGAAGGGAGAGCGGAAAGCTCCGTTGACGCCAAGATGTAAAGCCCCGCGCTTGCCGGTTCAAGCGCCGGTTTGACCGTCGCGGAGCTTCATGGAAGGGCGCGCATTCTCTTGACACATTCGCCGCCTGCCCCTAAAGAACCGGACACTCCGGGGCCGT
>CAZLLB010000160.1:0-7995 GCA_964560165.1 uncultured Parvibaculum sp. | reverse complement strand
CCGCCATGACGATGGTGAAGTCGGCTTCCGCCGCGCGGCTCGTCCATATCTTGCGGCCATTCAGCACCCAGCCATTGCCGTCGCGCACGGCGCGCGTCGTCATCGACGCGGGGTCGGCACCTGCGCCGGGCTCTGAAATGCCGATGGCGGAAATCGTCTCGCCGCGCGCGTAAGGCGCGAGATACTGCTCGCGCTGCTCTTCATTCACCGTCGCCATCAACATGCGCAGGTTCGGACTATCCGGCGGCAACACATAAGGCGTGATGGTGCGGCCCATCTCTTCATTGACGCCGATCATGGCGACAGTCGGCAGGTCCGATCCGCCAACATCTTCCGGCGCATCGAGACCCCAAAGGCCAAGCTCCTTCGTTACCTTGTCGATGCGGGCTTTTTCTTCCGCCGTGATCCGCGCGCCCTCGCCCGCCGCATCGCGCGCGAGAACCTTCGGCTCCAGCGGCATCAGCTCGTCGCGCACGAAACGGGCGACGAGGTCTTTCAGCATCTGGTGTTCTTCAGCGAGATCGAAGTCCATGAGTGGGGCTCCTGGTTTTATCTTTTACGAATGTCGCGCCATTTCCCACACATTGTCACCCCGGCCTTGTGCCGGGGTCCAGGAACGCTTGCTCAATGGGTGCGAATCCTGGATCCCGGCACAAGGCCGGGATGATATTTTTGCTTGGAGAGACGCTGCTACCCCGCCCGACCCAACGCAGCGATGTGGCTCACTGTCTTGTTCTTTGCCCAATGGCCTTGCGCGCCATTGGTAAAATTTTCCGGGCGGTTCTTCAAGTAGCGCGTAGCGAGCCACAAACGCTTCAGGTGGCGCTTCTGGCCATTGGCGACATCGTCTTCATATTCCGTGCGGCCATGCAGCACATGATAGTTGTCGATGAACTGCATCTCGCCGGGCTGCAAATCCATATAGACGTTCCATTGCGGATCGCGTGCCATGGCGGCGACCGTATCGAGCGCTTCGATCTGCAAAGCCGTCAGACGCGGCGCACCGGGATGGCGCTGCGACGCCTTGATATATTGCGGAATGAAGCGGCAGAACAAACGCCCGTCATGCTCGGTGAAGCAGGCGCGCATGTAGAAAGGCTCGCCACCCGGCGGCTGCTCGCCGCGATAATCCCATGGCATTTTCTTGTAAAGCTCGGCGATGAGATCGGGCCGCGTCTTCAGCAATTCATTATAGATGCCGACGACATTGGCGACGCAGGACAGTCCGCCGCGCTTGGCCTTGCGCAGACACATGAGGCCCACGAGATCGGAACCATCAGTGTGATAGTCGAGACCGACAAGGCCGATCTCATTGCCGCGCACGGGCGGATCGTCATGGGCTTTGCCCTGATCGGTCACGTCGCCCATCATGTGGCCATACTTGTTCTGCGGCCACGGATCGCCGAGATGCATACCGATGCCCCAATAGAGCATCGTCAGATCGTCGTCGGAATAGTGCGAAGCGTCGAGCGCGCTGATGCGCACAAAGCCACGCCCGTCGATCAACTCGCGCTCAGCCTCGGCCAGTTTCGGCACGAGGCCGTCGAGCGGAAAATCGTCGCGCGTGATGTCGAGAAGATTTTCCGAGACGCTTTTGGTAACCGACAACGCGTGATCGAGTTCACGCTTGTCGGCGTCAGAGAGCATCACGGTCCAGCGCGCCGGATCAGCGACATCGGATGAACGCCAATTGACATGGGTTTCGAGAGGCTTCGGCATGAAACTCATCTGCATGTTCTCCTCAGGCCGCGTCGAGCTTGTAGAGCGCGGCGACATTGTCGTGGCAGATCCAGTTGCGTTCCTCTTCGGTAAGCCCCTTGGTGTGCTCGGTCAGCATGTCCTGCGACCATGGCCAGGTCGAATCCGAATGCGGAAAATCATTCGCCCACATCAGACGGCGCGGGTTGCACATGTCCTTCATGTTGAAGGCGACCCAGTCGTCCTGAAAGGTGACGTAGATATTCTCAAGGAAATACTCGCTCGGCATACGCTTCAGCGGCGGTGCCTTCATCCAATAGCGATGGCGCTTATAGGCGTGGTCCATACGATACATGTAATGCGGCACCCAGCCTGCATCGGCTTCGACGCAGACGAGCTTCAGATCGGGGAAGCGATCAAAGACACCACCGAAAATGAAGGTGCCCATGATGTCCTGACAGCCCCGAATGATCGACAGGAAACCGTTGATGCGCGGGCCGCGCACCTTGCCCTGAAGCCCATCGGAACTGCCGGTGAGAATGTGGAAGGAAAGCGGCATGTCGAGTTCCACCGCCGTCGCCCAGACGGGATCATAGATGGCGCTGTCATAATCCTCGACCCCCGGATTGCCGGGCATCATCACGCCGCGAAAACCCATTGCCTTCGCCTCTTTCAGCTCGGCGACGCCATCGGCGATGCTGCGCATGGAAACCTGCGCCAGCCCATGAAGCCGGTCGGGCGCGACGGCGCAATATTCCTGAAGCCAGCGATTATAGGCGGTGAAGCAGGCCTTCTTGAAATCGAAGTCGGGGTGATTGCAAAGCATCATGCCGACGGTCGGATAGATCATCTCGGCGGCGATGCCATCGCGCTCCTGATCGGCAACGCGGAACTTGGGGTCCCAACCGCTGCGCCACAAATCCTCAAACGCAACGCCGTCCGTCGTGATCTCGGCAGGGTCCTTGCCTGCCGCAGCGACGAGGCCCATGGGGATCGAGGCGCTCATGCCTTCGATGACGAAAGCATCGCCCACGCGGTCGAGACGCTTCATGCGCGGCGCACGGTCGCGATATTTCGGGTCGATGTAATCGACATAGCAATGCGGCGGTTCGGTGATATGCGAGTCGGCGGAAATGGGCTTCTTGATCATTTGATCCTCCCCGTTTGGTGCTTGTTGGTGCTTGTTGGTGTTTGTTTATGCCTGCGCGCCACGCACCAGACGCCCGGGCAGAGCGCCGGTCGCTTCACCGTCGCGATAGGTGACGGCGCCTGAAACGATATTGGCCGTGTAGCCGCGCGCGCGTTGCAGGAGACGCTTGCCACCCGCCGGCAGATCGAAAGCCATGACGGGCGCTTCGAGCGCCAGCTTGTCGAAGTCGATGATGTTGAGATCGGCCTTCTTGCCGGGCGCAACGACGCCGCGATCCATGAGGCCCACGGCATGTGCCGTGTCGGCCGTCTGGCGCTTGACGAGACGGGCGAGATCGAAGCGGCCTTGCGCGCGGTCGCGGCCCCAATGGGTCAGCAGATAGGTGGAAAAGCTCGCATCGGAAATAAGGCCGACATGCGCACCGCCATCGCCAAGGCCCATGACGGTGTGCGGATTGTCGATCATCTCGCCGCAGGCATCGAGATTGAAATGCGCGTAATTGGCGAAGGGCGCGAAGAGGAAAGCGCGGCCCTCGTCTTCGAGCAGCAGGTCATAAGCGAGCGCCTGGGGGCTGACGCCCTGCCGCACCGCCATGCTGGCGATGGAGGTTTCGCGCGGCGGCTCGTAATCGGGCGGCGTGCCGAGCGGAAACATGCGCTCAAAAGCCATCATGCGGCGCGCGGACGGATTGCTCTTTGCAGCTTCCGCCTCATCGAAAATACGTGCGCGGAAAGCGGGATCGCGCATGGCGGCAAGACGCTCGGCCAGCGACTTGGCCGCGATGGCGCGATAGGAGGGCAGCGTCGTGAACGGATTGACGCTCGCCTGCAAACCATAAAGAACGCCGATGGGACGTGGCGCAACCTGCGCGCGCATGGCAAGCCCATCATTCGCCGCGCCTTCGATGAGGCCGAGCAGCGAGCGCCATCCTTCGGGACGGCCATGCGCCTGCGCCAGCGAGAGCGACAGAGGACGACCGGATTTTTCAACGAGGCGACGGATCATCGCAAATTCGGTCTTCTGATCGGGCTGATCGAAATCGGAAATGAATTCCATGACGCCCGCGCCCGCATCGCGAAGACCCTCGGCAATGCCCATCAACTCGGCTTCGGTGGCGCGCAGCGACGGGGTGGGATCGCCCTTGACGGTCTTGTGATTGAGGGTGCGCGAGGTGGAAAAGCCTATGGCGCCTGCGCGCATCGCTTCCTCGGCCAGTGTTTTCATCTGCGCGATATCGTCGGGCGTCGCCGCCTCAAGCTGAGCGCCGCGCTCGCCCATGACGAAGACGCGGAGCGCCCCGTGCGGAAGCTGGGCGCAGACATCAATGTCGAAACGGCGCGCAGCGAGTGCGTCGAGATAGTCGGGGAAGCTCTTCCAGTTCCACTTCAAGCCTTCATGAAGCGCCGCGCCGGGAATGTCCTCAACGCCTTCCATGAGTTCGATGAGGCGATCGTGATCCTCGAGCCGCACCGGCGCAAAGCCGACGCCGCAATTGCCCATGACGGCGGTGGTGACGCCGTGCCAGCTTGAGGGCTGAAGCCGCTCGTCCCAGGTCGCCTGCCCGTCATAATGGGTGTGGATATCCACAAAACCCGGCGTGACGAGGCGGCCCTTGGCGTCGATCTCTTCAGCGCCAGTGCCTTCGAAGGAACCGACGGCGGCGATCTTTCCGCCTTTAATGGCCACATCCGCCTGTCGGAGTGGAGTGCCTGTGCCGTCGGCAAGCATGCCGCCCCGGACGACGAGATCATAGCGATGGGCCATGGCGTTCTCCCTTCCTTTATAGTTAGGTTGATCTAACCATATGGACGGAACGCGGCTTGTGTCAAGCCAGCTTTATGCCGTCATTGCGAGGAGCAGAACGACGCGGCAATCCAGTCTTCGCGGCCCTGGATTGCTTCGTTTCGCTCGCAATGACGGAAACTAATTAGGCCTAAGTCAGCCCCAAGTCAGTCGATGAACTGGCTCTCAATATCCTTGCGCCGCTCTTCCCGCGTGATGCCGAAGCTGAGATAGGCGGCAGACAGGGCCGAAATGAGATCGGCAAGCTCGTCGGCGGGGACGATCGCCGACATGCGGTCGGCAAGCGCTTCCTCCAGCGCGTCGATGCGCGCCCGGCCCGTTTGCGTGAGCGCAACGGAGACGGCGCGGCCATCCGCCGGATCAGCCTCATCGACGATCCAGCCCTTGTCGCGGAGGTTTGAGAGCATGGCGGAGATGGTCGGCTTCTTCACCGCGCCCGCCGCCGCGATCTCGCCCGCGCGCTTCGCCCCGCCCTTCAGATAAAGCAGGGTGCGATATTGAGCGATGCTGATATCGGCGTCCCGCGTCACGCGCTCGAACTCGCGATAGAAGACGATGATGGCGCGGACGCCGAGATGGCGGGTGTCGGGTTTGGGCATGGGACGGATGGTGGCCTTTGCGGGCTTGAAAAATATCATGTCATCCCGGCTTTAATGCCGGGGTGACAGTCTCTGGGCGAATGTTACCACGTATCCACAAACGTCCGGCGCTTACCCTCGGCATGCGGCAATTTGGGCAGCGAGGACAAGCCACGCGCGATCCAGCGGCGCGTATCGAAGGGGTCGATAACCTCGTCGATTTCGAGGAACGCCGCCATGTTGATCGCCTTGCCATGCTCATAGGAGCGGGCGACTTTTTCGTCGAAGAACTTCTTCTGCTCGACGGGATCTTTCAGCGCTTCCATTTCCTTGCGGTAGCCAAGACGCACCGCGCCCTCGAGCCCCATGCCGCCAAACTCGCCGGTGGGCCAGGAGATGATGAAGAAGGGCGCATGAAAACTGCCGCCCGCCATGCCCTGCGCGCCAAGCCCATAGCCCTTGCGCAACACGACCGTAAACATCGGCACCGTCATGGTGCCTGCGGTGACGAACATGCGCGAGACGCGGCGCACCAGCGCGGTCTTTTCATGCTCCGGCCCGACCATGAAACCGGGCGTGTCGCAAAGCGAAAGGATCGGCAATCCAAACGCATCGCAAAGCTGCATGAAGCGCGACGCCTTGTCCGCGCCGTCGCCATCGATCGCGCCGGCAAGATGCGTCGGATTGTTGGCGATGAGGCCCATGGGACGGCCTTCGATGCGGACAAGCGCCGTCACCATGCCATGAGCGAAATCGCGGCGAAGCTCCAGCACTGAGCCTGTGTCGCAAAGCGCATTGATGACCGCGCGAATATCGTAGATGCGCAGGCGGTTTTCAGGGATCGCATGGCGCAGCAAACGCTGATCGGCGCACTCCCAATTCGGCGTCGGCCCCTGGAAATAGGCGAGATATTTCTTGGCCGCCGCAACCGCTTCCGCTTCATCGTCAACAAGAACGTCGATGACACCGTTGGGCGCCTGCACGCTGACGGGGCCGACTTCATCGGGCGTGAAGACGCCGAGGCCGCCGCCTTCGATCATCGCCGGGCCGCCCATGCCGATGTTGGAATTCTTCGTCGCGATGATGACGTCGGAGCAGCCGAGCAACGCCGCGTTGCCCGCAAAGCAGCGGCCCGAATTGATGCCGATGCGCGGCACGAGGCCGGACATTTGCGCATAGGCGAGGAAGCTCGGCGTATCGAGGCCGGCGACGCCTAATGAATCCGTATCGCCGGGACGACCGCCACCGCCTTCGGTGAAGAAGACGATGGGCGTTTTCCACTGTTCGGCGAGCTTGAACATGCGGTCTTTTTTCTTGTGGTTCATCGCGCCCTGCGTGCCCGCGAAAACCGTGTAGTCATAGGCGAGAACCAGCGCGCGGGATTTCTCCTCGTCGAACTGCGCACCGTTGATCGAACCGAAACCGGCGATCATGCCGTCGGCCGGACTCATCTTCATCAACTCGTCCATGGGACGGCGGCGGCGTTGGGCGGCAAGCTGCATCGCGCCATATTCGATGAAGCTGTTATCGTCGCAGAGATCGGCGATATTCTCGCGCGCCGTGCGCTGATTGGTCTTGCGGCGGCGAGCGACCGCATCGGGGCGGCCTGCATCGAGCCCCATATCTATACGCGCTCGCACCTCGGCAAGATCGGGACGGATGCGGTCAAGATCGAGATCTTCCTCAACGGCAGCAGCTTGCGCGCCGATATTTTTCGGTTCGATGAAGATGAGCGGCTGGCCTTCGAAGAGAACCTCGCCCGGCACGGCGGCAACAAGGCGGACGATGCCGCTCTGATCGGCTTTAACGAGATGCTCCATCTTCATCGCTTCAAGCACCGCGATCTGCTGGCCGCGATGCACCGTGTCGCCTTCCGCCACTTCGATATTGACGACCTTGCCCTGCATAGGCGCGCCGACGGGGAGAGAGTTTTCAGGCCCTTTCACATGCGCGGTTTGCGCAGCGACGCCGCCGCCCGAGGTGCTGGCGAAAAAGCGCTGCGCATCATCCTTGGGCGCGGCGGCGAGTTCGGCGGCATGAGTTTCGATGTAACGCGTGGTGATCTCGTTGGCACCAAAAGCCTTTTGTGCGAGGAGATTGCGCAGAAAAGGAATGTTGGTGGCGACGCCCTCAATGCGAAACTCGCTGAGTGCGCGCGCGGCGCGGCGCACCGCGTCGGCATAATCGGGCGAGCGCGAATGGATGATGAGTTTGGCAAGCAGCGAATCGAAACTCGGGCTGGTGCGATAGCCCGCATAGCCGAATGTATCGACGCGAATGCCGGGGCCAGATGGCGGCTCGAAGGCGGAAAGGACACCGCCAGCGGGCTTGGCATTACCCTCGGCGTCCATCGTCTCCATGTTGACGCGAAGCTGGATGGCATACCCGCGAGGGTTCGCAATCTCATGCTGCGTCAGGCCGAGCTTTGCCAATGTCGCGCCGCCCGCAATGCGAAGCTGCGCCTGAACGAGATCGACACCTGTGATTTCTTCCGTGACGGTGTGCTCGACCTGAAGACGCGGATTGGCCTCGATGAAGGCGAAGGTCTCCATGCCGCTCGCATCGACCAGAAATTCAAACGTGCCGAGATTGTCGTAACCGGCGGCTTTTGCAAGCTTGACCGCCGCAGTGGTCAGCGCCTCGCGAAGCGCGGGCGAGAGCGACGGGCTCGGCGCAAGCTCGACGACTTTCTGGTTGCGGCGCTGAGCGGAGCATTCGCGCTCATGCAGATGCGAAATCTCGCCCGACGCATCGCCGACGATCTGC